>CAZSBS010000120.1:0-14268 GCA_964605095.1 uncultured Planctomycetaceae bacterium | reverse complement strand
GCGCCAGCCTGCTGGGCGAGCAGACGCTGGCGGCAACGTAGAAGTCCGTGAACTTGGTGCCCTCGGCCGCCATGCGGTCAAGGTTTGGCGTCTTGATCAACGGCGAGCCGAAGCATCCGACATCCTGGTAGCCCTGATCGTCGGTGAACAGGAAGACGAAGTTGAGTTTTTTGCCACCCGCCCCGGCCGGGGCAGCGGCGGCCATGGCCGCGCCCCGCATCGCCGGTCCGACGGCCAGGGCAGCCGCGCCTAAACCGAGTGCCTTGAGAAGCCCGCGTCGAGTCATGCTGGTTCGCATCTGGGTCTCCTTGTTCTATTCTCAGCGTCCTCAGCTATCGCCTCGTGAAGTATTCTTCCTGATGTCCGCTGTCTGGTGTGCGCTTATCTAGCAAACCCATGCCGGCGAAGAAAGGTCCGCCCGCAAAACGGTTGTGCGGTGCGGCCGCAGTCGGTACGCTCACGCTCACGTCGCGGCCGGGCCAGGCTCCGCGGGCTCTCCAGGCCGGCCGGACACGGGAGCGATGCGGATGGATTGGCTTTTCAACCTGAATCCGATCTTGCAGGCGTTGATAGCGACGCTGTTCACCTGGGCCGTTACGGGCGCGGGGGCGGCCTTGGTGTTCTTCTCCAAACGCATGAACCAGAAGTTCATGGACGCGTCGCTCGGCATGGCTGGCGGGGTGATGATTGCCGCAAGCTTCTGGTCGTTGTTGGCACCGGCTATCGACATGGCGGAGGCTTCGCCGCTTTACGGCCCGACATGGAAGTGGATCCCGCCGCTGGTGGGGTTCCTGCTGGGGGCGGTGTTCCTGCGGGTGATAGATCGCATCCTGCCGCACCTGCACCCCGGCCTTGCAAAGGCGGAGGGGCCTCAAACATCCTGGCGGCGGAGTACGCTGCTGGTGCTGGCAATCACCATCCACAACATACCCGAGGGCCTGGCCGTCGGAGTGGCGTTCGGCGCCGCGGCCGGGATGACCGGCGCGGCTCGCGCCGCTCAACTCGGCGCGGCGCTTGCGCTGGCGATTGGCATCGGGCTGCAAAACTTCCCCGAAGGCACGGCCGTGGCGCTGCCGCTTCGCCGCGAGGGCATGAGCCGCCTGCGAAGCTTCTGGTACGGGCAACTTTCGGCAATCGTCGAGCCAATCGCCGGCGTGATCGGGGCTTTTCTCGTCATATCCATGGCGGCCGTGCTGCCGTACGCACTGGCGTTCGCGGCCGGGGCGATGATCTTCGTGGTAACCGAGGAACTTATCCCCGAAAGCCAGAACAAGGGCAACGTGGACCTGGCCACCATGGGCGTGATAGTGGGCTTCGCGATAATGATGACGCTGGATGTGGCCTTAGGGTAGACTGCATTCATGGACATCCTGGGCATATCCGCGTTTTACCACGACTCCGCCGCCTGCCTGGTGCGCGACGGGGTGATAGTCGCGGCTGCCCAGGAGGAGCGATTCACCCGCATCAAGCACGACAGCGGCTTTCCCGCCCGGGCCGTCGAATACTGCCTGCGGGCAGGGGGAATCACCCCGGCCAATATCGACTACGTCGCGTTCTACGACAAGCCGCTGCTGAAGTTCGAGCGGCTGCTGGAGACCTGGCTGGCAGTGGCGCCGCGAGGGTTCCGGGCGTTCACACGGGC
This sequence comes from uncultured Planctomycetaceae bacterium, assembly GCA_964605095.1. Taxonomy (GTDB): domain Bacteria; phylum Planctomycetota; class Phycisphaerae; order SM23-33; family SM23-33; genus JAUWQU01. The sequence goes on along the minus strand of CAZSBS010000120.1, from coordinate 12,626 downwards.
ACTGCCGCTCTGGCTGCGACAAAAGCTCCACACGCCGAGTCAGATCGACCGCGGCCTGGGCGGCGCCGGCGGCGGAGCGGCCGCGCGATACAAGGGCCGGTACGTCTTCCCCGAGCACCACGAGTCCCACGCGGCCGCGGCGTTCTTCCCGTCGCCTTTCGAGCAGGCCGCCATCCTGACCGTCGACGGCGTGGGCGAGTGGGCGACCGCGTCTTTCGGCGTCGGGCGCGACAACCGGATTGAACTGTCGCACGAGTTGCGGTTCCCTCACTCGCTGGGGCTGCTGTACTCGGCCTTCACGTACTTCTGCGGGTTCCGCGTCAACAGCGGCGAGTACAAGCTGATGGGCCTGGCGCCGTTCGGCCGGCCGCGATACCGCGATGTGATCCTCGACAAGCTCATCGACCTGAAGGACGACGGCAGCTTCCGCATGGACATGCGGTACTTCGACTACTGCTCCGGGCTGACGATGACCTCGCGGGCGTTCGATCGCCTTTTTGGGGGTCCGCCGCGAAAGCCCGAGGCGCAGTTGACAACACGCGAGATGGACCTTGCGGCGTCAATCCAGGCCGTTACGGAGGAGATCATGCTGCGGATGGCCAGGCACATCGCGGCCGAGACGAAAATGAAGGATCTCGTCCTGGCTGGCGGGGTCGCCCTGAACTGCGTCGCCAACGGGCGAATCCTGCGGGAAGGGATATTTGAGCGGATTTGGATTCAGCCGGCCGCGGGTGACGCCGGCGGCGCGCTCGGCGCGGCGATGTTTGTCTGGCACCAGTTGTTGGACAAGCCGCGGCACGCCGACGGCGTGCATGACTCCCAGCACGGCTCGCTGCTTGGCCCGGCATGGTCGGCCGACGAGGCCCGCGAGTTTCTCGCCGGCGTCGGGGCAAAGTTCCACATCCGTGCCGACGAGGATGCGCTGCTCGACGAGATCGTCCGCGCAATCGAGGCCGGCATGGTGGTGGGGCACTTCCACGGGCCGATGGAGTTCGGCCCGCGCGCCATGGGCAACCGGTCGATCCTCGCCGACGCTCGCAACCCCAGGATGCAGTCGCTGTTGAACCGCAAGATTAAGTTCCGCGAGTCGTTCAGGCCGTTCGCGCCGAGCGTCCTGGCCGAGGACGCCCGGCAGTGGTTCGACCTGCCCGACGGCGTCGAAAGCCCGTACATGCTGCTGACGGTGCCCGTGCGGGGCGCCAAGGCGGCAGGCGGCAGGCTGGCTGGCGAGCCCGACGACGTCGTCGCCCGGCTGATGTCGGCGACTGCCGCGGCGGGTTCGGCAATCCCTGCCGTCACGCACGTGGACGGCTCGGCCCGCGTGCAGACCGTAGACGCCGAGCGGCATGGGCGGTTCCACCGACTGCTGCGGCGCTTCCGCGACCGCACCGGCTGCAGTGTGCTGATAAACACGAGCTACAACGTGCGAGGCGAGCCGATCGTCTGCTCGCCCGCCGACGCGTGGCGGTGCTTCCTCGCCACCAACATGGACGTGCTGGTGCTGGAAAACTGTGTCGCATACAAGGCCGATCAGCCGGCCGGGAAAACAGTCGACGTGGACGAGCACCTGGCGAGATTCGCGCCGGATTGAGAGCCCAAAAAGAAGAAGATTTCACGCAGACCAACGGTCCCTGCGGGAGGCCGCGGTGAACGCAGAGAAGAAAGAGATATTGGTAGCTACCGGTTGGGAAACCGAAGAAGAAACGACGATTATGGCCCTTGTGGAAATAAACTGGAAGCCCGACAAACGCCAGCTTCGCCTGTTCGGCCTGGCTGGGACGGTCGTGTTCGCACTGCTGGCGGCGGGCGCGACGGCGAAGGTCATCGCGCAAAGCGCCGCGGGCCCGCAGAAGGCGACGATCGTCGCCGTCATATGGGGAGCCATCGGCATCTGGACACTGCTGGCGATATTGCGCCCGAAGTATCTCTTGCCTTTCTACATCGCAATCTCAGCCATCGGTCTGCCGATCGGCATTGTCGTTTCCTTCGTGATCCTGGCGGTGCTGTACTTCGGAGTCTTCACGCCGATATCGCTGGTGTTCAGGCTTATTGGCCGGGACGTGCTGCACCGGAGGTTTGATGCGTCGGCGAAAACCTACTGGACTCCGCGCCGGCCCGTGGACGACGTGCGGCGCTACTACCGGCAATTCTGATGGCCGTCCATTTCCCTTAACAAGCTTGGAGGCCCGGAGGGCCGATGGTCCCGGCGCGCCGGGACCCCCGGCCCCCCGTCGGGGGCCTTCGGCATTCGGGGCTGGACTTGGGAGCGTCGTTGCCGGAGGAATCTATATAATTGTCCAACACACTCGTTACAATGGTCGGCCATGGCTGACGACAATGGACAGGCGGAGCGGTTCGTGCAGGCCGGGCGGTCGCGCAGGCCTGGACTCGTTCTGGAGTTCTGGGACTTCCTCAAGCACAATAAGAAGTGGTGGCTGTTGCCTATCGTCGTGATTATCCTGCTGATGGGCGTATTGGTGTTACTGTCCGGCAGCGGGGTGGGGGCGTGGATGTACACGGTGTTCTGAGAGGCGCATCTCGGCCAAGCGTCTTGCGTAACCGCGGCTGGTTCGGGTAAGCTTCGAGCGTGACAAGCCAAGAGCAGTTACATAGCGATCCCCGACCCATCGGGGTTTTCGATTCCGGCCTGGGCGGCCTGACGGTCATGCGCGAGTTGACGGAGATCATGCCGGCCGAGGACATCGTCTACCTTGGCGACAGCGCCCGCGTTCCCTACGGCATCAAGAGCCTCCAGACGATCCGGCGGTTCGCGCTGGAGGACATGTCGTTCCTGCTGGGCTTCGATCCGAAGATGATCGTCGTTGCCTGCAACACCGCGACGGCGGCGGCGTACGAGCAGCTCGTCGCGGCCAGTCCGGTGGACGTTGTGGACGTGATCCGTCCGGGCGCAGCCGCGGCCGTGGCGGCGACTGACGGCATCATTGGCGTGATCGGCACGGAGGCCACCGTCAAGAGCGGGGCCTACCAACGGGAGATCGCCAGGCTGGCGCCCGAGCGAGAGGTGATGGCTCAGGCGTGCCCGCTGCTGGTCCCGATCGTCGAGGAGGGGCGCGACCAGGACGACCCGATCGTCCTGAACGTCCTTTGCGACTACCTTCGCGCCATGCAGCGTCGGCGGTGTGGCGCGATGATCCTCGGCTGCACGCACTACCCGCTGCTGGCCGGGGCAATCGGCAAGCTCATGGGCCCTGACGTCAAGCTCGTCAGCAGTGCCAGCGCCGCCGCCGGCGAGGCGCGCCGCAGGCTCCTGGCCTCCGGGCTCGACAACCCTTCCGGGTGTGGCACGCTGCGATGCTACACAACTGACAATGCCGAGCGGTTCGCCGTTTTGGGCGAGCGGTTTGGCGGGCGAAAAATAGACCACGTGGAGTTCGTGGGGACCGATGAACTGGAATCACGACGAATTGGTGGCCAGTAGAAGAAAAGGAAGAAACGGCGGAACCCGGAACGGGTGATAAGAGCGCCTGTTTTAGCTTCTGAGGCCTGCTCGCTTCAGCGAGCAGGGGCACAGGCGGTAGCGTATAGGAAGGTAAAGAGTCGAACATGACCCTTCGGTTCGCCCGAAAGCGTGAAGAGGCGCCGCATCGGTTCCAAGGATTGCAGTCCCTGGGCCCGCGGGCATCCTCTTTCCCTATTACCTGCTACCTGTTACCTATTGCCGCCTTTGCTTTATTGGCGGCTGTTCTGAGCGGCTGCTCCAAGGGCGGCGACGGTGGGAACGTCAGCATGGCTGAGAAGATCTTGGGCCCATCGCCCACCAAGTTGGTGGCATGGGCCTTCGACCCCAACGACCCCGACAGGCGCCGCCAGGGCGTCGTGGGCCTCAGCTCGAAGGACTGGGGCCTCAAGGAGCCGTACCTCAAGGGCTACGCGGCCCTGCTGAAAACCGACAAGGACCCGCTTGTCCGCGCCGCGGCCGTCCGGGCGCTTGGCCGGGCGCATGACCCAAACTACGCCCCGGACGTGACGCGGGCACTGATGGACACCGACGTTACTGTCCGCCAGGACGCGGCCACGGCCCTGGACAAGGTCTACGACAACAGTTCGGCCCCGGCGCTGCGAAACCGCGTGCTCAACGACGTCGACCAGGACGTTCGCGCCAATTCCTGTCGGGCGCTGCGGCACCATCGCAATATAGCAGTGGCGCGGGCATTGGTGGACTGCCTGTCCGACAAGGCGTTTTCCGTGCGATACCAGGCCCACGGGTCGCTGGTGGAGATCGTGGGAAAGGACCTCGGCTACGACGGCCAGAACTGGGCGGACATGGTCGGCGCGCAGACGCTGGCGCCAAAGGCAGCGCAGCCGGACAAGGCGCCCTGGTGGGACTGGATGCGGGTAAGCAAACCCGCCGGCCCGCCGGCGACCAGGCCGGCCTCAGCGGCGCCAACGGCGGCGCCGAAAGCGGATGTTGTCACGCCCAAGGCGGCGAACCCAGTGGCGCCCGGGCCGCCAAAGCCGTAACATTCCGGCTCCAGCAAGTCTTCGGAGAAGTCCATGCTCGCGATGTGTTTTGACGGCAAGGTGGTTATGCGGACGAATTACCCCAAGCCGCGCTGCACGCACGGAGAGGTGCTCGTCGAGGTCAGCAAGGCCGGGATATGCTCGACCGACCTGGAGGTCGTAAAGGGCTACATGGACTTTAGCGGCGTGATGGGCCACGAGTTTGTCGGCAGGGCCGTGGGGGGATCGCGGCAGTGGGCCGGCAAACGCGTCGTGGCCGAGATCAACTGCATCTGCGGCAAGTGCGACATGTGCAAGTTCGGCCTGGCCAACCATTGCCGCAACCGCACGGTCCTCGGCATCGACAGGCGGGATGGATGCTTCGCCGAGTACGTGACCGTCCCGGCGAGAAACTGCCACGAAGTGCCCGAGGCCGTGAGCGACAGCGAGGCGGTCTTCGTCGAGCCGCTGGCGGCGGCGTTTCAACTTATCCGCCAGGTCAAGCTCGCCCAGTCGGACCGCGTGGTGGTGCTCGGCGATGGTCGGCTGGCGCAGCTAATCGTCCGCGTGCTTCGCCCTAGGCTGCGGCGGATGGTGATGGTGGGCCGGCATGTGGGCAAGCTCGAGGCCGCTGAGAAACAGGGCGTCCAAACCATGCTTGAAAGCGACTTTGTCCCCGCCAAGGCAGCCGACGTGGTCGTGGACGCGACGGGCAGCGCGGCCGGGTTCGAGTTGGCGATGCGAACGGTCCGCCCGCGAGGCACGATCGTCCTTAAGAGCACTTTTGCCGCCACCGGCGGGCTGAACCTCGCACCACTGGTAATCGACGAGATCACCGTCGTGGGCTCCAGGTGCGGTCCGTTCCCGGAAGCAATCGCCACCCTGGCCCGACGCGAGGTGGACGTCGCGGCACTTATCAGCGCGGAGTTTTCACTCACAGACGGCTTGGCCGCGATGGAGGCCGCGCGAAGCGGCGAGAATATAAAGGTCCTGCTCGATGTCCGACGATGAAAGCTCAAGCCAGCCGGGCGATGCCGCGCCGCTGGGCCACGGCGGCAAACCGTACGAACTGGTGACGTTGCGGCCGGGCTGGCAGGTGGGGCGGTTTAGCAACCTCTCAGCCATTCCCAACCTCGCCCACGCCGTAACGACGCGCCGCGGGTTGGACGTGCGTATTGCAGCCGACGACCGCGACGACGCCGCCCGACAGGTTGCCGCCGCGATGGAACTCGACGGCGTCGCGTTCTGCAAGCAGGTCCACGGCAACACCGTTCATCGAGTCGATGGCCCTGGGCTTGTCGGCGAGGGCGACGGGCTGGTCACCGACGCGCCCGGCCTCGGCCTGATGTGCTTTAGCGCCGATTGCCCGCTCGTGCTCGTTGCCGATTCAGCCTCAAGGGCCGTCGGTATAGCACACGCCTCGTGGCGAAGCACCGTCAAGCAAGTGACAACCCGCATGGTCGAGAAGCTCCATGCCGACTTCGGCTGCCGCGGCGAGGACCTCGTCGCCGGCATTTCCCCCTCGGCCGGGCCGTGCTGCTACAGGGTCGGCCCCGAAGTGGTTGACGCGGCCGTGCGAGAACTGGGCCTCATGGCCGAGCGATTCTTCCGCGTCAGCGGAGGCAAGTTCATCTTCGACCTCTGGAGCGCCAACCGCCAGCAGCTCCAGGCCGCGGGCGTCCCCGGCGCGAACATCGCCGCCGCAGGCGTCTGCACGATCTGCAACAACGAGACATACCCAAGCTACCGCGCCGAGGGCGACGCCGCCGGACGATTCGTCGCGGTAATCGGGAGGAAAGCGATATGAACATTGATGAACTGAACCGGCAATTCGGCATTCCCGGCATCGCGGAGTTCGCGGATGGCAATGGCGAGTTGACGAAGTTGGTGATCGCGGCCGAGGGATCGGTCGCCGAGGTCTACCTGCTCGGCGGGCACGTCACGAGTTGGACCCCGGTCGGCGGGAAGGATGTGCTGTGGCTCAGCCGGGCCAGCCACTACGAGATCGGCAAGCCCATTCGCGGCGGCATTCCCATCTGCCTTCCGTGGTTCGGCCCGCTCGAAGGCGACCCGTCGGCGCCGATGCACGGCTACGTCCGGCTGACTTGTCTGAACGTCGAGAGCGTCGCGATGAACGACGGCGGGGGCGTCTCGGCCTTGCTGTGGGGCAAGTTCGAAGAGCCTCCGGCCGAGAACTGGCCGGGCGACTTCGAGCTTCGAGTGCGGGTAACCGTCGGGCGGTCGCTGTCGGTTGCGGCCGAGATGCTCAACCTTGGCCACAAGGGCCTTGTCCTGAACGAGGCGCTGCACACGTACTTCCGGGTTTCGGACGTTCGCAAGGTCCGCGTGACGGGCCTGGCCGGTGCGGCGTACTGGAGCAAGCTGACCGGCGCCCGGGCCTTGCAGGGTCCAGAGCCGCTGACGTTCGCCGCCCAGACCGACCGCGTCTACGTGAACTCCGCCGGCGAGGTCGTGCTGCATGATCCGCAAATGGGCCGCGATATCCGCATCACCAAGCGCGGCTCGAAGTCCACCGTGGTCTGGAACCCGTGGATCGCCAAGGCTGCCGCCATGCCCGATTTCGGCGACGATGAATGGCCCGAGATGCTCTGCATCGAGACCGCCAACACCCTGGACGACGCCGCGGCGATCCCGCCGGGAAAAACGCACACGATGGAGACGATCATCTCGGTCGGGCCGTGCGAGTAGAAGAAGAAGCAGAAGAAACAGAAGAAGCAATTGACCGCAATCGGACGTGAGCCTTCGGCACACCCGAAGAAACGAAAAGCCGAGGACGAGGACGATGGCTGTCGCCGGAATCGCGCCTCCGCCATCCATTAGCATTTTTTCGGATCTCATCCACAAATCGTGGTGAACAAGATGCCGGTTCTGCTGGATAACCGTTTTGCGTTTAACGCGTTACAGCCACCGGCAGGTGCGGGTATATTATGCCTGCCATCGCGGAGGATAGGGCAACGCCGGCGAGCGACCCGATCGCCGCGATGGCGCCATACGGCACGGGCGGTTTTCCTTCGGGAAGGCCGCCTGTTTGTTAATATGCCGTTGGCCTTAAGCGATAAACGCATTCTGTTTCTTCTTCCTGCAAGCCCTAACATCCTCCGACCACGTTTTTGGGATGAGAACCAAGAAACAGAAAAGAGACTCAATACGTAAGTCTCGTTTCTTCTTCTAACCCTCTGTGCCTCTGTGCCTCTGCGGTAATCCGCTTCTTCTTCTTTTACTTCTGCCTATCCTGTCCGCCAGTCGGCCTGCCGCTGCGTCGCCAGCCGAAAACGCGAAGCGGGTAGAACACGGTCGTGACGATGTTGTTGTAGGCGTTTGCGCTGATCTGGCGCGCGACTGCTCTCACGGGCGTCGCGCCGGCATCTGGCATGCCGTAGAGCCAGAACATCGCCAGCAGCCTGGCGGCGATGGCCAGCACAAACGACAGGTGCCAGTTCGTCCACGCCACCGGGCCGAAGGCAAGTGGGTGCTGATGGAGGCCCTCCAGCGAGCTCGTCATGACCCCTCCGACAAGGCCGCCTAGGGCGCCGCCAACGCTGATGAGCACGGCCGAGGCGGCCATGTATCGGCTCTTGCCGGTGCCTTCGGAGAAGCCCAGCACTATGTTCGTCTGGGCGACATTGACCCCCGGCCAAGTGGCCCCGCCGATGATGCAGGCAAGGACGCTCCAAAGGTACGCGCCGACCGGTAGGGCGGTTTCCGGGCTCGCCCAGCCTTCCCGCCCAAAGGCCCGGCCAATTTGCGAAAGCGCCCAGGTTGCGCCGCGGACGGCGAAGTCCGGCGCGGGCGTCTGCCGGGAGATGAACAACCAGGGCACCAGCGACAGGCATATACCGATGGTGCCCAGGACGAGCACGGGCCTTCGGCCCCAGCGGTCGATGGCCCGGCCCCAGGCTCGCGCGGCGAAAATGCCCGCTACCGGGCCGATGACCAGGAACAGCGAGTTGGTGGCCAGGCTGCTGAAGCCCAGGTTGTCCATCGCGTTGAGCCAGATGTACCAGCCGGAGCAGGTGACGGAAAACGTCAGCGTGGCGCCGAACAGGACGTAGCTGCGAAAGACGCGGTTGCTCAGCGGCTCGATGAGCAGGTCGTGCAGCAGGGCCTTCCAGCGACCAAGCCCCGTCGTGCCCGACGCCGGCTGCCCGTTGTAAAGCTGCTGGTCGGGGTCCTCGCGGCGGTGCTGGGCTTCGGGTGACGGTGCCGGCAGGATCTCGGGAACACGGCGATAGAAGAGTATGTCTGCCATTCCGCAAATCGCCGCCACGGCGAGGATGCCGGCGATGGTCCACATGGCTGTCGGCTGATATGGCGGGCCATTGGGATCGTAGACGATGTCCATAAGCAGGCCCACCAGGAGCACCGTGACGGACACTGTGCCAAGCGCGAGCCGTTCGCGGTTGGCAAAGAACCGCCCGCGAACACGGCGGGGCAGAAGGGCGCCCATCCACGTCAGCCAGGGCGGACCGGAAAGAGCGGCCGTGAACCAACTGACGCCCATGATCGACAGCACCGCGACAATCGCGATTCCCGACGGCGCCGGCAGCAGCAATCCCACCAGCCCCACCGCCAGCCAAAGCCCGCGGTGGATAAGGGCGAACTGCATGAACTGGTATTTGACCAGTCCGGTCCGCTCGATCAGCAGCGACGCGGCAAGCTGGCCGAGAGTCGCGATGAACGGCAGGGCGGCCATCAGGCCGAAGGCCAGGTCGCCGAAGCCCAGCATGCCCGCGAGTATCCTCATCTGGCTGCCGGATATGCACGCCACCCATATCGCGCAGAACATCGAGCTGACCGTCACCAGTTTCAGCGCGTGGCGCAGGTGCGGGCCCCGAATGCTCAGGGCCGGCACCGCATCGTAGGATTTATGCTTCCAGGTCATGGCGCCTCTGCGAAAACCAACGCGGCGTATTCTACAGGCCGGGCGGCGATGGTGATAGCATGCCGGGCGGCAAACGACGCGATTGCGCCCTTTGCCATACCATCCTTTGCCTGGCCTGCCTCTTGACCCGACGGATGGGGCGGTCTAGAGTTTCTCTCCCGGCCAATAGTGGCCGAGGGCATAGAGGACCCGGTAAATGTCAATGGAACGTACGCTTATCGTCCTGAAACCCGACGCGGTGCAGCGCCAACTCGTCGGGCGGATCGTAGGCCGGTTCGAGCGAAAGGGGCTCAAGATCGTCGCAATGAAGCTCCTGAGCGTCTCGCGCGACCTTGCCCGGCGGATGTACAGCGTCCACGAGGGCAAGAGCTTCTACGATGCGCTTGTGGAGTTCATCACCGCCTCGCCCGTCGTGGCGGTGGTGCTGGAGGGCGCCGGGGCCATCGGCGTCTGCCGCACGCTGATGGGCCCGACGTTCGGCCCGGACGCCCCCGGCGGGACGATCCGGGGCGATTTCGGCATGAGCAGACGCTACAATCTCATTCACGGATCCGATTCGCCCGAGGCCGCCGCACGGGAAATACCGCTTTTCTTTGCCCCGGGCGAACTGGTCGACTACGAGTTGATCGCCGAGAGGTGGATATACGCGAGGTCCGGCGACGGGCAGGTGATCTGACCGCGGGCCTGCATGCACACGGAAACGGGAGCGCAACTATGAAGATCAAAGTGGCCGAAGAGGTCCAGGCCGAAACGGTGGACGCTGCCGGCGCCAGCGGCGTGCAGATCCGCCTGCTCATCCACGACGCCGACGGGGCGCCGAACTTCCACATGCGGCAGTTCATCATCGCGCCCGGAGGGCACTCGCCGCGCCACACGCATCCGTGGGAGCACGAGGTCTTCGTCCTCAGCGGCAGCGGGGCGATAGTCTCCGCCGAGGGCGAGCTGCCCCTTGGCCCGGGCCAGTGCGTGTACGTCGCGCCCGAGGACGACCACCAGTTCAGAAACACCGGCAGCGACGACCTCAAGTTCCTCTGCCTGATCCCCAAGCCGCAATAGCATGAGCGAGGAAAAGGACACAGACGCCCTACGCGCCGAGCAACTCCGCCAGGAGATCCGGCGGCACGACCGGCTGTACTACGTCGAGGCCAGCCCGGATGTTTCCGACCGGCAGTACGACCTGCTCATGGACGAGCTCAAGGCCGTCGAGGCCCGCCGCCCGGACCTTGCCACGCCGGACTCGCCAACACAGCGCGTCGGCGGGCAGCCCATCGAGGGCTTCACCTCCGTCGAGCACTCCAAGCCGATGCTCAGCATCGACAACACTTACAACCAGGAGCAGGTCCGCGAGTTCGACGCCCGCGTCCGAAAGGCCATCGGGCGCGACGACGTGACGTACCTCGTGGACCCGAAGATAGACGGCCTGGCTGTGTCGCTTCGCTACGAGCATGGCCGGCTGACCGTGGCGGCCACGCGCGGCGACGGGAAACGCGGCGACGACATCACCAACAACGCGCGCACAATCCGCGCCATTCCGCTGACGCTCGAAGGCAAGCCCGGCGAGAGCCTGCCCGAGGTCATAGAGGTCCGCGGCGAGGTGTACTGGCCGCGAAGCGCGTTCGACGCCTGCAACGCCGCCCGTGCCGCCAAAGGCTTGGAAGCGTTCGCCAATCCCCGCAACGGGGCGGCCGGGACGCTCAAGCAACTCGACCCCAGACTCGTGGCCGAGCGGCATCTGGCGTTCCTGGCACACGGGTTCGGCGAGCTTTCCGAGCCGATCGCCCCGACCGCCAGCAGCGCCATGCGGAAGCTCGCCTCCTGGGGCATTCCTGCAAACCCGCACTGGACGCTCTGCAAGAACATCGACGAGGTGCTGGCGACAATCACCGACTGGCTGACACGCCGTGAGCAGATCGACTACGAAACGGACGGCATGGTCGTCAAGGTTGACGACCTGCAACTACGCGATGAACTCGGCGCCGCCAGCAAATACCCGCGCTGGTGCATCGCCTACAAGTACGAGGCCGAGCGGGCCGAGACGGTCCTGCAAAGCGTGGACTTCCAGGTAGGTCGGCTTGGCACCATTACGCCAGTGGCGCACTTTGATCCGGTTCAGCTTGCAGGCACGACCGTCTCGAACGCCTCGCTACACAACTTCGACCAGGTCGAGCGGCTGGGCGTCCACGTTGGCGACACGATCCTCGTCGAAAAGGCCGGCGAGATCATCCCGCAGGTGGTCGGCGTGCTTGCCGACCGTCGCCTGGCCGATACCAGACCGATCATCCCGCCGGGCAACTGCCCCAGTTGCGACAAGCCCGTAGCCCGCGACGAGGGCGGCGTGTATCTGCGGTGCCTGAACCCCGAGTGCCCCGCGCAGATCCGCGAGCGGCTGGAGTTCTACGCGGGGCGAAACCAGATGGACATCGAAGGCCTCGGCCCCGCGGTCGTCGACCAGCTCGTCGGCAAGGGCCTGGTCCAGCATTTCGCGGACCTATACTCGCTGAATAGGGACCAGATCGTCGAGTTGGATCGCATGGGCAAGAAGTCCGCGCAGAACCTGCTGGACGGCATCGAGGCGAGCAAGAAACGCGGACTGGAACGGCTGATCGCGGCGTTTGGCATGAGGCACGTCGGGGGCAGGGCGGCTGAGGTGCTCAGCCGGCACTTCGGCGATATCGACTCGCTGGCATCCGCGAGCGTCGAGGACCTTACGCAGGTCAGCGAGATCGGCCCGGTCATCGCCGAGAGCGTCCATGCGTTCCTATGCAGCGAGGCCGGCAGGGAAATCATCGCCCGCCTCAAGGGTGCCGGGGTGAAGATGACGTCAGCCAGCCCTGCCATCAACGCCGGGCCGAAGTCACCGCTTCTGGGGATGACCGTCGTGGTCACCGGCATACTGGAGTTCTTCAGCCGCACGGGCGCCGACGACGCGATCAAGGCTGCCGGCGGCCGGTCGGCGTCAAGCGTGTCCAGCAAGACCGACTTCGTCGTGGTCGGGGAGAGCGCAGGCTCCAAGGCCGACAAGGCCCGCAAGCTCGGCGTGGAGATCATCGACGAGGCGGAGTTCCTCAAACGCCTCGGCAAGAGCCCCGAAGACATGGTGGGCGGTAGTCGGTAGCCAGTAGCCGGTAGCCAGTGACCGGTAGCCAGTGGCCAGTAACCTGCTTCTTCTTTTCACCGGCTACGGGCTACCGGCTACCGACCACCAATGAAAAAGGCCCGCCGCATCGCGACGAGCCCTGGAGCAAGCGAGAACCAAAAGTCC
>CAZSBS010000119.1:0-14518 GCA_964605095.1 uncultured Planctomycetaceae bacterium | reverse complement strand
TTAGGGTAAGGGAACGGCGCAATGGTGGAAGTTGGCCCATGAAAGCAGGAAAAGCCGCGGTTCACCCGGTCCCGGGTTCCCGGTCCCGCTGTTTGCTGTTCCGGGTTCCGCCGTTCCTCTGCCCGGCTATCCGAGCTGAAGCGTTGCCAGGGCCGTGGCAGTATCGTTGGTGAAGTCGAAAATCTTGTCCAGGCCCGTAACCAGGAAGACGCCCCAGACCTGCGTGTTGACCTCGCACAGGATCAGCTTGCGGCCCTGCATGTTGATTGCCTTGCGCAGGCGCAGAAGCTTGGCGACGTTGGAGCTGTTGATGAACCCGACGACACCGAAGTTGAGCACGACGTGCCGGGCTTTCCTCTCCACCAGGTCCGTCACGCTGGTCAACTCGTCGGTGAACTGGGGATCGTCGGCCAATTCCACCACGACGATATTTTCAGACCATTCTTGAATAGCCATCGGGCATTCCTTTCGGGTACGCAGGGCCAATAAAGACATTATCGTCAGCATACACCCCCGGTCAATTGTTTCGCCGGAAATGTTCATCCGGTTATCCCGCAGCCCGGCGAGCTTCTTCCTGCCCCGCCGCCGACAAAGATGCTGGCCGATGGCGGGCGGGGGTGTTATATTCCATGAAGCCGAAGATGGGTAGCAATATCATACTTAATCGTGAAAATAACAAAACAACCAGCTCTCATTGGATGGCGCGACCATGATCCTTCATCTCGTCCGGATATTGTTTCTGCTGGCCGTAACGGGAATTTCCATTTCCTTGTCCTTCCAGGCGGCAAGGGACATGCGAATGACCATGCCCTGGGTGGTCGCCACCATTCTCGTTCCTGTCATTGCGGCCTTCCTGCTGGTGCTGACGGACATGCTCTGGCGGAGAAAACGCCTCCAGGTGCTCAGCGGGCTTTTCTTCGGCACCTTGGCCGGGATGGTCATCGCCTACGGGCTGAGCCTGGTCGTTGACATTGGGGTGAAGGTCTTCGAGCTCGACAACCCCCAGCTCGTCCAGCTCGTCAAGGGCGTTGTCGGCGCCGCTACGGTGTTCCTGTGCGTCAGCTTCGTTCTTCAGACCAAGGACGATTTCCGATTCATCATCCCATACGTCGAGTTCGCCAGGCAGGCCAAGGGCGCCCAGCCAATGCTGCTTGACACCTCGGCCATCATCGACGGACGCATCGCCGACATCGTTGAAACCGGCATCACGGAGTCGGAAATCATCGTGCCCCGCTTCGTCCTCAACGAGCTGCAAACCGTGGCTGACAGTCAGGATAAGCTCAAGCGAAGCCGTGGCAGGCGTGGACTGGATATCCTGGCGCAACTTCAGAGTTCCAAGAGCGTGGACGTGCGGATACTGGACCCCAGTGCGGCGTCCGTGGAAACCCCCGCTGGCGTTGATGAGAAACTCCTGGCATTGGCGTGCCAACTGGACGGGCGGGTGGTCACCACTGACTATAACCTCAACAAAGTTGCTCGCTTACGTGGCGTGAAGGTCGTTAATGTCAACGACTTGGCCAATGCGATGCGGGCCGTGTACCTTCCTGGCGAGGCGCTGAAGGTCAGGATCGTCCGGCCGGGAGAGGAAACGGGCCAGGGCGTGGGCTATCTCCAAGATGGAACAATGATTGTGGTTGAGCAGGCCCGCGACTTTGTTGGCAAGGAAATCGAGATCACAGTCACCAGCGCCCTTCAGACGTCCGCCGGGCGGATGATCTTCGGCCAGCCCAACGGGCAGTAAGGAGAATGGGGAAATATCTCTTGCAAATCTCCGTGGCTTTGGGTCTAACAATGAGGATTCTCGTCTGGAGCTTGGTTTCAGGCGTCCTGGCGCCTTAGACTGTAACTGAGCACAAGAAGGTTCCCGTAAGGAGTCTACTGATGGCCAAGGTGTCCCTGTCTGACAACATGCAGGAACACCCGAAAGAGACGGCGCGGGCCAAGGAAGCCCAGCACGCCGGCCCGTTTGTGACTATCTCGCGTCAATTCGGGTGTTACGGTTTTTCCCTGGGCCTTCTGCTGATGGAAGTGCTCAACGACGAGGTCACTACTGAGGGGCACGTCTGGAAGATCTACCACAAGGAAATCCTCGAGCGGCTGGCGACGGAGACGAACCTTGCCACGGAGATGCTCGAGCGGGAGCGGCGGACCGCGCCCCGGCTGTTTCTGGATTTCTTTCGCACGCTCGGGAAGAACCGGGTGCCCAGCGGCTACGAGATCCGCAACAGGATCACCTCGCTTGTCCGCTCGTTGGCGATGGACGGCCACGCCATTTTGATCGGCCAGGGCAGCGCGGGGGCCACGCATGATCTGCCGAACGGCATCAGCATTCGCCTCGACGCCCCGCTGGACTGGCGCGTCAAGGAGGTCGCCTTCCGCGAGGCCATCACCGAGACCGAGGCACGCATGAGAGTCAGGGCCAAGGAACGCGAGCATGCTTATCTCCAACGGGTCTACGCCATGCGCTACCCGCGAAAGCCGGCATTCCACCTCGTTTACGACTGCTCGGTGTTCACGCTGGCCCAGATAGCCCAGCACGTGGTCTACGCGATGAGGCTCCGAAGGCTGGTCTGAAGGTAGTAGCCGGCAACTTGCCCCAATGGGTCCGACCGCTTGGGATTATCGGACGGCGCCGGCTCCCGGCTCCCGGCCACTCTTTTCGGCCTCGCACGGCAGAATGCTTCTTGCGTTTTCCCAAAACAGGTCCTATCAATGCCGCTTTGAAACCACTTGGGCCTAACGCCCGGCGAAGAAGAGTCCGATATGACATAAGTAACGGTGGTGCGGCGACATCCCGGGAACATCGCGGAAACTTCGCAGACACATGGAGTCCCTCATGGCGGAAACCATCGAATCCTTTGTTGCCAAGCTTCAAGCCGAAGGCGTCCAGGCCGGCAGGGAGCAGGCCGAGACCATCCGTGCCGAAGCCGAGAAACAGGCCAAAGAGACCGTGGCCCTGGCGAGGAAGCAGGCCGAGAAGATCGTCGCCGATGGCCGACAGACGGCCGAGGAATCCCTCGCCCGCGGGCGGAGCGAGTTGGAACTGGCCGCCCGCGATGCCGCGCTTCGGCTCCAGCAATCCCTCAGCCTGGCTCTTACCGCCGTGCTTGGCCATGCCGTCAGGCAGCAGCTTGAAGACACCACCTTCTTAGGCAAGCTCCTGCACGAGATCGTAATGCTCTACGTCACGAGCGACTTCCAGTGCAAGGACACCCTGAAGATCAATGTTTCGGCCGAGATGCGAGAGAAGCTCGTAAGCTGGGCCATGGCGGAGATCGGGCGTGAGAATGTCGAGAAGGTCCGCCCGTCGATAGACCTCAAAGGCACACTCGCCGACGCGGGCTTCGAGTACACCTGCCGCGGCTCGACGGTGGAGATCACCCGTGACAGCTTGGTGGCCACGCTGATGGACCTGGTCGGGCCGGACCTTCGCGAAGTGCTCGCCAAGGCCGCCTCCGGCGAGCAAGCCAAGGAGGGCTGAGACGGCCATGTCGGGTCAGAACTACTACCTCCTGACAGCCCTGCCTGGCCTTGGCGAACTGGGGTCGGACCCGCCCCTGACGCCGCGGGCGATGCTGGAAATGCTTGAACCATCGCCCCGCGCGCAGCAGTTGGCGTCGGTGATATTCCTGTCCGACGACCTTCTGCTCCGCCAGGCAGTGATGTCCGGCGAGATCCCCGCCGCCCAAGTCGAGCCGGTGGTTCTCTCGGGCGAGCAGGTCCGCGACGAGGCCTCGCTGCCGGTTTTCCTGTCCGGCGAGGCCGAGACGGAAGGCCAAGGCGAATCCGGCGGCGCCCATTTGGGCGTCGACCGCGTCTGGGCGCTCTACTTCGAGCACGCCGCCAGGCTCGCCAGAGGTAGCGAGATGCTCTCGGATTGGGTCCGCTACGAGGTCGGATTGCGAAACGCCCTGGCCGGCGCCCGCGCCAAGGCCCTGGGCCTGGATGCCGCCCGGTACCTCGTGGCCCCGCAGCTCGGCCTTGGCGAGGAAGAATACGCCGCCGTCCTGGGCGAATGGTCCGCGGCGGCAAACCCGCTGGCGGGCCTCCAGGTGCTCGATGCCGCCAGGTGGAACTTTATCGCCGAGCACAGCCGGCATTTTACGTTCAGCGACGACGAACTGGTCGCCTACGCATCGTGGCTGGTCATACTGCACAGATGGAAACGCATTGCCGCGGCCCAGCAGGCACAGGCCCAATCGCCTGGGCAAGGCTGACGCCCGACGAAACTGACTTGCGAGAGGAACACCCGTGACCGGAAGAATCGTTGCCGTCTACGGAAACATGGTGATCGCCGAGGCCCCCGGGCAGGTGGTCAAGAACTCCGTCGGCTACTGCTGCCGTAGCGACGGCGCCAGGCTGCTGTGCGAGGTAATTAGAATCCGCGGGCGCCTTGCGGATCTCCAGGTCTTCGAGGAAACCCGCGGCCTGAAGGTTGGCGACCCTGTCGAGTTCGAGAAGGAGATGCTCTCGGTCACGCTTGGGCCGGGGCTGCTGGGACAGATTTTCGACGGCCTGCAGAACCCACTGCCGCAGCTTGCCGAGAAGGTCGGCTTCTTCCTCGTGCCGGGCCAGTACCTGCCCGGCCTGCCGCTGGACCGCAAGTGGCAGTTCACCCCGACGGCGGAAGTCGGACAGTCCATCCGTGCCGGCCAGCAACTCGGCACGGTGCCGGAGGGCATCTTCACGCACCGGATCATGTCGCCGTTTGGCCTGCGCGATTCGTGGCGGCTGGAGAGCCTTGCACCCGAGGGCGAGTACACCGTCGCGCAGGAGATCGCCACACTCGTCAACGACTCCGGCGAGACCTGTAGCGTGACCATGCAGCAGGACTGGCCGGTGAAGGTGCCGCTGAGCGTCGCGCGCCGCCGGCTCATGCCCACCGAGCCGCTGGTCACGCAGGTGCGGATCATCGACTCGATGTTCCCGATCGTCCGCGGCGGCACATACTGCATTCCCGGTCCATTCGGGGCCGGCAAGACCGTCCTTCAGCAGATCACCAGCAGATACGCCGAGGTAGACGTGGTCATCATCGCCGCCTGCGGCGAACGCGCGGGCGAGGTCGTCGAGACAATTCGAGAGTTCCCCCAGTTGACCGACCCGCGGACCGGCAAATCGCTGATGGAGCGCACCATCATCATCTGCAACACCTCGGCCATGCCGGTGGCGGCGCGCGAGGCGTCGGTATACACGGCCGCGACATTGGGCGAATACTACCGGCAGATGGGCCTGGACGTAATACTGCTGGCCGACTCGACGAGCCGGTGGGCGCAGGCGATGCGTGAGATATCCGGCCGGCTCGAGGAGATCCCCGGTGACGAGGCCTTCCCGGCCTACCTGGAAAGCCGCATCGCCGGTTTCTACGAGCGTGCCGGGCAACTGGAGCTTCACACGGGCGAATTGGGCTCGCTTACCATCGGCGGCACGGTAAGCCCTGCCGGCGGCAACTTCGAGGAGCCGGTAACGCAGGGCACTCTGAAGGTGGTTGGGGCGTTCCACGGCCTGAGCCGGGCGCGCTCGGACGCGCGGCGATATCCGGCGATCGACCCGCTTGAATCGTGGAGCAAGTACAAGGGCATTATCGAGCCGGAGAAGGTGGATCGCCTCCGCAGGTTGCTGCGGCGCGGCAACGAAGTCCAGCAGATGATGACGGTCGTCGGCGAGGAGGGCACGAGCATCGAAGACTTCACCACCGCGCTCAAGGCTGACTTCTTCGACAACGTCTACCTCCAGCAGAACGCCTTCGACAAGGTGGACGCCGCAACGCCGGCCGATCGCCAGAAGTACGTCTTCGGCCGAGTGCTGGAGGTCTGCGAGACGCCCTTCGGGTTTGCCACCAAGGACGAGGCCCGACGCGCGATGGTGGAAGTCTCCGACCTATTCCGCAACTGGAACTACGCCGCGCAAGATAGCGACGAGTATAAGCGCATTCTTGGAGACATTGAGGCATTCATGGCAAAGAACGGAGCCGAAGCAGCCGCCGAAGCAGCCGCCGAAGCGGCGAATGCTAAATGATGAATGCCAGGAATGAAGAATGCCAGGAATGCCACGGACGGCGAATACCGGGAATGCAGAATGCTAAGAGCCAATGATTATGGCAGGTGCTCAACACGGTGATTCATTGCTATAGGTTGTGGGTGGGACAATGGAAGAAAGTCGCGGTTAGAAAGCAGCATCGGGCGAAAGGAAACAGAATCGAGAATACGACCTGGCGGAGAGGACGACGCGATTTGCGGAATGGATCGTGACCTTTGCCAGAATAATGCCGCGAACGCCTGTGACGACGCCGATCATAACGCAATTGGTCAAAGCAGGCACAAGCGTCGGAGCAAACAACCGCGAGGCTGACAATTCAGTCTCCAGGAAAGACTTTCGGAATAAGATCGGCTATTGCAGGAAGGAAGCAAACGAGACCAAGTATTGGTTGAGGCTTGTGGCCTCGGCCGTGCCCGAAATGAAAGAAGATGCCAGACAACTTTGGCGCGAGGCGGACGAGTTGCACAAGATATTCCGTGCATGTTTCCGCACCGCCAGCAGAGACCAGGACCAAGAGAACGCCCTTTAGGCAATGAGTATTCGGGATTCAGAAACTCAATTGTCATTGCTGGCATTCTTAGTTAATGGCATTCATGGGCATTTGAAGTTCGTTATTTGCAGCCGGCCTCCGGCATGAAAGGAGGCTTCGGGAAGAGACAATGCGAAAGTACTACGATCACATAACGCGGATCGCCGGGAACGTCGTAACGGTGATGGCCTCGGGTATCGGCTACGACGAGTTGGCGATCCTCAGCGGCGAGAAGGACTCCTCGCTGGCACAGGTGATTCACCTCGAGGGCGACCAGGTAAGCCTCCAGATATTCTCCGGCACCGAGGGGGTCTCGACGGGCGACAGGGTTCGCTTTCTCGGCCGGCCCATGCAGGTGCCGTTCACCGATCAACTGCTGGGGCGGGTGTTCGACGGCTCAGGCCGGCCACGCGACGATCGGCCTGAAGTCCAGGCCGACATGGTCGACATCGGCGGGCCGGCGGTCAATCCCATCTGCCGCCGCATGCCTGACAAGATGGTCCACACCGGCATCCCGATGATCGACATCTTCAACTCGCTGGTCGAAAGCCAGAAGCTGCCGATCTTCTCGGTGGCTGGCGAGCCGTACAACGAGCTTCTGGCCCGCGTGGGCCTTCAGGCCAAGGCCGACATCATCATCCTCGGCGGCATGGGCCTGCGGCACGACGACTACCTCAAGTTCCGCACCGCCTTCGAGGAAGGCGGCGTGCTCGGGCGAAGCATCATGTTCATCCACACCGCCGCCGACCCGGTCGTCGAGGCGCTGATCGTGCCCGACCTGTGCCTGGCTGTCGGCGAGCAGTTCGCCCTCAAGGGCAAGAAGGTCCTCGTGCTTCTGACCGACATGACGGCCTTCGCAGACGCACTGAAGGAGATCGCCATTATCATGGAGCAGATCCCCTCCAACCGCGGCTATCCCGGCGACCTGTACACGCAGATGGCCCGGCGGTACGAAAAGGCCGTCGACTTCGACGGGGCAGGCTCCATGACCATCCTTGCCTGCGTAACCATGCCCGGCGACGACGTGACACACCCCGTGCCCGACAACACAGGATACATCACCGAGGGGCAGTTCTACCTCCGCAACGGGCGAATCGAGCCGTTCGGATCGCTCAGCCGGCTCAAGCAGCAGGTAAACGGCAAGACCCGCGACGACCATCGCGCGATCATGGACGCGTGCATCCAGCTCTACGCCCAGTGCCGCGAAAGCCGCGAAAAACGCGACATGGGCTTCGAGATGTCAGAGTGGGACGACCACCTGTTGAAATACGGCGAGCAATTTGAAAAGCGGATCATGGACCTCTCGGTGAACATCCCGCTCTTCGAGGCCCTCGACCGGTGCTGGGAAATCCTCGCCGACTGCTTCGAGCCGGCCGAGATAGGCATCCGCCGAAAGATCATCGAAGCCCACTGGCCGAAGGAGTTGGCGAAGGAAGGCGAGAAGCAAGGCGCGGCGTAGCGGCACGGTTGGTTTTCGAAGATACTGGCAAATGTGAAGCTTTTATTGCGGATTGTCCCGATGCATCGGGACAATCCGCAATCGGCCGCGAAATCGGCAGGGCTTAGAGAGCAAACAAGAGCTACTTACAAGAACATGGCTAAGAAGGTAAGGTTAACTCGGCCGGAGCTTAAGCGTCAGCGGGACATGCTGCAGCGCTTCGAGCGCTATCTGCCCATGCTGAAGCTCAAGCAGCAGCAGTTGCAGATGACCATCCGCGACGTGAAGGTCCGGTTGGCCAAGCTCACGTCGGCCATGGAAAAGGCCACGCGGGAGCTCGACCCGTACCGGAGCGTTCTGGCCGACCGGGCCGGCATTGACGTCGAGTCCCTGGCCAGGCCCACGGAGGTCCTGACCGCTAGGACCAACGTCGCCGGCGTCAGCATACCGATCTTCAAGGAAGCGACCTTCCCCCAGAGCGACTACAGCTTGTTCGCCACGCCGGCCTGGGTGGACAAGGCGATCTCCGACCTCAAGGAGATCAACCATCTGTCGGCCGAGCGGGACATCGTCGGCGAGCAGTTCCGCCTGCTGGACCGCGAGCTTACCAAGATCATCCAGCGGGTGAACCTCTTCGAGAAGGTCAAGATCCCCGAATGCCGCGAGATCATCCGCGTGATCCGCATCAAACTCGGCGACGAGATGACCGCCGCCGTCGGACGCGGCAAGATCGCCAAGGCCAAAATCGCCGAGCGGTCAAACGACTTCGACAGTATCGCATCCGACCGGCCGGCGGTGGTGGCCGAAGGAGCCGAAGGCCAATGATCGCCAAAATGCTCAAGACATACGTGGTGAGCAAACGCGAGCGGCGCGAGGGCCTCCTCGAGGCCCTGCGAAACCTCGGCGTGGTGCACCTGGCGCCGGTGGACAAAGCCCAGGCCGTCGCCCACGAGGAAACCGTCGCCGCCATCGACCGCCTGCGCCGCGCACAGCAGTTGCTCGGCGAGATCAAGCCGGGCGGGACAAGGCCTCACAACATTACGACGATCCAGGCTGCCGAGGAGGCCCTTCGGATTCACCGCGTCGCGGCCGAGCGGCGAAACCGCCTCGCCAACCTGCACCGGCAGATCAACCAACTTGCCGTCTGGGGCGATGCGCGGCTCGATCAGTTCGCCGCCCTGCGCGAAGCCGGTGTGAGGATCAGCTTCTACAGCCTGCCGGCGCGAGACGCCGGCGCGATCGTGGCCGACCTCGTGCAGGTCGTGGCTGCTCGCTTCGGCCGGGGCGTGCTCGTGGCCGTCGTCCAGCGCGACGGCGAGCCGGAGATACCCGACTCAGCCGAGCCGGTGGAACTGCCGCCGCGCGACCGCAGTAGCCTTCGCACCGAGGCGGCCGAGATAGACAAGCAACTCACCGTCGACGAGAATCGCCTGGCCGAACTGGCGCACTTCGCCAAGGGCATGCAGGAGGAGATCGACCGCCTGACCGCCACGGCCCGGTTCACCATCGCCGAGCGCGGCGGCCTGGTCGAGGGCGAACTCTACGCCGTCCAGGGCTGGATCCCCGCCGACAAGGCCGACGACCTGAAGAAGGGCCTCGCCGCAGCCGGCATCGACGCCGGCGTGGAACTCGCCGAGCCGCAAGAGGAAGATCGGCCGCCCACGCTGATCCGCTACCCCAACTGGGTCAAGCCCATCAAGGGTCTGTTCGACATACTTCAGACTTCGCCAGGATACAAAGAGAAGGACGTGTCCGGGGCGTTCATGGTTGCTCTGCCGATTTTTGCCGCCATGCTGATCGGCGACGCCGGCTACGGCCTGCTGTTCCTGGTGATCCCCGCCCTGCTGTACCGCAAGGCCTGCGCGAAAATGGGCAAGCCATTGACTCTGCTTGTCATGATCATTGGCGCCACTTCGATCATCTGGGGAGTGGCCATATCCAGCTTCTTCGGCGTGGACAGCCAGACCATGATCCAGGCTGGTGGCTTCTGGCAGCGTATCGGCATGCTGTTCGACAAGTTGCACATTCTCACCGTGTCAATTTCGGACTCCAAGGCCCAGGCGCAGATAATGCGTCTATGCTTCCTCATAGGCGTCATTCACCTGAACGTCGCGCACCTGTGGAGAGCGATCGGGCTCTTCCCGAACCTCAGGTTCCTGTGCAACGTCGGCTGGGCGGTGTTCCTGTGGGGCATGTTGTTCGTCGTTCGCATGCTGGTCGTCGGAGACCCGTTGCCGTATTTCGCTTGGTGGCTGCTGGGAATCGGCACGGTGCTGACGATCCTGTTCAACTCGCCCAGCAAGAATCCCATCAAGCTTCTTGGGCTGGGAATTGCCAACTGGCCGCTGGCGGCGATCTCAACGCTGTCGGACATCATCAGCTACGTGCGCCTGTTCGCCGTGGGCGTGGCGTCAGGCGTGTTGGCCGTGGCCTTTAACGAGATGGCCCTCGGGACTGGCAGCATTGTCAAGGCCATTCCCATACTCGTACTCGGACACACCCTTAACATTATCCTGGGCATAATTGCCCTGTTCGCACACGGTGTGCGGCTCAATATGCTGGAGTTCTCGAATAACATCGGAATGGAATGGTCCGGTTACCCTTTCAAACCATTCGCTAAGACAATCGCAGAGGAGAAGTAAACATGGGTTGGAATTTTCTAGGTCAGATGGGCATCGCATTGGCGCTGGGCATGGCAGCGATAGGCAGCGCGGTAGGCATCGGTCGAGCGGGCATGGCCGCGGCCGGGGCATGGGGCAAGGAAGGCAAGTCCGGCACGGCTCTGCGCTTCACTTACATTATTCTCGTGGCGCTGCCGCTCAGTCAGACTCTCTATGCCATGATAGTAATGAACCAGATGCGTGACGCCATGATCCAATTGCAGGCGGGCGATTTCGCGATGACCATCCAGCAGGCTGGCCTGTTTCTCGGCATCGGCCTGGCCACCGGTATGGGCGAAATGGTTTCAGCCTGGATGCAGGGCCTCATCGGCGCCGCCGGCTGCCGCGCCATGAGCGAGGGCGAAGGCAAGGGCCTGGCGTTCATTATTATCGCCATGGGCATCGTCGAGACGGTCGGCATCTTCACGTTCGTCTTCCTCGGCGGCCTGCTGTCCAGCAACCTCTTCGTAGTGGCCAAATAGTATCGCCGATATGCCGGCTGCCTGGCTGAGTTGTTCAGTGCCTGGGCCCAGGGCCTGTTCGGCTTCGTCTTCCTGCTGCTGGTAATGCCGAAGTAGCATTCGGGATCCCGGCACCACATTTGCCTTCATCGGCGAGCGTCCGGGCGGCGACCTGCGCCGTCGCTCGGGCGCGAGTCGTGCCGTCACAGTTGATTCCATGGGTTGGGTGCCATGCTTCCAGCTTTGGGGAAGCATGTTCCCTGTGCGAAATTGGTAACAAGAGACCAGGACACCATCGAGGTTCGTCGGAACATGCTTCTGAAGACAGAAGCATGGCACCCCGAAAATGATGGCTGACAGATCACCAGCCGTCTAATCGTTCCCCGGCTCGTCGGGTGGCGGCTCGCCGCCATCGCCGCCGTTGCCCGTATCCCCGCCGTTGCCGCTATCGTTGCCGCCGCCGTTGGCGGCAGGCAGCTCGCCTTCGCGGACCGGCGTGCCGTCGAGCTTGCGGAGGATGGGCATGGGGTTGGCTTTTTCGTGGTTGAGCAGTTGCAGTTCGAGGTCCTTCTGTTGCTCGTCCGTCAGGGCCTTGAATCCGAGCCGGCCTCGGCACTTGGGGTACTTCGAGCAGCTCAGCCACGGCCCCCTGGCCGAGCGGCGCAGGTTCAGTTGGGCGCCGCACTTGGGGCACGGCGTTTCGATGAGCAGCGGCGGGGCGCTCGGCAGCTTGATGCCGCCCTTCTTGTCGACTTTCACTATGCCCTTGCAGTCCGGGTAGCCCGAGCAGCTCAGGAACGGCCCGAACCGGCCCTTGCGGAGAGTCAGCGGCTTTCCGCAGTCCGGGCATGCGACGTCGGTATGGCTGACGGTCACCTTCTTGCCTGACTCATCCACCGGATGGGTGGTCTTGCAGTCCGGGTAGCCCGTGCAGGCGAGGTATCGCCCGTTCTTGCTCAGCCGGTAGACCATCGGCTTGCCGCAGTCGGGGCAGGTGTACTGGCTGGGCTGGCTCTCGGCCTTGGCGTGGACCATTTCCTCGGCTGCCCGTTCGAGGTTGCCGTGGAAGGGTCCGTAGAAGGCCTCGAGCACCTTGACCCAGTCCTGGTGGTTTTCCTCGACCTGGTCGAGCTGGTCCTCCATGCTGGCCGTGAAGCGGACGTCGAAGACGTTCGGGAAATGCTTGACCAGCTTGTCCGTTACGACCTTGCCGATATCCGTGGGCCTGAACGTGCGATCGGTGAGCAGCACGTACTTGCGTGCCTGGATCGTCTGGATGATGGCGGCGTAAGTGCTGGGCCTGCCTATTCCCTCGGCCTCCAGCGCCTTGACCAGTGCGGCCTCGGTGTAGCGGGGCGGGGCCTGGGTGAAGTGCTGGCTCGGGTCGATCTCGGCCGGGGCTACCGGCTGGCCGACGGCCAGGGCCGGCAGGATCTGCTCGCCGCCGGCGGGCACGCCCATCACACGGAGGAAGCCGTCGAAGGCCAGGGTGCGTCCGATAGCCTTGAACTGGCCCTCGCCCTCGGGCGTCCGCGCGGCGATAGTCGCCTCGGTGACGTTCCACACGGCCGGGGGCATCTGGCAGGCGACGAATTGCCGCCAGACCAGCTCATATAGCCGGTACTGCTCGTCGCTCAAAGCGCCGCGAACGTCCCGCGGCAGAAGCGTCACGTCCGACGGGCGTATAGCTTCGTGGGCCTCCTGGGCGCGCTGGCCGGAACTGTAAAAGTTAGGCTTTTCCGGCACATAAGAGGGGCCGAACTGCTCGCCGATGAACTTGCGAGCCTGGGCGATCGCGTCGCCGGACAAGTGCCGGCTGTCGGTACGCATGTAAGTAATCAGGCCGATCTGCCCGCGCCCGGGGATTTCAATGCCTTCGTAAAGCTGCTGGGCGACACGCATTGTCCGCTGTGCGCCGAAGCGCAGCCTCGTCGAGGCAGCCTGCTGGAGCGACGAGGTTATGAACGGCGCCGGCGGCTTGGAGCGGCTCTCGCGGACGTTCAGGTCGCTTACACCCAGTGCCGGCCCGCCCGCTGAGACGCTGCCAAGAACGGTCACTATATGCCGGGCCGGGCCCTTGGCCTCGGGGTCTTCGGCTGTATCGACGCGCTCGACGGCCAGGCCGAGAGCCTTGGCGATGGCGATGGCGGCGTCGGACGATCCGCAGGTGAACCGCACGCCCTTCCAACTAACCAGTTCGGCCCGGAACGCGCCGTTCTTCGCCAGGAATGCCTGCTGGGCTTCGCGCGACGGTGCCGCTCCGCGCTCGTCACGCTGAGCGAGGAACCCCCGCCACTGCTGTGCCAGCCTCCCGGCCGATGGGATGTCCGGCGTGAAGACCGCGCCGATCTTCCAGTATTCCTCGGGCATGAACGCTTCGATCTCGCGCTCGCGTTCGACTATGAGCCGGACGGCGACCGTCTGGACGCGCCCCGCGGACAAGCCCGGCGCGACCTTGCGCCACAGCAGCGGCGAGACCTCGTAGCCGACGATCCGGTCCAGCACCCGCCGGGCCTGCTGGGCGTTCACCATGTCCATGTCAACCTGGCGGGGGTTGGCGAACGCCTGGCGGATGGCGTCGCGGGTGATCTCGTTGAATACCACCCGGTGGACCTTCTGGTTGCGGATGCCGAGGCTCTCCGCCAGGTGCCAGGCGATGGCCTCGCCCTCGCGGTCAAGGTCGGTAGCCAGGAAGATTTCGGGGGCCGACTTGGCGTATTTTCTTAGCTCGGCGATGACCTTCGTTCGGCTGGCCAGGAGTTCGTATGTCGGGGCGAAGCCGTGCTCGATGTCCACGCCGATGGTCTTTGTCGGCAGGTCGCGGATGTGGCCCATTGAGGCCATGACGATGTAACCATCGCCGAGATAGCGGTTTATGGTCTTGGCCTTGGCGGGTGATTCGACTATTACGAGCTTTCGGCCCTTTGGCGCAGCGGCCTTGGGCTCGCCCGAGGCTGAGGCCTTCGGGCTTGCCTTAGCAGCAGCCGTGGTTTTTCCGGCAGTCTTTGCCATTCTTGCTCTTGTCGCCCTAAATGGGCAAGGGCAACATCTATTGACCGGGGCGGACCGGTTTGTCAAGTCCGCGCCGTTTATTTCGGACCGATTGCCATGGCCAGTTTAGGCCGAATGAATAACTATTTTTGCCCGGCTGGGCGATTTGTCAGACGCGGGGGGCAGGATGGGGGCCGGTTTTGGCAGGGAAGGGGAAACGGAAATGCTCAAATGTCAAATGCCGGGGACCGGGCACCGCGGTCTGCGACGGGCACAAGGCGTTTGCTTGTTGAGGCAGCGGGAGATAGCATCACAAAGCAAGCCGGCCATCGGGCCCTAGCCGGAGAGCGGGATGGAGTTTATCAAGATCGTCATCATGGGCGTCGTCGCGGCCTGCGTTTAC
>CAZSBS010000118.1:0-14543 GCA_964605095.1 uncultured Planctomycetaceae bacterium | reverse complement strand
TATCTACGCATTCCACCGCTCCACCAAGAGTTCCGTGTACCCCTACCTGCCTCAAGCCTGCCAGTTCGCCCAGCCATTCCTCGGTTGAGCCGAGGGATTTCACAAGACGCTTGACAGGCCGCCTACGTGCTCTTTAAGCCCAGTGATTCCGAACAACGCTAGCCACCTTCGTATTACCGCGGCTGCTGGCACGAAGTTAGCCGTGGCTTCCTTTGGGACTCCTCAACGCGGAAGACTATTTGCCCTCTTTGCTTGGTAATCCCTGACAGCGGTTTACACCCCGAAGGGCTTATTCCCGCACGCGGCGTCGCTCCGTCAGACTTTCGTCCATTGCGGAATATTCGTTGCTGCAGCCTCCCGTAGGAGTCTGGGCAGTGTCTCAGTCCCAATGCGCCGGACCAACTTCTCAGTCCCGGTACCCGTCATTGCCTTGGTGGGCCGTTACCTCACCAACTAGCTGATAGGACATGGGCCGCTCTAAGGCCGGTAGGTCTTTCGATCCCCACCATTTGACCATCACACCTTATGAAATGATGGTATTATTGGGTATTACCTGCAGTTTCCCGCAGCTATCCCCATGCCAAAGGTACGTTACCCATGCATTACTCGCCCTTTCGCCACTCTACTCGCTCCCCGAAGGGAACTTTCGCGTTCGACTTGCATGCTTTAGCCACGCCGCCAGCGTTCGATCTGAGCCAGGATCAAACTCGTCACTTAATGACTTGGTCGAACCCGCCAAGGCCGAAGCCCGGACAGGAACGATTCATTTGATCTTGGTTGTCGGGTCTGTTTAGGGGTGACCCGACAAGTCTTCGTCCCTAAGGGACAAAGGCTAAACTCAAAATCCTTATCACATGGATGTCACGAGGATTTTGAGCCGGCAACCTCTCGCAAGGGAGGTTACCTTCTACATCTCTTGCCTCCCGACGAGCCCGATCGTGACGACCGGTTCCGACGGGACACATCCTCGTGACGGCACCACTGTTCACTTGTCAAATAACGCTTCGCAAAAGCTTCTTGCCGCTCGCTGCGGGCCTCATCGCCCGCTCAACCGACAAGAAGAGAGAGTCTACTCATTTCCGATTGCGAGTCAATCTTCCGTTTTCAACTTTTGAAGTTTTTTTTCGCGGCTTTTTCGGCGGCTTCTCGCCGCCACCGTTTCGAGTGCTGCCGCCGGCCGACACGAGGCCCCGAAATATGCGGCACTACGGGAGTTTGCTCGATCAGAACCGACTGCCGGAGCGTCAACTCCGCTCGTGCCAGTGGGCTCACAACAGGCCCATCATTAGACAAGCCGATAGTAACTATAGCAGCCGCGAGGCTAAAGGTCAAGCAGATAGTAGATTTTTTGAGAAATCGCCATGGATTTTCGCCAGACGCTTCTTTGCAGTGTGCGAGGAAATATCCTGGCAGTGCGGTTCCTGAGCCCGGCAGGGCGATTGCGGATAGCCACGGGCGCAAGCCCGTGGACCTTGCATTCATTGATCCGGAGCCCCAGCGGGGCGAATGAGACCTTCAATCGCCCCGCTGGGGCTCTTTGCCTGGAAACCGGCGTTCCACGGGCTTGCGCCCGTGTCTAATCGCAAACGTCCCTACGGGACTAAGACGACCTCCAGCAACAACTTCCAATCTGCCAGGAAAAATACTCGCACACTCTTTGCATAGGTCCTATAGGACCTATGGGACCTATGGCCAACTCCGCACGCGATTGGAGCACGGCGTTTGCAATGCGCCCGTGGGCAATGTTCTCAGCCGGCGGCGGGGGCTTTCTGCACCCTGCTGCGGAGAAGCTGGAGCTTCTCCCGCACTTCCTGGGCAAACCGCGAATTGGGAAACTCCGCGATGATGGCCTCGCCGGCAGTGATGGCGTCCTGCCATCGCTGGTCGGTCACGCAGATGGCGAACTGGACGCCCAGGTTGTGCAGCCGGGCCTTGAACACGCCGCGGGCCGACTCCTGCATGGCCGCGCCTTCCTGCGGCGTCAGGTAGGTGTCGAGTTCATGGAGCAACTTGACGCCGTTGTCGACATGGTTCTTTCGCACGGCCTCGCCATATGCCTGGAGAAGCTGCCGCTTGACGTTGTTGCGGGCTTGCATGATGCGGTCGGGCAGCGCGGCGACTTTAGGGTTTTCCGGGAACAGCCGAAGCACTCGATGGGCTTCGCGCAGCGCCCGCGCCCACTTGTGGTCGTTGCACAACTCGTCGATGCGCGCGATTGCCAGGTCGATCTTCTCATCGAGGGTCGCGTTGCGGCTCTTTGCGATTTCCGCCCGCAGTTCCGCGGCCTCGGCCCCGTAGCCGAGTTCGGTTTCGACGGTCTTGGCCAAGTCCTCGGCGCGGGTGTAGTCCTGGCGGATGAGGTCCTCGTGAATGGCCTCGCGCAGGGCCTCGACCTCGCGGTCGCGATGCAGCAGCCGCTTGGCTCGATCCGACAGCGGTGCCAGTTCCGCCAGTTCGCGGATCCCGCGGGACGCCTCGTCCATGAGTGTCTCGACGCGGTCTATGCGGGAGGCGAGGCTCGTTGTGGCGCCCCGCCAGGCCGCCAGGGACCGAATCACTCCGTAAATCACGATCGACCACATCAGCGCCACCATCTCGGCCGTCACCAGCACGACCCACAGCATCGACTCCGTGGTGCCGATCGGGCCGGCATGCGGGCCGCCGATCGAGGCGCTGTCCAAGCCTCCAGCCGGGCCTGTAAGCGTCAACACGACCATCGCCACCGACGCAGTCAGCGCGATGAACAAAAGGGACAGGGTGCCGACGAACGCCAGACGGGCCAATCGCATCACCCACTCGAACCGACCGGTCTCTTCGGGCATAAGACATGCTCCTTGCATATAGAAGACGCATCCTTGCGGCGAGCGAAGTCCGAAAGCCGCACCTGTGAACCTAAGTTATGTTACGTTGCCCGCCAGCGGATGTCAAACCTTCGGAGGCGACGACTTTGCCGCCTTCGGCACGCCGGCCTGCACATTGAGTTATTCGACTTTCGCGGGTACCATCTTCACTAGATCAGCATGCAAGAGGACTTCCATGCCACACGAGACGATGAACGAACGACAGGTTGCCTCCTATCTGCACATGGACGTTCGAGACGTTATCAAGCTGGCGTCTCGCGGGCGGATTCCCTGCCGGAAGGTCGGCCAGGGCTACGTGTTCCGAAAGGGCCAGCTTGACCATTGGATCGAAGGCCAACTGCACACCCTGGACAAGACCCGCCTGGAAGGCATCGAAAGGGGAGTGACCGCCCATCACGGCGTCGCCCACGCATTGCTGAACGTCTGCCCGCTGATCCCCCCTGAGGGCCTGGCTGTGCCGCTGACGTCCCGCACCCGCGAGGGCGTGCTTCGAGACCTCGTCGGCCTTGCGCAGAAGGCGAACCTTGTCTACAACCGCGACGAGTTTCTGGAGGAAATCCGCAAACGCGAGGAGCTATGCTCGACCGCCCTTGCCGGCGAGATAGCCCTGCCTCATCCGCGTCACCCACTGCCTTATGGCATAGCCGAGAGCTTCATCATCGTCGGCTCGACGGAAGGCGGAATCCCCTTCGGCGCCGAGGACGGCTCCCTGACACGCCTGTTCTTCCTGATCTGCTGCAAGGACGACCGCACCCACCTGCACGTCCTGGCCCGCCTGTCGCGAATGCTCCACGCCAGGCAGAACGTCCGCCTGCTCATTGAGGCCCAGAGCCCCGAGGAGATGCGCGAGAGATTGATCGAACTCGAAGAAGCCGCCGTCGGCGCGGGAGACTGACGCGGCAAAAGAAAAAGCAGAAGCAGGTTCACGCGGAGGCCGCAGAGAAACGCAGAGTTAAGAAGAAGAAAAAGAAGAAGCATTTTGAAGGGGATTATTGGACCTGCCGGCAGGCAGATTATAGGATTACATGGCTTGATGCATATGTGTAAGTTTCTCAATCCTTTGCCCCACTCCCTCCTCTTTTTCTTCTTTCCCCCTCAGCGTTTCTCTGCGCCCTTTGCGTGAACCCGCTTCTTCTTCTTCTCTCATCCGCCCGCGAACTGCGTGTCGTAGAGCTGCTTGTACAGCGGGCAACTGGCCAGCAACTCGGCGTGCGTGCCGGTGGCGATTATCCGTCCGCCGTCCATCACGGCTATCATGTCCGCCGCGATGACCGTCTGGAAGCGGTGGGCGATCAGCAGTGTCGTCCGCCCGTGGCAGAACTCCTCCATCGCCTGCTGGATACGCTTCTCGCTGTCGGCGTCGACCTGGCTCATGGCCTCGTCGAAGATCAGGATGGCGGGGTCGCGAAGGATCGCGCGGGCGATGGTTATCCGCTGGCGCTGCCCGCCGGAAAGGGTCGCGCCGTGCTCGCCGACCATCGTGTCGTAACCGTCGGGAAGATCGCGGACGAACTCGTCCACGAAAGCCTTCTTCGAGGCCGCCAGAACCGCCTCGGGCCTGGGGCGTCGCAGGCCGTAAGCGATGTTCTCGCCGATCGTCGCGTGGAAGAGCACCGTCTCCTGCGTGACCAGCCCGATCTGCCGGCGAAGCGATCGGATCGAGACCTGCGAAATATCATGGCCATCGATGAGGATCTGCCCGCCCGTGGCATCGAGCAGGCGGGGCAGCAGGCCCACAAGCGTGGTCTTGCCCGAGCCGTTGGGTCCGACAATCGCCACTCTCAGGCCCGCGCGGATGGTCAGGTTGATGTCGTGCAACGTATCCTCAGCCACGCCGGGATAGCGGAAGTTCACCCCGCGGAATTCGATAGACTCGCGGTGACGAGCCAGCGCCGGCGCGCCATGCACGACCTTCTCCATCTCGATGTCGCGGAGCTGGAATATCCGCGTAGCCGCGGCCTCGCTGCGCTGGAACCGCGTGGCCACCTTGGAGAGTTTGCGGATCGGGTCGAACATTGCCGCCATGCAGGCCATGAATGCGATGAAGTCGCCCGGCTTCATGTTGCCATCGAGCACCCAGGAGCCGCCCAGGGCCAAGGCGCAGCACGCGCCCACCACGCCGAGGCATTCGATTGCCGGACTCGACGCGGCCTCGATCTTGGCGATCTTGTTGAACTGCTTCAGCAGCCCGCGGTTGACGCGGAAGAACCGCTTACGCTCCGCGCCTTCCATTGTGTACGCCTTGACCACGCGGATGCCAGTCAGAGTCTCCTCCAGCACGGAGATCATGCCTGACCACGATTCAAGCATTTTCTTGGCTACGCGTTTCATCCGCCTGCCGAACTGCCGGATCACCCAGTACGACGGCGGACCCACCAGCAGCGACAGAAGCGTCAGCTTCCACGAGAGCACCATCGCCACCACCACCGAGCCGACCAGTTTGGCCGGCTCGGCAAGCGTCTTGCCGAATAGCGTGATCTGACCCTGGCGGAGTTCCTGCATGTCCTGGACGAAGCGGCTCATTATATCCGTCGCGCCGTTGACCGCGAAATACACGGCTGGCAAGTGCAGCACCATCGTGTAGTTCTCGCAGCGAATGTCCATGATCGACTGGTTGACCGCCGTTTCGATAAGGTACTCCTGCGTGAAGCGAAAGATGTTCCGAAGGAACGTTGTCACCAACACAAGCACCAGCAGACCAAGAAACATCTGGTAGCGCGTGGCAGACTCGGGAATCCAGCCGATGGCCACCTTGAGTGCCTGACTGGTCCACTGGCCCTGCTCGATCTTGAACGACACTGTCCGCTGTTTGCGAGTGATTGGGTTCAGCACCCGCAGGGGCATTTTTGAGCCCACCTTGGCATCGACCAGCATTCGGACGATCATCTCGCCGCGAAGGACGAGGTGGTTGGGGTCCCCATCAACCATGCCCACCATCCAGTCGCCCTTGCGAAGCCCCGCCTTGTAGGCTCGTTTGTTCTCCGTGGCGCTGACCACGTCTATTACTTCAACCAGCGGCACTCCGTCCAGGGGCGTCGTCGCCGCCGGGGTCAGGCGAACACTGATTGTGCAGTCCAGCCGGTCGCTGACGATCTTGTCGTATACCCAGCCGCGAAGGCCCTGCTCGC
Source organism: uncultured Planctomycetaceae bacterium (assembly GCA_964605095.1). Taxonomy (GTDB): domain Bacteria; phylum Planctomycetota; class Phycisphaerae; order SM23-33; family SM23-33; genus JAUWQU01. Next base: position 8,554 of record CAZSBS010000118.1, on the reverse strand, counting down.
CAATGAGCACCTGGCTGCCAGGCGCCATCATGCCCAGCCCACCGGCCCACAGAGCCGTTATCAGCAACACGCAGATCATTGATAGAATTAGCTTGCCCTTGTAGGGCAACAGGTATCGCAGTGACCGCCAGAAGTTAGTCATTTTGCCTTTCGCCCACTCACAGACGAAGATCGGCCGCGGAAACGCATGTTATGCCTACGTTATCCCAGACCGTCTTGGGGTTTACGTTTCGCCACAACAATCGCTCGTACTTGGCCAACTGCTCGATGATCTCCGCAAGCTCCGTCGCCTCGAACCGCCCGGCCAGGGCCGATGGAACCTCCGACTGGTCGGCGTGGACCAGTGGCCGGTCCGAGCCAGTCGAGATCGTAAGGGCGTCACGGTAGGCGCTGCCGATTAGCTCCAGCACCATCCCGGCCGACTGACGCGACGCGAGCGTCTTGGCCAGTTCCGCCCCGTTGGCAGCCTTGGCATCCGCGACGGCCTGGACGGCGAGATTATCAGTGAGCTTGACCAGGTGTTCGCTCAATTCCGCGCCGCCGGCGGCGGAGAGGTTCGACAACCTCGCAAGCACATCACGTTTTATCGCGAACATGTCCTGGGCGGCAAGCTTAAGTGCCCGTCCCACCGAGCCTTCCGTAAAGCCGGCCCAGAAGGCGGCCTCCGCCTCGCCCACTTGGGCCTCAAGGAGCTTGTCCCGCACGAATGCTGCCGGCAACGGGCCGAAACGCACTATCCAGCAACGACTTAGCGTCGTAGGCAGCATCCGGTCCGGCCAGCGGCATATCAGGATAATCCGCACGCCCGGAGGCGGTTCTTCCAGAGTCTTGAGCAGGGCGTTCTGGGCCGCGATGCTAAGCAACTCCGACTCCTGCACGATAAAGACCTTCCCGCGCCCCCGGGCCGAGGCACGGTTGGCTGGGTCGATCAGGAAACTGCGGATAACGTCGATACCGAGGTCCTGCATCACCCGCGAGCGGACGCTGGCGTCGTCGTGGTAGCGAGCGAGCTCCTTGTAGACCATCTGGAAGTCCGGGTGCGTGCCGGCCTCGATCATCCGGCAGCTAAGGCACGTTCCGCAGGCCTGGCGGACGGGTTGGGCAGCGTCTAAGTCCCTCAAATGTCCATTGTTGGGACGCGTCTGCACGTTCTCGCACAGCAGTGTCCGCCCCAGCGCCACTGCCGTTGTCCGCCTGCCGACCCCGATCGGGCCTGCAAACAGGTACGCGTGCGGCTGGCGGTCGCCGCCCAAGCTACGCTGGATCAGGCCCACCGAGGCGTCCTGTCCGACTATGTCCAGAAGCTCGATCATTTCGGGGCTGTCCAGTTTTGGATGGTGCCGCGAAGGCGGGTTTGGACCTCGTCGGTGCTGCCGGAGGCGTCGATGACCACGAATCGCCCGGGCTCTTCGCGGGCCTGCTCGAGGAAGAGCTCCCGCACCCTGCGATGAAAATCCAGGCCTTTGGCTTCCATCCGGTCGTGCCCGTTGACTCGCCCGGCCCGCGCAAGGCCCTCATCGCTCGGCAGGTCCAGCACCACCGTAAGGTCCGGCCAGGTCGGCCCGACCGCTATCTTCGCGGCCTGGCGGATTGCATCCGGGTCCATCCCGCCCGCGCCCTGGTAGGCAATGGTCGATGAAATGTACCGGTCGCTCAGCACGCACATCCCGGCCGCAAGGGCAGGGCGGATGACCTCGGCCGCAAGCTGGGCCCTGCTGGCCATGTACAGCATCAACTCGCACTCCACGGCCATTTCGCCGTGGGCGCGGTCCAGCAGGATCTGCCGTACGCGGTCGCCTATGGCCGTGCCGCCCGGGTCGCGGACCAGCCGCACGGCCGCGCCGCCGCCGCGGAGATGCTCCGCCAGCAGGCCCGCCTGCGTGCTCTTGCCCGCGCCGTCCGGCCCGTCGATGACGATGAACCGCCCAGCCAGTTTTTCCACTAACCTGTCCGCCAACTCGAATATCCTCGCTCCTATACCGCCCCGATAGTATCGCCAAACGGCGATGTTCTTGCAAGAATGCTGTCGGACAGGCGCTGTCGGGATGCTGTCGGGATCCCCGCTGTCCGAACCCATTGCCCCGCACCGCCCTTCGCGAGACGCTTTCCGCCTTGGCAAGGCATGCTCGCTTGGTTCGCATGTGGCGATCTTCTTGTCAGCCCCGTGAACGGGGCTGCACCGAAGATCGCGAGACACGTGCCTCGCTTCAGTGGGTAGGGTCCATTCACAAACCTTCCCTTGCGTCCGTCCCCCAAAGAAACCGGAGAATCCCGCATAACCGCCGCGGCGGTCTGTGCTACTATCCAATGTCCATTGGAAACCACACGCAGAATGGAACTCAGGCGGCTTCACATACTGGTTGGCGGGCAGGTGCAGGGCGTGGGCTTTCGGCCTTTCGTGTACCGCCTTGCCGCGGAGCTCAACCTAACCGGCTGGGTCGTCAACGACGCCGGCGGCGTGACCGTCGAGGTCCAGGGCCTGCCGGCGGATGTTGAGCAGTTTCCGCGCCGCCTGCGGGCTGAGCTGCCCCCGCTTGCCCACATCGCCCGCTGCGACGCCGCCGAGATGGAGACCGTCGCCGGCGATAAAAGCTTCGATATCCGCCCCAGCGAGGGTGGCGAGCTGGCCGACGCCCAGGTAACCGTAGACACCGCCGTCTGCGACGATTGCCTCCGCGAGATGCGCGACCCCGCCGACCCGCGATACGGCTACCCGTTCATTAACTGCACCAACTGCGGGCCGCGATACACCATCGTCAGCCGAATCCCATACGACCGGCCGAACACGACGATGGCCGATTTCGCCATGTGCCCGCTCTGCGCCGCCGAGTATGCCGATCCCTCGAACCGCCGCTTCCACGCCCAGCCAATAGCCTGCCCGGAGTGCGGACCTCGCGTCTGGCTGGCAGATTCCGCCGGCGAACCTATCGACTGCGACGACCCGATCGCCGCCGCCGCGGAAATGCTGGAGGCAGGGCGGATCGTCGCCATCAAGGGCCTCGGCGGATTCCACCTCGCCTGCCGGGCCGACGACCAGCAAGCCGTCCTCCGCCTTCGCCAACGCAAACGCCGTGACGAAAAACCATTCGCCGTAATGGTCCGCGACCTGCCCGCCGCGGCTGAGCTTTGTGAGCTTTCGCCCGAGGCCCGCCAACTCCTGGCCGGGCACTTGAGGCCAATCGTCCTGCTGCCAAGACTGAAACTCGCTGGCGCCCTCGACCAAATCGCCCCCGGCGTCGCCGCCGACCTGGCCTGCCTGGGCCTCATGCTGCCCTACACCCCGCTGCACCACCTGCTCTTTGACCACATAGCCCGCCCGCTGATAATGACCTCCGCCAACTACGCCGACGAGCCGCTGGTCAAGGACAACGACGCCGCCATCGCCGAACTTGCCGCCCTGGCCGACACGCTGCTCCTGCACAATCGCCGCATCGAACGCCGCCTCGACGACAGCGTCGTACAACTCACCGGCCTGGGCACCCTCAGCGTGATCCGCCGAGCAAGAGGCTACGCACCGCAGCCAGTGAGAATCACCGCACTGTCAAGCGCGACTGGCACCCCCTCCATTCTCGCCGTCGGGGCGGAACTCAAGTCGGCCGTCTGCCTATACCGTAGCGGATGGGCAATGCTCGGCGAGCACATAGGCGACTTGAAGGATGGCCGAACCTACCGCCACTTCATCGACACGATCCGCCACCTCGAAGACCTCTTCGAGGTCCGCCCCGAGGTAATCGCCTGCGACATGCACCCGCGGTATCTGTCAACCGAATACGCCACCCGCCGGGCACGGGGCGAGCTTGCCGGCTGCCCGCCGGCCCGGCTCATCCGCGTTCAGCACCACCACGCCCACGCGGCCGCGTGCCTGGCCGAAAACGACCACGCGGGGCAGGCCCTTGCCATCGTCGCCGACGGCGTCGGCTACGGCGCCGACGGCGCCGTCTGGGGCTGCGAGGTTTTCCGCTGCGATCTGGCCGGCTACCAGCGACTTGCCCACCTGCGATACACCCGTCTGCCCGGCGGCGACAAGGCCGCCAGGGAAACCTATCGCCCCGCCCTGGCGGGGTTGTACGACGCGATCGGCGAGGACTGCCTGAGCCACCCGATCATCAAACGATTGGGCATTGACCTTGACACGATCCAGCAGACCCTCGACCTGCTCCGAGCCGACATCAACAGCCGCGAGTCCAGTTCGCTGGGCCGATGGTTCGACGCCACGGCCGCCCTGGCCGGCATCGCCCAGGCCAACCGCTTCGAGGGACAGGCCCCCATGATGCTTGAGGCCGCAATCGCCCCCGGCGTCGAGGATGTCTACGACTTCGCCATCGACGACCAACCGACACCCATGCTCATCGACCTTCGCCCGACTGTCCTGGCCCTGGCCGACGATGCCGCCTCCGGCACGCCCCCCCCCGTCCTGGCTGCGAAGTTCCACAACACGGTGGCAGCATTCCTCCACGTCTCCGCCTCGCTCGCCCGCGACCGCACCGGCCTGGGCGTGCTCGCCCTGTCCGGCGGGTGCTTCATGAACCGCTACCTCCTGGCCCGACTGGTCCGCCTGCTCCAGGCCGACGGCTTTACCGTCCTGACCCACCGCACCGTGCCGACCAACGACGCCTGCATCGCCCTTGGCCAGGCCGTCAGCGCCGCCGCCCGTATCGCGGCGGGGCAGTAGCTGGCGGACCTGAGGCCAGCGCCAGAGTTCCCCTGAGCCGCAAGGAAGAATATGCTCTTACGAGCACACTACGAACGCCAGAGGCGTCATCGAAACTCGCGGAGCGTTCGGAACTCTTTCAAATTGCGGCGCGGGCCAGACTCACGCGAAGCGTTCGTAGTGCCGCCGTAAGGCGGTATGTTTCTCTGCATTGGCCGCCCCGCTTCACTTCGGCTGAATCCGCCCTGCGTCGTTGACCAGTATCGGCAGGATCGCGGGGCGCTCCTTGAACGGGGCCTTGTCGTCGTTGCCGAACAGCGTGCTCCACCACTGGCCCTTGACATCCTTGAACAGCATGTTGTGTCCGCCGTGGGGCACGGCCAGGTAGGCCTCGCCGTATGGGCCGTAGATGCTCGCGGCGCTGGCGATCATGCAGTCGTAGGTGCTGACGCCGTCGCGCTTGTTGAACTCGGCGCAGATCAGGTGATACCGCCCATTGATTTTCGCCATGGCTGCGCCCTCGAAGCCGACGTGGTTCTTGTTGGACGGCTTGAGCAGTCTCGGCTCCTCGGCCAGGCCGGTCATGTCGTCCTTCATGCGGGCGATCATGCCGTTCTGCCAGATGAAGTACACCTTGCCGTCATCGTCGGCGAACAGCGAGGCGTCGATATTGGCGGTCAGCGGCCCGTCCTTCTTGATGTCTTCGTAAGGCCCTTCCGGCTTGCCGGTCGTGCTGCGCAGGATGCCCGTGCCGCCGTAGTTCACGCAGTAAGCGAAGTAGAAGTTGCCCTTGACGTAGTGGATCTCCGGCGCCCAGATGGCGCGGTGTTTGCCCTTGCCCTTCTGCCAGGTCGCATCCTTCTCGAAGCTCCAGACCAGCCCCATCGGCTCCCAGTTCTTGAGGTTCTTGGACTTCCACATCCGGATGCCCTCGTTGGTCTGCCACCAGGTCGGATGGCCCGTGGTGCCGGTAAGGTAGTAGGTGCCGTCGGGGCCCAGGCAGACGCAGGTGTCGCGCACCGGATAGTCGAACAGGGGCTTGAGGTCCGCGGGCAAACGCGGGGCCGGCGCCGCCGCCGCGGCCGTCGCGGGCTGCTCCGCGGCCGTCGCTCTGATGATTGACACAATACTCATAACTAACGCCACCGCGATAATAAGTTTCATGGGATTGTTTCCTTTGTCGGGTTAAGTTGATTTGCATACTATATCGTCATCGTCGGCATCAGGCAATACAAGGAGCGCGTGACCATGGATGATCGCATCGCAAGGTTTTTTGGCATTGGCATTGGCGGCCTGTTGTCTTTGGCGCTGGTAATGGGCGGCGGGCTGCTGACGTCGTGCAAAGACGAGGGGCAGACCGGGAAAACCCGCTCGGCAAATGCCGCTGAATCGCAAAGGCCCATCGTGGTGGGCTTCGCCCAATTGGGCTCGGAGAGCGACTGGCGTGCCGCCAACACCGTCTCGATCCAGGCCGAGGCCGAGAAACGCGGCATCGACCTCCGCTTCACGGACGCCCAGCAGAAGCAGGAGAATCAGATCAAGGCCCTGCGGTCGTTCATCGCCCAGAAGGTGGACGTCATCGCCTTCTCGCCCGTGGTTGAGACCGGCTGGGAGCCGGTGCTTCGGGAGATCAAGCAAGCGGGCATCCCCGTAATCCTGAGCGACCGCGGCGTGGATGTGACCGACCCGACGCTCTACCTGACGTTCATCGCGCCGGACGTGGTCGAGGAAGGCCGGCGGGCCGCCAGGTGGTTCGTCGAGCACACCACCGGCGACGTGAAAGTCTTCGAGCTTCGCGGTACACCGGGGGCATCCTGCGCCGCCGACCGCAAGAACGGCTTCGAGGAGGTCGTCAAGGCCAATCCGCGAATCACCATCGTCAAGAGCCAGGATGGCAACTTCGAGCGGGGGCGCGGCAAGGAAGTGATGGAGGCGTTCCTGAAGACCAAGGAAGGCAAGGAGTTCAACGCCCTGTACGCCCACAACGACGACATGGCCCTCGGCGCGATCCAGGCGATGAAGGAAGCCGGCCTGAAGCCCGGCAAGGACGTCAAGATCGTCTCCATCGACGCCGTCAAGGCTGCCTTCGAGGCAATGATCGCCGGCGAGCTCAACTGCACCGTCGAGTGCAGCCCCCTGCTGGGCCCGCAACTGTTCGACGTTATCGAGGCGGTGGTGGCCGAAAGACGCCTGCGAGGCACGGTCAGCACCGCCGACTTCATCAGGCTGGAGGTAAGGCAGCCGCTGCTGGAAAACCTCGACAACATGTTCGTCAAGCGGGTCATGGTCAAGGAAGGCGTCTTCGATCAGTCGGTGGCCAAGGGCCTCATCGGCGGAAGGAAGTATTGAACCGCGACATGACCAGGCGTGAGATAGTGATCGAGGCGTTGGAGTTTCGCCCCCCGCCGTACGTGCCCTGGGCGTGGGACATGACCCAGCAGTGCGCCGAGCGAATGCGCCGCCACCTGGGCGTCGAGGACCTCGGGCCGTTCATCGGCTCGCACGTGCTGGGCCTCGGGGCCGGCATCGGGCGGTTCGAGCCTGTGGGCCCACTTGATAAAAATCATTTCCGCGACGTGTACGGCACTGTCTGGGACCGCACCGTCGACAAGGACATCGGCACGCCCGTCGACTGGCCCATCCGCCGCCCGGAGGACTTGGACGGCTACGCCTGGCCGGATGCGTCGGACGATTCGTGGTACGCCGACATCCCCGCCCAACTCGCGGCCCACGGGGACCTGTTCAGCATTTACCAGATCGGCTTCTCGCTCTACGAGCGGGCATGGACCCTCAGCGGCATGGCCGAGCTGCTGATGAACATGGTCGAGCGCCCCCAGTTCGTCGAGCGGCTGATGGACCGCATCGTCGAGCACAACCTTGTGCAGGTGCGAAGGGCGCTGGAGTTCGACGTCGACGCGGTGTACTTCGGCGACGACTACGGCATGCAGAGCGGGCTGATTATGGGCATCGACCACTGGCGACACTTCATCAAGCCGCGCTTAGCCCGGATGTTCTCGCCGGTCCGCGAGGCCGGGCGATACGTCTTCCTGCACTCCTGCGGATGCGTCACCCAACTGTTCGACGAACTCGTGGAGATCGGTCTGAACTGCTTCAACCCGTTCCAGCCGGAAGTCATGGACGTCTTCGACATCAAGAGGCGATACCACGGGCGACTGGCGTTCCACGGCGGTTTGAGCGTGCAAAAGACGCTGCCGTTCGGCTCGCCACAGGACGTTCGCCAAGCCGCCGCGGCGCTGATCGAACTGGGCCGCGATGGCGGATACATCTTCTCACCCTCGCACAGCGTCCCGCCGGATGTACACCCGGAAAACCTCCTGGCCATGATGGAAGTCCTTCGCAGCCAGCCGGGGTTTTTGGGCTGATTTGCGGCGAACCTTATAGGTCATATAGGTTCTATAAGACCCATAAGACTTGGGTTATCTGAACGAAAAACAGACTCGGCTGGTGCTAAAACAGCCATCCAAATGGAATGGGGCAAGGTAAGTAACATCCACTATTATAAGGACTAACGGTGTACACCAATAGCTATGTTATCTAAATAGAAAACTTTTTCTGTTTTTGTCTTGCAATTTACTAATCTTCGGATATGATGCATCTGAATCATAGAAGTCCCCAGCGGCTCAAAGGCCGTGGGGCAGCAAATGCAGGGCTGGCCGGGCGGTCGTAGATTACCCGACTCAGCCCGGCCGGGATGCCGCGTTGGGCCTCGGCCAATCACACGAGCAACTACCCACCGGGAGCGACGCGGTCATCGTGTGCGCCTACGGACCAGACAAATACGACCCGGTCCGCTGTCGCCGCTGCGGACACGTCACCCGGCGAGGCGAGCTAAGGACCGACCGCTACCTGCGGCGGAGCCTCCAAGGCATCCGCCACGTCGCG
>CAZSBS010000117.1:9636-14548 GCA_964605095.1 uncultured Planctomycetaceae bacterium | reverse complement strand
GTCTCCTCGCCGCCTGGCTGCGATGTTGAGCATCTGGTGAAGCTGCTCCCACCCGTCGCCCGAAAGCCCGGCCAGGACATCCGCAACGGCCTCGCCGGGCGGTTTGCCGGACGGATCGGCCAGGTCGTAAAGCCCGTCGGTGTACAGCAGCACGCGGTCGCCGGCATCGAGGTGGAGCGTCTTCTGGGAGAACACGGCATCGGACGATATGCCAAGGGCCGGGCCGGTGTGGTAGACCATCTCGCGGGATCCGTCGTGCCGCAGCACGATAATCGGCGGATGGCCCGCCGACGCGACGGTTATCTCGGGGGCCTCGACGTCCAGCAGGCAATACGCCGCCGTGATGAACAGGCCCGGCGCGCTGCACTCGTGGCGGATGTGCGAATTGACGCGGCTTAGAACCACAGCCGGGGCGATCGGACGCCGCGTTTCCGAGTCGACCATGCCAATGCGCTGCTTCAGCAGCACCGCCAGCATGGCGGCACTCACGCCGTGCCCGGCCGCGTCGGCAACGTAGGCGACCACGTAGCGGTCGTCGAGGCGGACCACGTCGTAAAGGTCGCCGCCGACATCGCTGCATGGGCGATAGATCGCGTCCACCGCGAAGTTGCCAAGCGGCGGCGGGGTGAACGGCAGAAGCGCCCGCTGGATAAGCTCGGCCCGGTGGAGGTCCTCGTTGATCGTCTCCTGCTGGAGGCTGAGCAGGCGGCAGGCCTCCTGGAGTTGCGAGACCTGCTCGTGAAGCTGGGCGTTGCGGATTTCCAGGTCGGCCGTGAGATGCTCCCGCTCGGCCGCAAGGCGCCGCTGGCGAACGGCGTTGCGCACCCGCATCACCAGCGATTCCGGCGAGGAAAGCGGCTTGAGAATGAAGTCGTAAACTCCGATCTGCACGGCCTGGACCGCGTCGGAGAACGTCGCCCGCCCCGAGAGTATTATCCAGGTGGTGTCGATCTTTTCCTGCCGGCCCCAAGCCATCAGCGACAGCCCGTCCATCCGCGGCATGAGCAGGTCGATTATGGCCACGTCAACGTGCCTGGCGCGCAGCACCTTCTGGGCCTCCACGCCGTCGCGGGCCTCGACGATGAGCAGCTCGCCCGTCTTGCGCAGGATGGTGGCCAGCAGCGACCGCACGGCCTCGTCGTCGTCAACAACGAGCACAACGGCCTGTTCCGCGCTGGCGCCTTCGAGGTCAGCCGCTTCCAATGTTCGGCCCTTTCCGTCCGAGCGCGACGGCCTACTTTGGCCGCCTGTGCAATCATACGCTACACGCCGCGGCATAGTACGCCGGCGGGGCTTTTTTCGCGAGCCAAAAGGCAGGCGGAAGAAAACGGCGGAACCTGGCTACCGGCTACCGGCCAGCGTCTCTCCGATGAACCGGCGGATGGCCTGTTCGTCGTTGGGCACGGCAATGCAGCGGGTCGGCAGGTCCATCAGCCCGTCGATGTCGGGATGATGGGCGAGGTCCTCGCCGGTGGCTCGCCGGATTGCGGCGGGGAACTTGGCCGGGTGGGCCGTGGCCAGGCAGACGATAGGCCCGTCGATGCCCCCGGCCAGCCGTCGGGCAACCGAGACACCGACGGCGCTGTGAGGGTCCAGAAGGTACTTGTGGTCCCGCCACGTGGTGCGGATGGCGTCGAGGATTTGCTGTTCGTCAGCCGAGGCGGACGCGAAAAGCGGGTCCACCGCCCCCCTGCCGTCTGGCGCCACCCGCAGGGCGCCGGTCTGGCGGAACTGGCCCATCAGTGCGGTCAGTACGGCAGGCGACGAGCCGGCGCGGTAATAGAGATACCGCTCGAAGTTGCTCGCCACCTGGATGTCCATCGACGGCGCGAGCGTCTGGGCGACCTTGCCCAGCGAATACTCGCCGGAGTTGAAGAACCGCGAGAGGATGTCGTTGCTGTTGGTGGCCAGGATGAGCCGGCCAATCGGCGCGCCCATCTGAACAGCGTACCACCCTGCCAGGACGTTGCCGAAGTTGCCCGTCGGCACACAGACGGCCGCCGACTTTGACCCGGCCGCCTCGCAGACGACAAACGCTGCCCGGAAGTAGTAGACGATCTGAGCCAGCACGCGAGCCCAGTTGACGCTGTTGACCGCGCCGAGGTTGTAGGTCCGCTTGAACTCCAGGTCGCCGGCGAGCGACTTCATAATGTTCTGGCAGTCGTCGAAGGAGCCCCCGACGGCAAGGTTGTGGACGTTGTCGTCCAGGACGGTCGTCATCTGCCGTTCCTGGATGGGCGAGACGGCCCCGGCCGGGTGCATGACGAAGATACGAATCCCCCGTCGCCCGCGAACGCCATAGATGGCCGCGCTGCCCGTGTCGCCGCTGGTGGCGGCCAGGATGTTCATGGCCCCCTGCCGCCTGGCCAGGATGTACTCGAAGAGGTTGCCCAACAGTTGCAGCGCCACGTCCTTGAACGCCAGTGTTGGCCCGTGGAAGAGCTCCATAATCGTCAGGTCGCCCGCGCGGACAACCGGCGCGACGCCGTCAGGAAACGCACCGCCGTAGGTGCGGTCGATCAGTTCGCGAAGGTTCTGCTCTGGGATGTCCGTGGCGAACAGGCGGATGACCTCGAAGGCGAGTTCGCGGTAGCTGAGCTTTCGCCAGCCATCGAGCCGGTCTCGGACATCCGGGATGGACTGCGGGATGACGAGTCCGCCGTCGTCGGCCAGGCCCATAAGGACGGCCTGCTGGAAGTCGATCGGGTCGATTTGTCCTCTGGTGGAGATGTATTTCATCGTACGCCCTGCACTGCAAATGTCGCCCTTAAAGCTTCTTCATCGCAGAGAGCGCGGAAGAATCCAGAATGATGAATGCCAAGAAATGCCAAGAAATGCCACCAGGCACAGCCCGGCCGGGGATGGTGGCATTCGTCATTCGTGGCATTCCTCATTTGGCATTTCTCTGGGTTCTCCGCGTTTTCTGCGTTGAGAACTTCTTCTTTGTTTCGGCCGAAGCCCCCCACCCGCGTCACAGCCGTGATATGTCGCGGTCTGCCTTTTGCTGCCTGAGGGTGGCCTGCTTGAGCGTGTGCTTTTCCTTTCGCGTGAGGCTTGCGAGTCCTTCGAGGCGGATCTTGTCGAGTATTCTGTCGATATCGGCCTGATCGGCTCGTTGACGTTGCATCTTGCGCTCCCACGCGCCGTGGTTTGCTCGCCGGATGACCCCTTGCGCGGAGCCCTGGAATCGCGGGATAACCCACAGCCAGATCGCCGCCATGCCCGCCCCGCCGAGATGGGCAACGCTCGACCAGAACTCGCCGTTTTCCAACGCGCCTCTTGGGCTTCCGGCCAGGACTTGGAGCGTCATGAAGATCATCGCGCCGAAGATGATTGCCGCGGCCAGGCGGATCGGAACGGGGAACAGGAAGAAGATCAGCTTGAAGTGCGGAAAGAGCACGGCGCAGGCGAGCAGGATTCCATATATGCCGCCCGAAGCCCCGATCAGCGGAAAGCCTGCCGGAATGCGGAAGATAGCACCCAGTATCACGTACGCCAACCCGGCTACCACTCCGCAGCTAAGGTAAAACCGCAAGAACCGCCGCGAGCCCCACAACTGCTCCAGCGGCGTACCGAGCATGTACAGCCCGAGCATGTTCAACCCAATGTGCATGAGCGAGTACGGATCGTGGAGAAACTGGAACGTCCCGTACCGCCATATCTGCCAGAACCCCCCCACCGTAGCGCCAAACCAACGGCTGATGTCGATCTTGAAACCCAGCAGGAACACCTGCTGAACCACGAACGCCACCGCGTTGATAATCAACAGCCACTTGACGGTCTTGGAGGGCTTTGGCAGACCCACGGACATGCCGCGCATGAAGCCTCCACCGCCGGCGGGGGCGTCGTCGTCTCTCATATATGGCCTATCATGCAAACCCATCCCAACGGGCCTCCCACCCGTCAATCATACGCCTGTCTTAAGTCTATCCGATTCACCATACTACATGCCCTTCTTCAGCCACCACAGGCCCAGCGTGGCGATCGTCTTTGCGTCGTGAATCCGCCCGTCGGCGACCATAGCGCGAACGTCGGCGTCGCTGACCGCCACGGCCTCGATCTGCTCGTAAGCTTCGAGCTTCTGCGGCCCGGCCGAGAGGTTCGTCGCCACAAACGCATGCATCAATTCGTTGCAAGAGCCGGGGCCGGTATAGTACTGGCCAAGCTTTTCCAGCCGCCCGGCGGAGTAGCCGGTCTCCTCGGTCAACTCGCGAGCGGCCCCGACGGCTGGGTTCTCGCCGGCCTCGAGCATCCCGGCCGGGAGCTCGTAGAGCGTTTCCTCGACCGCGAAGCGGTAATTCCGGATCAGCACGATAGATCCATCATCAAGAATCGGCAGAATCACGGCCGCGCCGTTATAGCGAATCCAGTCGCGCTGAACCACTCGCCCGTCGGGCATTCTCACGCCGACCTTATGTACCTCGGCCACCCGGCCCTTGAAGACGATCTCGTCGTATTCGAATCGTTGGTCGTTCATGTCGCCTTCTTCACCCATTTCGTTCACCAACCTCCCCCGCCGCCGCCACCGCCGCCACCGCCCGATGATCCTCCGCCGCCTGAGCCGCTGGAGGAACCCGGAGCGGTCGAGGCACTGGACAGGGCAGAGGAAAGCGAACTGCCCAGCGAGCCGGCAAAGGCCGCCGCGCCAAAGGTGCTCCACGCCCCGCCGTGATACCATGCCGGGCTGTAGCCGCCCTCGGCTGCGGTTGCGGCGCGGGCAAGCACATCGTCAAATTTCTCAGCCCAGCGGTTCTCCACGCCCAGCGCGAGGGCGAACGGCAGGAACTTCTCGAACAATTCCGGCGTCCGCTCCGGCGGCGTCGCCGACTCCAGCAGGTCCCGCTCGGCCGTGGCCAAGTACATGCGGAAACCCTCGATCTGGTCCATTATCTTGCGGCCCTCGATTGTGGGC
>CAZSBS010000117.1:0-9536 GCA_964605095.1 uncultured Planctomycetaceae bacterium | reverse complement strand
GTACATGCGGAAACCCTCGATCTGGTCCATTATCTTGCGGCCCTCGATTGTGGGCTGCTTGAGAAGCTGGAAGAACCACGCGTTCGCCACGATCAGGACGATGAGGATCGGCAGCAGCCAGATGCTAGTCGTGTAGACCAGTATGCCCAGGGCGACGGCCTCGCCGGCGAGAAAAGGGAGCGCGAAAAGCGTTATGAATATCGCCCCTCCCAGAGACGTGACCATACCCAGACCCTTTGAACTGCGGACCTCCGCCCATTTCGAGATGACCCCTCGCAGGAGCCCCACGCAGGCGAATGTCCAGATCGTTAGCCAGACGCCCAGAAAAAGTGGGGCCGGATTGCCTCCTCCGAGAAGCTCGACCAGACCGATGCCGACTATCGTCAGGCCCGTCAAGAACGCGCCTGGGATGAACCAGCCGATGTTGGTCTTAAAGAGCTTGCCCTTGTACTCGTCGGCCAGGGCGGCCTTGAGGCCCTTGATGACATCACTGAAGATCGTGTGGTTGCTCTTGCGCAGCTCGATACTGCCGCCTTGAGCGAAGAGCCGGCTTTCGACCTTCATCTCGCCGCGGCTCAGGCCGTTATTGGCGGCGCGGTTGTCGCTTTCCAGCTTGTAATCGCCGTCGTCGTCCTCGATCCGCAGGCGCCGCTTGACCGCCAGGCCGAGCACCTCGGCAGCCAGGCACGTCTTGTCGTAGCCCATTTTCAGCACGTAGCGGACGGAGGCGGGGTCCATCCCGGCCGGGGGCTCGAATTGCGGGAAAATGACGCCCTTGGCTGGGTCGCGCCCGACGTAGAGCCACACGACCCCATAGTACCCCACCACCACGACCACCCCAACCAGGCCGACCAGGATCATGGCGTTGTCGCGCAGGAAGTTCACAGTCGCCTCGGCCTTTGTCGGCGGCGTCACGAAGCCCTTGGGGAAGGTCGTTACTATCGTCAGCCCCTCGCCCGCAGGCAGCGGGCGAGTTGTGCGGAACTGGACCTTGCCCTCAGCGTCCACCTCGGACTTGTAATCTTTGCCCTTGGCCCCCTTGGCGCCAGTGTATGCCTCGTGCGTGACCTGCTCCAGCGGCACGCCATCGGGCAGCGTCACCGTGGCCGAGGCCTTGTCGATGGGGAATGCCCACTCGTTGCCGGTAACGTTCCAGTAAAGCTCATCGTGCTTCTCGAAGAAGCCCAGCACCGTACGCGTCGGGCGGTACTTGAGCGTGTAGGTGTAGACGCCATTCTTCAGGAGAGTGTCTTTGTCTCCGATGTATACCCGCTTATAGCCAAGCTGGCTGCTGTCCGCGTGCCACGGCTCATCCTTTCCGTCGCGCTGGACGCTCAGCACGTCGTAGCCGACCCGCGTCTTGCCTTTTCCCGGATTGACGTAGTCGGTCGGCAAATCACGGTAGATGCCGCGCTTGATCTTATCGCCCTCGCTGCGGACCTTGATCGTCTCGGTCACCGTTATCGAGGAGTCCTTGGCGACTACGATATCCGCGTGGTAATCCAGTATTCGCTCATCGGCCGGCAGCTCGCCCGCAGCGCAGGTGAGGCCGGACAAGGCCGCCAGCAGCGCCGCCGCCATTATTCCCGGATTTCGCATCTTCGACTCTCCCACTCTCAGGGTTACCGCATCAGTCCTCGCCCGTCGCGGCCGGCCCGGCCTGGCCAAGGTCCACCTTGGGCACCTGCCGCTCGGTGGCGGTTTCGATCTCGAAAAACGGCGCCTGCTCGAAGTGGAAAAGGCGGGCCACAATGTTGCTTGGGAACGCCTGGCAGCGAATGTTGTAGTCTCGCACGGCCCCGTTGTAGTAGCGGCGGGCATACTGGATCTGGTCTTCGATCTGGCTGAGCTGATCCATCAACTGGCGGTAATTGCGGTCGGCCTTGAGGTCCGGGTAAGCCTCCGCCAGGGCGAACAACTGCTTGAGTTGGTCGGTCAGGGCGTTTTCAGTGTGCGCCGAGGCGCGGCGGTCCGACTCGCTCTCGGCCTGGCCGCGAAGGCGGACCACCTCCTCCAGGACCGTCTTCTCGTGCAGGCTGTAGCCGCGAACGCACTCGACGAGGTTGGGTATGAGGTTGTGGCGGCGCTTCAGTTGCACGTCGATGCCGCTCCAGCCTTCCCGCATGAGGTTTCGGCCGCGGACAAGATGGTTGAACGACCATACAAGCCAAACGATCAGCGCGAAGCCCAGGATCTCGGCCGCCAACAGAACTGTATGCGATGGGATGTCCGCAATCATGGCCACAAGTTCACGATTGCGCCGCGGATTGTCAAGCGCCAGATGCAATCCTCAGGAAACCGCGTTGAATCGTGGGCGTCACAATGTACTATGTTGGGCTGGTTTCCGTGGTTGCCCTTGCATAAGGACCCTTTGTCGCGTGAAGACAAGGCGTGTAGCGATACTCGGCTCGACGGGCAGCATAGGCTCACAGGCGTTGGAGGTCATTGCCTCCCAGCCAAGCCTCAGCGTTTGCGCGCTTGCGGCGGGGAATAACTGGCGGCTCCTTCTGGAGCAGGCCCGCGAGTTTGGACCCGAGGCGGTGGCGATCGTCTCGCCCGAAAGCGCCGAGGCGTTCCGATCTGCCTGGACCGATGCCGGCCAGCACGCCGCGGAGGTGCAGATTCTCTCCGGCCCCGACGCCATGAAGGACCTGATTCGCCGGACTCGTCCGGACGTGGTGCTATCCGGCGTTGTCGGCACGGCCGGGCTGGCGCCGACGCTGGCAGCCATCGAGTGCGGAGCGACCCTCGCCATCGCCAACAAGGAAACGCTGGTGATGGCCGGGGCAATCATCATGCCCGCCGCGCGCGCTGCCGGCGTGCCCGTGCTGCCGGTCGACAGCGAGCACTCGGCCATCTTCCAGTGCCTCCTGGCCGGCAGGCGCCAGCAGGTGCGGCGGATCGTCATCACAGCTTCCGGCGGCGCGCTGCGGGACTGGCCGGCGGAAAAGGTCCAGCGGGCCACCGTCGAAGACGCCCTGAAGCACCCGACGTGGTCGATGGGCCGCAAGATCACCATCGACTCGGCCACGCTTATCAACAAGGCGCTCGAGGTGGTCGAGGCCCACTGGCTTTTCGACATGCCCGCCTCGCAGATCGACGTGGTGCTGCACGGCGAATCAATTATTCATTCGTTCGTGGAGTATTGCGACGGTTCGGTCATAGCCCAGATGGGCGAGCCGAGCATGGCCACGCCGATCGCGTACGCCCTTAGCTGGCCGGAACGGTTCGAGCGGCAGGTGGTGCCGCTGGACCTGGTGGCGGTGGGCAAGCTGACGTTTTCCGCCCTGACCGACCGGTTCGAGCGCGCGGTTCGGCTGGGGCACGCGGCGATTGACCGCGGCGGCGCGGCCGGAGCAGTGCTCAACGCGGCCAACGAGGAGGCGGTCGAGGCGTTCCTGGCCGGGCGAATGAGTTTCGGGCAAATCGTGCCGATAGTGGAAACTGTGTTGAACCAGACGCCACCGGTAGCCGAAGTAACCCTTGATGCCCTGCTGCACGCGGATGCCTGGGCGAGGCGACAGGTCGAAGACCGGATATGAACTTGCCCGACGGCCAGTTGCCCCCGGGTTTTTTTTGCCAGAGCTTAACTAGAGTTGCGGAGTATACATGGACACGAATGTTTCGATGCTGGCTGCCGCTTCCGGGCTGGGCCTTGCCTGGCCGATCCTTCAATTCGTAATCGGCCTGGGCTTAATGGTCTTCGTCCACGAGTTGGGCCACTTCCTGGCCGCCAAGTGGGTCGGGATAAGGGTCGAGCGATTCGCGCTGGGTTTCGGCCCGCGCGTACTGGGCGTCAAGTGGGGAGAGACCGACTACTGCATCAACCTGCTG
This sequence comes from uncultured Planctomycetaceae bacterium, assembly GCA_964605095.1. Classification (GTDB taxonomy): domain Bacteria; phylum Planctomycetota; class Phycisphaerae; order SM23-33; family SM23-33; genus JAUWQU01. The sequence goes on along the minus strand of CAZSBS010000117.1, from coordinate 5,702 downwards.
CCGCTGGGCGGGTACATCAAGATGCTCGGGCAGGAGGACTTCGCCCCGGCAGTCGGGCTATTTGACGGAGAAAAAGTCAACCCGCGATCCTACGAGGCCAAGAGCGTCGGCGCAAGGATGCTGGTCATCTCGGCCGGGGTGATTATGAACGCAATCACGGCCATTATAATGTTCGTCGTTATAGCCATGATCGGCCATGAGTTCCCGGCGCCGGTGCTGGGGATGGTTAAGCCCCACTTCCCCGCGTCACAGGCCAAGATCACATGGACCGAGGCGCCGGGCGTCACAACCCAGCCGGCAGTGACAACCGGGCTGGAGGTCGGCGACCGCATCAGCCGCGTCGACGGAAACGGCGTGATGCTGGCGATCATGGGGCCGGAGATTACCCGCTTCAACAGCCTGTTCATCGTCTCGGCGATGAGCGACCGCAACGACCGGTACAAGTTCACCGTCGAGCGGGAAGTGGACGGCAACACATGGGTCGGCACGGCCGACGTGGGCGTCAAGATGGGCAACGGACGGCTCGAGTTCGGCGTCGGCCCGGCAAGGAGCACGGTGGTGGCCGAGGGCGAGACCGACGTCATTCGGTCGCCCCTGGACCCGTTCAAGGACGACGACCGTGTGATCGCGGTGGCTGGGCGGAAGATCGAACATTCCTGGCAGGTCGCCCCCGCCATTCGTGACGCCAACGGGCTTGCCATGCCCGTAACGGTCATGCGAGACGGCAACAGCGTGAACCTGACGGCCCCGCGGCTATTTTACAACAAACCGTCCGTCGCTTACCTGCCGGACGGCAACGAACTGAACCTCGCGGACTACAACTCCAAGCTCAAAGACGGCAACACGGTCCTGGTCTCCTACGCCACCGGCAAGGAGATCACGTGCGCCAAGGACGACTTGGACCTCGTGGCCGCCAATGGGCTGCTGGACGTGCTGGGCATGACGCCGCGGCTTGCCGCGGGGGCGGTCATAAAGGACTCCCCGGCCGAGAAGGCGGGGATGAAGCCCGGAGACATAGTCGTTCACTACGGCGACACGCCGCTGCCGACGAACAAGCAGTTGCACGAGATCAACGACAAAGCCGTCAAGGACGGCAAGGAGAACCTGACGCTTGTAGTCCAGCGCAAGGGCAAGCTGCTGGAGCCTTTCAAGGTGACCCCGGTCAAAAAGAACGGCACGGCCATAGTCGGATTTGCGCCCGGAGTTGACCTTACGCAAACGATTGTCGCGCACGTAAGGCCCAATTCACCCGCGGCCCGAGCGGGCATCGAAGCCGGATGCGTTATCGAGAAGGTCAACGACCGCCCCGTCAAGGACTGGGCGGAGCTTTACGCGGCCCTGATGGATCTGGCTGGCAAGGACGTTACGCTGACGGTCCGCCGTTCGGTCCGGCCTGAGGCCGAGTTGACCGAGGCGAAGATCGGCCTGCTGGGCAAGAATGCCTTCGACCCCGACGACTACGAGTTCAGCATGTTCGTCAACCGAAGTGAGGGCTTCCTGGATCCGGTGATGACCACGGTCCGCAAGGAAAGCCTCGACGCGGCCATCGCATGGTCGCTCCGCGAGTCCACCGGGTTCATGGTCAGCACCTACGTGTCGATCCGCAGCCTGATTCTGGGCAACGTCTCGACCAACCAGTTCGTCGGGCCACTGGGGATGGGCGGGATCGCAGTCAAGGCGGCCGAGGCAAGCTTCATGGACTTCTTTTATTTCATGGCGATCATCTCGGCGGTGCTGGCGGTGATGAACTTCCTGCCCCTACCCGTCGTCGACGGCGGACATGCGGTGTTCCTGATCATCGAGAAGATACGCGGCAAACCCCTGCCGATAAAGGTGATGAACATCACTCAACTCGTCGGCCTGATCCTGCTGGGACTGGTCTTCCTGGCACTGACGTACCAAGACATAACGAGGTTCTTTTAGCAGATTACCGCCCCGTAACGTCGGCTTACTGCCCCGCGGCTTCGCGGGTATGGTCGACATACCAGCGCCAACTTGGCATCTTTTCCTCGAGCCAGAGAAGTCCGGTGCCCTCGGCGACCGACCCCTCGCCCGTCGGCTCCGCGGGCACAGGCCAAAAGCCAGTCCGGCCGGACTTGTCACCGTTCTTCCCCCTCGCTAATTCAAACATCCCGCTCGACATAGGTATATTCTCCGAGCACATTTCCTAACCCGTCCCCCCGACTTGCAGGCCGGGAATCTTGGCAGCACGCCTCTGTATGCTGCCCTCTAGTGTCGGCCACGTGGCAGCCGGGGTTGCACTCACCCCTGCAATATCCGCGAAAGCCGAAGAAACGCCTCAAACCTATCCCAGATCAGTTGACCTTCCCGACTCCCCTGCCGCGTCCTTGCCAAGGCTCGCGTTCGATTTCTATATGAGTAGACGCACGACGGACCTCCGGGTATCAGGAAAAATGCCCGACGAGTGCGATTTATAGCCCCACGATATGCTCAAAGCCATTGCATGGCGGATGATAGAGCATGAAAAAAAATCAGATTGCCCGCCTGCCGCAGCCCCAATTGCGCCTGGGCCACCTGGGCGACGAAAACCAAGGAACTCAGAAGGCCCGGCCAAAGACATCCACGTGGCGATCCGTAACCATTTTAACCTGAAGTGACTTCAGTCCGGCGACATCGAGTTGGCAGCGAAGTTCCTCCTCCGTGTACGCCGAAAGTAGCGAACGGTAGTATTCCTCCCTCAGAATTGCCGACTCATTGGCGGCGTATTGATCGACCAGTGTGCGGACCCGGCCCTCGTCGGCCGGGCGGAGCAGGTCGCGGAGCAGCCAGGTCGCGCCGGGCTTGGCTATCCGCCTGGCCTCCGCCCAGAACGCGGCCGGGTCAGCCACGTGGTGGAGAATGCTGTTGGACAGCACCACATCAAAGGACTTTTCCGGCAGGTGGGTTTCGGCCGCGTCGGCAATCAGCCAGCGGAGCATTCGCGCCGCGCCGGCCTGCTCGGAGACCTGGCGGGCGATGGCGATCATTGGTTTCGACGCGTCGACGCCGGTGATTCGCCAGCCGGGGCATCGCCGGGCGATGCGGATGGGAATGTCGCCGGGTCCCGTGCCAAGATCGACAGCCATGACCGCGTCGTCGGGTCCGGCCGGGACGAGGTCCATCAGGCGGTCGACAAAGGCCTCGTTTACGGCGGCGAAGTCCGCGCCGGCATATGCCTCGGCCTCGGCCAGGTCATCCATGTACTGAGGCTCGGGCTTGCGCTGCATGGTGTAGCGTTTCAGTAATTGATGAACATTCTGCCGCGTAACAAATCCGAAATTCGACGCACTGCAATAATTACGGCATCCGGACATCCGTGTCCGGACGCCCGTCCATGAGGTGCATCAACCGCCCGGTCCATCGGGGCGGCTTGCTCTTGCAGCCCGTCAGCCCAATTGCCCGCTAATTGCTTCCAGGAGTTCGGTGGCCGGCATCAACTTTAGCCCGGCGGGGGTTACCCAGTCGAGGTCCGCGCCGGCGGCGAGGCTTTTTTCCATCCGCTGCACGGCCAAGACGACGGAGGAGTGGTTCTTGCCCATGAACCTGCCGATTTCCGGATAGCTCATTCTCGTGCGGCGCCTAGCCAGGAACATGGCGATCATCCTGGCCACCGACACCGTCCGCGTGCGGCGCGACGAGTGAATGTCGGCCGGGGTTATTCCGAAGTACGTCGCCACGACCGCCTCGATGTCGCCAAGCGTTATCGCGCTGTCGGTGCGGGCGAGGTGCTCGGCCAAGGCGGACGACGCCAACTCGCGTGTAATCGCCCCGCCGTCCAGCGCCGCCAGGGCCGAGAGCTTTATCAGCGTGCCTTCCAGCTCACGGACCGAGCCACGGATGTGCAGGGCGACGTACTCCAGCACGTCCTGCGGCACCGAGAGCTTCATCGCCCGCGCCCGGCGGGCGAGTATCTCCAGCCGCGTGACGCGGTCCGGCGCCTCGATCCGCACCACCATCCCCGCGACGAACCGGCTGACCAGCGGCTCGTTGAGTTCGCCCACCAGTCGCGGATGGTTGTCCGACGCCATCACCACCCTCCGCCCGGCCGACTCGATGGCGTTGAATGTGTGCAGGAACTCGTCCTGAGTGGCCTTCTTGGCAGATAGGAAATGCACGTCGTCAATCGCCAGCAGGTCGAGTTGGCGATAGCGGCGGCGAAACTCGGCGATCTCCTTGTGCCGCAGGGCAGTGAGGAACTCATTGGTGAACTGCTCGGCTGTGACGTACCGGCAGCTTAGGGGCCGGCCGGAATCGCTCTTGCGCTGGGCGGCGTTGCAGATGCCCTGGAGCAGGTGCGTCTTGCCAACACCGCACGTGCCGTGGATGAACAGCGGGTTGAAGGCGGGTTTTTCACTGCCGACCATCGCCATGGCGGCGGTATAGGCAAGGCGGTTGCTCTCGCCGACGACAAAGTCAGCCAGGCAGTACCGCAGCGCCGCCGCCCCGGCCGGCAACTCACGGCGCGAACGGGTGCGCCCCGACGTGACCTTGTCGACCATCTCGGCCTGCTTGTCAAGTTGGCCTCGACGCAATTGGCCACTCAGGGCCGGGTCGATCAACACAATCACCGGCCGGGGCCGCCCGGTGATGCTCTCGGCGGCCTGGCCGATAAGCTCCTGGTAATGAGTCTCTATCCAATGACCAACGAACGGGTTCGGCACGGCGACGCCGACATGGCCGTCTTCGACCTGCACTGTCACGCCGTGCTTGAACCACGCGTTATACCTTTGAGGTCCGATGCGTTCGGCCAGGACAGCCAAGATGTCCCGCACCCGCCCGTCTTCGGCGCGTACCAATTCCGTTGCTATCGTCATCGTCGATCCTTCGCGTTGCACGTCGGTCCTCATCCGAAGGCCAAATACGCCTCGATGAACCTCCGGCACTACACCCGTAACCAATCGTCTCGGACAATCCTGATGTGCGGAACGAATGTAGTTTCGCCCCATCCGCCAGTCAATCACAATCGACGCGAATTGTTATCCACATCCGCCAAAGCACGGATACTCGGAAGCTTGGCTCTCAAAAAAAATCTTCTTCCACCGCTTGTTAACAAGGTGCCAATCGAGCCCTATTCTATTGCCCGATCTTCCCGCGATTCTGAATGTCGATGGCGAATATAGGCTGCCCGCCGGTGCGTGAGGCGGAAGCCTTCGGCCTCGTATATCTTGCTGGCGTAGGGGTTTGCCGCGTCAACAACAACGTTCATAAACTCCCTGCGGTCACGCTGCGCCTGCCGGCAGGCGTGACGGACCATCGCCCGTCCGAGCCCAAGCCCGCGAAACGCCGTCATCACGCCCATGTAGACCAAGTCCATATCGCCTGGGTTCGACGACGACTCGTTTACCAGCACGCACCCGCCCGGGGCACCCCTCATGCGGGCAATCCACCAGAAGTCCGGACGCCATACCCCGCTTGCCTTGTGGCTCTCAAGCACGTCGTTGATGCTGCGTAGCCCAGCCAGTACCGGACAGTCCAGAGATCGCTCGTAGCTGCCGAGAATCACCCGACCAAGTTCGACCGGGTCCATGGGCCGGCAACTCTGCCAGTCCAGGCCGGGCACGCTCGGCGGCTCGACGGCGCCCGACAGGTCGCGCCGCATGTAAGCCAACTCTGCAAGGCGAAAGAACCCGGCCTCGACAAACGCGCGCCCGTCGGCGTGCTGCCGATGGCCTATGAGCGATTGCACGAACGCCAGTCCGTCG
>CAZSBS010000116.1:0-14591 GCA_964605095.1 uncultured Planctomycetaceae bacterium | reverse complement strand
GAACTCCTCGGTAAGGTTGCCGTGCGCGCCGCCATGCCCGCCGGTGGCGACCTTAGGCGGCAGGGGCGGACGGGCCAGGTCCGGGAGCTTCTTCTCATCGCCCCTATAACTGGTGCCCCACATCGCTCCGCGTTGGCCCCGCACGCGGCCGGCCTCGCCGCCGGGCTCGTGGCTGTCCCAACTTACGACCATCCGGGCCATTCCACCTTCGCTGGTCCGCAGCAGCGCAACTTCGGTGCCGAACATGTTCTTGTAGCGGTTGTTCTCCGGTTGCAGGTGCTTGATGACGCTGGGCATTCCCATGCACGCCACATCGATGAAGCTGCCGCCGGTAACGCAGACGTAGTAGGCGTTCGAGTGCGTGGGATACCATTGTGGCGGAAGTCCGACCCGCCAATCGCGAAATGACGGGATCGGCTGCGGGCAGTGGTGAAAGTACTCGCCTTCGGAGTATATGAGCTTGCCGAACCCGCCCGCGCGATGTATCTGCCGCATGGCATGGCAGTCTTCGTGGAAAGCGGATGTCTCCATCATCATGTACTTGCGCCCGCTCGACTTGACGGCTGCCAACAGCCTCTCGGCATCCTCGATCGAACCCCACACGGCCGGAACGGCGCAGGCAACGTGCTTGCCGTGCTTGAGGACGTCGATACAGTGCTTGGCGTGGTTCGGCGCGTCGGTCGCCACGAAGACTGCTTCAAGCGTGTCGTCCTTGACCAGTTCCTCCAGCGATGGGTACGTCTTCTCGCACCGGCAGGCCTTTGCCAGGTTCTGGCACCTGCCCGGGATCAGGTCGCTTACGGCCGCCACCGTGACGTTGGGGTGATTCTGGAAGCCGAACGCCGCGCCGAACTGGCAGACGCCGAAGCCCACGATCCCCACGCGTATCTTTCGATCGGAGATGGGTGTCCAGACTCCCTTGGGACGCTCCGTGGTTTTTACGCCAGAAGAGCCGAGAATCTTAGCGTCAGGTCCCTGTGCGGGGGCGGCATTGAGCAATCCCCCGGCCGCGAGCGCGCCGAGCGAACCAAGGCCGGCATTACGCAGGAATGAGCGTCGTGACGTGGGCGTATTCATGTTCATGGTTAGTCACTTTCAGTAAGGGTTAGGGCTCAAGCGTAAAACGATTCTTCCCTGCCTTGACCGCGAAATCCCACTTCTTGCCAGCCCTCTCCACCAGCAGTTTGAACTGGCCATCCGAGTCGACGGTCAGTTCGACCTTCCCCGATGGATCGCTGGGCGGCTGGGCAACCAGCGTGGCAGTGTGGCCGTTGAAGCGGAACCGCTCGCAGCCGCAGCGTTTTGAGGAAGCCAGTTCCCAGGTCAATCGGTTGTTTAGGGCGTCTGCCCTCAGCCCTATGCCGTACTCGATGAAGTACAGAATGGGGACGATGCCCGTCCAGCCGACGAAATCCCTCTTCGCTTGATTGCCCTGCTTTACGGCGTCCGGAGCATAGTTTTCCCAGACGGTGCCCGTCGCACTGAAGACCTCGCCCACCGTTCGCAGGTGTTCCAGGGCGATCTCACGGGCCAGATCAATCTTGCCGTATCGCTCCAGGCCGCGAATGACCATGGTGTTGGTGGGCGCCCAGACGGCGCCTCGCCAATAGCCGCCCGCCGGATCGAAACCATCCTGGTCGGCAGGAGTGGTCGGTACGCGGTGCTTGCGGCCGAAGCTCTGAGGGTTCTTCAGTTCAGCCGCCAGGGCGTCGGCCCGCTCGGGCGACGCCACGCCCGCCAGCAGTGTCCAGAAGGCGGCGATGGTCTTGGCCGGCGACAGCTTGCCATCGACCGCCAGGTCGAAGTAGAACTTCCGCTTGGCATCCCACATCTTCTCGTTGATGATTCGCGCAAGGTCCGCCGCTTCCTTGCGGAACGCCGCGGCCTCGTCCTTCTTGCCCAGCAGATCGGCGATCTCGGCGAGTTGGTTGCCGAACAAGACCATCTGCGACGATGTATCGACCGCCGTGCCGCCCTTGGCGATGTGCGCGTTGCGCGGAGAGTTGTCCATGCTGGCCCAGTCGGTCATGTACAGCCCGTTGCCTTGGCGGATGTACTTTTGCAGCGAGCGGTAATACCGAACCAGCGGCTCGTGGACGAGCTTGAGGCGGGAACGGTCCCCGGTCACGCGAACGCTTTCCAGTTCAGCCCACGCGAAGATGGGGTGGTTCATCGAGTCGAGCGTCAGGTGCGGAGGCGGTTGAGGAATCTCGCGATCCGTGTAGGTGACGGAGAACTTGCCCCAGCGGCTGAACAAATCCTCCTGCTCCCGGTTCACCCAATCGACGTAATCCCGCCCCGTGGTCCGGTTGATTTCCCGGCAGATTTCGCCGTCCTCGTACTGCCTGGCATAGAAGTTGTCCAGCGAGCCTATCCCGGGAACCAGCGGATGCCCGTAGTTGCAGAACATCGTCAGGAAGCAGGTGTCCCAGAGGAAGATGTTCTGGTTGAAGGCGGCGTCGATGAACTGACTGACGAACCCGCTTGTCGGCTTGGGCTCGTAGAAGTTGCGGAAAGCCAGTTCCCAGGTCTTCCAGTACATCTGGACGTACAAGGGATTCTCGTCGTAGATCGGACCTGGCAGCTTGTCCTTGGCCTCGGCGAACTTCGGCAGCGGTTGCTGGACGTACTGCTTCTTGGCGAAGTACATCCCCTGGGCTGGCTCGGCCTGGGCAGGCTCGGCTCCCAAAGATCGCAAGGCCGGGCCGGCCAGAAGGACCGCGACGGTGACAAGTAAAACGCTTGAACGGATGGCGGCGCGGTGCTTCATGTTTGGGTCTCGGGTGTGATCTTGCATGGTTGATGTTGAGAATCCTTGACTGCATTATCAGGCGAAAGCCCTCTCGGTACAAGGCGATTTGGCGCCTTGGCATGTGATTCGTGCTCGACGAAAGGGCGAGCAGGCTGCTACACTGAGCGTCGACGCTGGCGCGTTCCTTGCTTCGTAAGTTTATGAGTTCAAGCAAAGCCCGTTCAGACAAGGTTTGATCGCCGTTTCCTTGCCTTTGCTCAGCAGCATTGTGTGGCAACTGGCCGTAGGAAGAATCTCGAATGAAAAAGCACACCACCCGCCGCTTTGCGGCCTGTCTCGTTGTCGCCGCCGCGATGCTGTCCTGCATCCCGGCCGGTTTCGCCGCCGAGGGCCAGGCTCCCCTCCGCCGGCTTGCCGTTGAGTTGCCCGGTCAGGAGCATAACGCCATCAAGGAATCCTGGCCAGGCATTGGCTGCTGGTTCTGGACGACCCGGGAATTGGCGCCGGATGGCTACCGCGACTTCATCGACAAGGCGGAGAAACACTCTGCCTTTGGCCTGTTGACCACAAGCATTCGCGCCAGCGTGCAGGTGACGGACCCCAAGGTACATGACCAGATCAAACTGGCGGCGGAATATGCCCGTTCGCATGACATGGCAATCGTGATGGACCTGGACGTGCGATTGGCTAGACAGGCATTCCAGAACAAGTACCCCGACGAGTTACAGGAGATCGTTCGCCTGCGCGAGGTCGCCATGACCGAGTCGGGCGAGGCGAGCCTGGCCATCGAACCGATCAACCTGGGCGACCATTATACGTTCCGGGCGCGGGGGTATGACTCCGTGTCGGCACGCGTGTTGCGCGTGTATTCATACGTTGCCGGCGCCCAGGGCGTCGAGCCGGATACCGTCCAGGACATCACCGGCCGGTGCAAGGTGGCCCAGGCCGACGCGAAAGGCGTGCGCGTGGCGATTCCCTGCACGGCCGAAGACAAAGGGCGCACGGCCTGCGTTCTGGCGGCCTTCACTCTGTTTACGCCGGATGTGTTCGCGCCGCACCTGATCGAGTTCGAGCGGAACATACTCCGACAGTATGCCGATGTTCCGCTGGCAGGGGCCTGCAAGGACGAATGGGGATTTCCAGGCCGGTTTGCCCCGCGCAGCGACGACCTTTATTTCTCACGGGCCATGGCCGAGGTATATGCGAAACGCCGGCCCGGCCGCGCTCTCGACCGCGACCTGCTGCTGATGTGCAAGGGTGAAAAAGGGCGTCAGGGCCGGCGATCTGCCGCGATTAACCATTACATGGAGATGAACTGGCAGCGAAACGCAGAGGTGGAGACCGCCTTCTATCATGCCGTAAAGGAGGTGTTTGGTCCCAAAGCCATGTCGGCCACCCATCCGACCTGGTATCCCTATCCGAATGAGAACGAGGTTTTCAAGAACGGCCTGGATTGGTGGGCCTGTCAGCGGGACCTGGCTCAGACTGACGAAGCGACGCCATTCTGCGCGCGCACGGCGCTGGCCAAGAAGTGGCACAGCCCGCTCTGGTACAACATGTATTACGACCGCTCATTGAAGTCCTATGAGGAGGACATCTGGCGGCATTTTCTGGGTGGCGGCCGGATGAACTTCCATCCCCAGTTTCCGGGGCCTTGGGAATCCAACCCCTGGTCGCTGGCGGAGTCCCGCGTGTTGCAGGCGGGCGCGCGCATCGGCCTTCTCAACCTCATCTCAACCGCTCCCATTGACTGTCCCGTGGCGGTGGTTTTCGGCCATCCCGATGCTCTGAACTGGTCGGGCAAAGGCTTTGCCGACGTGGGGCTCGAAGTGAGCAATAGTCTGTGGGCGGAGGGTTTCTATGCGGACCTGATCCCCAGCAGCGAAATTGCCCTCGGAAATCTGAAGCTCGCCGAAGACGGCAGCCTCCAATACGGTCCGCAGCGCTACGTCGCGGCTGTGCTCTACCACCCGCAATTCGAACGCCTCGCCGTGGCGAAGTTTTTTGGCGAGGCCGCGGCCAGGGGCAAGACGGCCTTGTTCCGCGTCGGCGACTGGACCATGGATTTTGAGGGCAAGGCCCTGGGCACGTCGGCTGTTCTTCCACCGTCCGTGACGCCAGTTGCGGCCGGCGTCGCCGCGGGGCAGATCATTGCCCATCTGAAGGCGTCGTGCATCGAACCGCAAACACCCTGCACGATGCGCGGAGTGGCCGGGTTTACTTTGTCAATGATGCCCAAGCCGAGCGGGCAGTGCCGGTTGCTCGATGGCACGGTCATTGTCGCTTCCGGCGAAAAGGACGTGATGGGCGACCCGATCCGCAAGACCATCAAAGTGACCCCTCGACCGGGCTCGGGGCAGGCCGGCCAGGATGTCACCTTCGATGCCGTCGGTGTGGCGGCCGTGCGGCTTGATAGGCATGGCAAGGTCGAGGCCCTGGCCGCCGGCGAATTGAAAACCTTCAAGGCCCGTGACATGACGATTGAACTGCCCGAGCGTGCCGACGTGGCGCTCTGGCGCGATTCCAAGGGCCAGTGGCAGGGTGTCCTGCTGAGTCACGACGGACCGGTGCCGGATGCGTTGGCAGGGATAACCCGGAAGTGGACCCGCCTGCGTTTGCCTGTTTCACAAGGCCATAGATAGAGAAGGCCATGCATGGAAGGACAAAGAGAAGCTTCAAAGGAAAATAACATGAAAGACCACACCGCACGCCGTTTCGCGGCCTATCTCGTTATCGCCGTTGCGATGCTGTCCTGCATCCCGGCCGCTTTGGCCGCCAACCTGACGAAGCTGCGCTGCGAGTACCGCGTCGATCCGCTCGGCATCGACGCGGAAAAGCCGCGGCTGTGCTGGATCATTGCCGATCTGAAATCTGAAATCGGGAATCTGAAATCAGAAATCCCCCGCGGTCAGAAACAAACCGCCTATCAGATTCTGGTCGCTTCGACACCGGAGCTACTGGCCAAAGATCAAGGCGATCTCTGGGACAGCGGCAAGGTGGCGTCGGACCAGAGCATCCAGGTGGAATATGGAGGCCCTTCGACTGGGCTCAGGGCAGGCAAGGCCCTTGAATCTGGAATGAGATGCCACTGGAAGGTACGTGTCTGGCTTGCCGGTGGGGAGGGTAAGGACGGCAAGGCGTCGGCATGGAGCAAGCCAGCCTCGTGGACGATGGGCTTGCTCAAGCCCGACGATTGGCAGGCGAAGTGGGTCAAGGCGGGCGGTGGCACTTCGCCCTGGCTGCGAAAGGAGTTCAAACTAACTGCCGCGCCCCAGCGGGCGACGGCCTTCGTGAATGTGAAGGGCTACTGCGAATTGTATGTAAACGGCAAGAAGGTGAGCGACGATGTTCTCTCGCCGGCCGTGTCAGTTTACAAAAAGCGTTCGCTCTACAACACCTACGACATAAGCAAGCTCCTGCGGCCGGGTCCCAACTGTGTGGGCGTGTGGTTGGGTTTGGGCTTGGTCTTTCGCGGGGATATCGCGCCGCTGGCACGGGTTCAACTCGACATGTCGGTCGGCGGGCGGCGCGTGGTCGTGGGCACAGACGCCACATGGACCTATGCGCCCAGCACGCACAGCGAATTCCGGTGGGGCTGGTGCGGCAACGGGCGGGAACACATCGACATGCGCCGCGACATTCCCGGTTGGAGCGAACCCGGCTGCACGGCCGGCAAGTGGGCCGCCGTCGAGGAGTTCGCCGATCCAAGCGCCGTGGCGTCGGCCCAGTCCTGCCCGCCGAACCGCATCGTCAAGACCATCCCGATGGTGTCCTGCACCGAGTTGCGGCAGAACGTGTGGGAGTTGGACTTCGGCACGAATCTGACCGGTTGGATGAAGCTGCGTCTGCCGAAGTTGCAGGCCGGTCAGCAGGTGACGATCCGATTCGCTGACAAGCGGCTGGCGTCGGCGAAGGAGGAAGTCACCCCGTTTCGCAAGTATGAGTTGGCCCCAGGCACGTGGAAGATCGACACCCCCAAAGGACCCATCGCCTACACAGTCTACAATCAGCAAGTGGTGTTCACCTCGGCCGGCAAACCCGGCGAGCAGTTCTGCAACAAGTTCAACTACGAAGGCTTCCGGTACGCGATCGTCGAGGGCCTGCCCAGCAAGCCGGCCGCCGGCGACGCCGAAGCGTTCATGATCGATTCCGACATCGAACAGGCCGGCAGCTTCGAGTGCTCCAATGATCTGCTGAACCGCATTATGCGGATGAACTTGTGGACGGTCCGCTGTCTGACCCTCGGCGGGTACGTGGTCGATTGTCCGCATCGCGAGCGGATGGGGTACGGTGACGGCCAGGTGTCGCTCGACATGCAGATGATGAGCCGGGATGCGGCGGCGTTCTATACGAAGTGGGCCGTGGACTGGCTGGACGACCAGGACGTTGAAACCGGCAAGTCGGCCCAATACGTGCCCAAGAATATCGACGACCCGAGTTGCTGGTTCTCGTGGGGCGGCACGCTCGATGTCTTGCCGTGGAAGGCCTATGTCTACTATGGCGACCGCCGGTTGCTCCAGCGCGCCTACGAGCCGATCGTGCGATATCCGTCGGTGTATATTGAGAGTTTCTACAAGGATGGCGTGCGTCGAACCGGCGGCGACCCGGGGTGCGACTGGGTGGCTCCGGCTCACGGCATGAGCGGCCCGCCGGGAACGGAACTGTTCGCCAACTGCTATCGCGTGTATCTGTACGATCTGCTGGCCAAGTCGGCCGACGCCCTGGGGCGAACCGACGACGCGCGTCGTCATCGGGCGAAGATTGCCCAACTGAAACCGCTCATACACGCCGCCTACTACAAGCCGGGCGAGAAACTCTACGTCGTCGATGAGCAGTTGAATCAGTCGATGCCGCTGATGTTGGACATTGTCCCCGATGACTTGCGTGGAACCGTCCAGAAGAAACTCGAAGAAATTACGCTGGTGAAGAACAAAGGGCACCTCGACACCGGCATGTTGGGGACCTATTTCCTCTTCCAATACCTCCAGGAATCCGGACGCAACGATTTGGCCTACACCATGGCCACCCAGAAGGGTTTCCCGGGATGGGGCTACATGTTGTCGGAGGGAGCAACCACGTTCTGGGAGCAATGGGACGGCTATTGGTCGCAGATACACTCCTGCTACACCGGTATCGGCGGCTGGTTCTATCAGGGCCTGGCCGGCATCCGCCCCGATGAATCGGGCCCCGGTTTCAAGAAGATCATAATCAAGCCCGCGGTGGTAGGCGACCTGACGTGGGTGAAGTGCAGCTACGATTCGATCCACGGCCGCATCGTCAGCAACTGGAAGCGCGAGGGCAATCAACTGACGATGGATGTCACGATTCCGATCAACACTACCGCGACGGTGTATGTGCCAACCAAGGACGCTGCCGGAGTTACTGAGTCCGGCAAGCCAGCCTCGCGGGCGGAAGGCGTGAGATTCATTCGGATGGAAGGTGCAGTCGCAGTCTTTAAGGTCGGGGCTGGCCAATATCATTTCCAGTCAAACCGATGAGCATAACAACCATGATTCGCAAAAGCATACTGGCGGCAATTTGGGTCATCCTTCTTAACGGCGCCAATCTGTTCGGAGCCGTCATCCCGGTCACGGACGCCGCGGTGCTCAAAGGGCTTTCCCCATACAATTGGGTTAGCAAGGATGATTCCATCAGCTCGGCGGTCAATGGGGCGTCCATCACGTTGCAGTTCAAAGGTACACGGCAGGTGGCCCTGCGGGTGGCTACCGACCACATGACAAGCAAGGTCCCAAAGCGTTTTCCGATCATCGCATGGTCGGTCAATGGCGGCGCTCTGCAAACCCACCAACTGGTGGCGAAAGAGGAATCGGTGCTGTTGGCTTCAGGTGTCGCGGATCCGGTGATCGATTTATTCGTGAAAGGGATGTCGCCTTTCGAGGATCGTTATTCAGGCGACGTTCCCGGCAATGCGATCAGAATCACCGGCTTTGTCGTGGATAAGGGGGGATCCGCGATGACGGCTGCGCTGCCTGGCAAGGTGTGGTTGAATATTGGCGATTCGATCATGTCCGGCGACGGAGCAGCGTATGCGCAGGGCCAAGGTCGGCCGCCTAATGATTCCTGGGCGGCATCGGAGGATGGACGCGCGAGTTACGGTTACCTTCTCGCCCGGCACTATGGTTATCGGGAATCGCGTATGGCATATGGCGGATATAACTGGGGTGGAGGAATGGCTCATGTGCCTGCGCTGAGCACGCTGATTGATAACATTACGTCGACGGTGAGCCGATTGCGTGGCAAGACCTTGAGCCCGATCCCCGATGTCGTACTGATCAATCTTGGCGAAAACGGCGCACCTGCCGCCGCGGCTGTGAAAGGGGCTCTTGTCAAGCTGCGCAGCCGAGTCAACCAGGCTACCAAGATCATCGTCATGATTCCTGTGTCCGGACGAGCACGAGCCGAAGTGACCCGGGCTTTCAACAGTTATAAGAACTCCTCCAGGGACACCAGCGTTTATCTCGTCGATTTAGGCTGGCTCACGTTTGCGACATGCGATGGCCAGCATCCGACAACTGCGGGGCATCAGGTTATTTACAAGGCTGCATTGCCGGTTCTTGATGCCATTGTGAGAAAGGTCCCCGTACCACAGAAAAACCAGTGAGTATTACTGCCATGATTAGAAGAATCACCCTGGCGATCGTTTTGAGCATGCTATTCGGAAACGCCATCTTGAATGCGTCGGAAGTGAAAGCGTTGCGATGCGAATACCGCGCCGATCCGCTCGGCATCGACGCGGAAAAGCCGCGGCTGTGCTGGATCATTGCCGATCTGAAATCTGAAATCGGGAATCTGAAATCAGAAATCCCCCGCGGTCAGAAACAAACCGCCTATCAGATTCTGGTCGCTTCGACACCGGAACTGCTGGCCAAGGATCAGGGCGATCTGTGGGATAGCGGCAAGGTGGCGTCGGACCAGAGCATTCAGGTTGAATATGGAGGCCCTTCGACTTCGCTCAGGACAGGCAAGCCGCTGGAGTCGCAGATGCAGTGCCACTGGAAGGTACGCGTGTGGCTTGCCCTGAGCAGAGTCGAAGGGGACAAGGATGGCAAGGTGTCGGATTGGAGCAAGCCGGCCATGTGGTCGATGGGCTTGCTCACGCCGGAAAGTTGGCAGGCGAAGTGGATTGGTGCGGTCGACACGAAGCCATCGTCCACGATTCAACTCCGCAAGGAATTCACGATAGCGAAGGACATCAAGCGCGCGGTGGCGTACGTCTGCGGGCTGGGTTTCTACGAACTTCGCCTGAACGGCCAGAAGGTCGGTGATCGCGTGCTCGATCCCGGCTGGACTAACTACCGGAAGACCTGTCTCTACACGGCTTACGATGTCACCGCTCAACTGACGAGAGGCCGGAATGCCGTGGGCGTAATGCTGGGCAACGGCATGTATAACATTCCGGGTGGCCGCTACGTGAAGTTCAAAGGGTCCTTCGGTCCGCCCAAGGTCATTCTGCAACTCTATGTCGAGCATGCCGATGGGACGTCCACGGTGGTGGCCAGTGACGGGTCCTGGACGTGGGCGCCCAGTCCTGTGGTTTTCTCCTGCATCTTCGGAGGTGAGGACTACGACGCACGTAAGGAAATACCTGGCTGGGACAAGGCCGGCCGCGAAACCGACGCGTTCGCGCCGGCAATCGTGGTGGACGGGCCGGGTGGCCGGCTCTCGGCACAGGCCGCGCCGCCGATCAAGGTGATGAAGGAGTACAAGCCAGCCAAGGTCACACAGCCCAAGCCCGGCGTCCGGGTCTATGACTTCGGGCAGAACTGCGCCTCTATGCCGAAGCTGATTGTGAAGGGTCCGGCCGGCGCCAGCGTGCGGCTGACGCCAGGCGAACTGCTCGATGGAAGGGGCCTCGTCTCGCAGGCGAGTTCCGGCGGACCGGCGTATTACACGTACACCCTGAACGGCAAGGGCAGGGAGACATGGATGCCGCGATTCTTCTACTACGGATCGCGTTACCTCCAGGTAGAAACCTCCGGGCATGACACCGGCCCCGCACCGCGGATCGTTGAGCTGACCTCGCAGTTCGTGCATTCGTCCGCGGAAACAGTCGGATCGTTTACCTGCGCCAACCCGCTGGTGAACCGGATCCACGACCTGATCAACGCCGCGATCAAGAGCAACCTGCAGAGCGTGCTGACCGACTGTCCGCACCGCGAGAAGCTCGGCTGGCTGGAATGCTCGCACCTGCTGGCCGGCTGCGTGATGTACAACTATGGCGTCCCGACGTTCTACGCCAAGATCGTCAACGACATGAACGAAGCGCAACTTGCCAACGGCATGGTGCCAGATATCGCGCCCGAGTTCACCGTCTTTCGCGGCGGCTTCCGCGATTCGCCCGAATGGGGCAGCGCCTACGTCATCGCGCCATGGAAGGTCTATCAGATGTACGGAGATCGCACGCTGCTGGCGCGGCACTACGAGGGGATGAAGCGGTATGTCGAGTATCTGAAGAGCACCTCGCGTAATCACATCGTATCCCATGGCCTGGGCGACTGGTACGACATCGGCCCGGGAGGCCCCGGTGAATCGAAGCTTACTTCAAAAGGCCTGACGGCCACCGCGGTCTATTATCAGGACCTGGTGATTCTGAAGGCAACCGCGGCCCTGCTGGGCAAGGCCGATGAGGCACGCCAGTATGAGGAGCAGGCCGGCGCGGTGAAGGAGGCCTTCAATCGGAACTTTTTCAAAGCCGACAAGAACCAGTACGACCGCAACAGCCAGACGGCCAACGCGATGCCGCTGGCGCTTGGTCTCGTGCCGGAAGGCCGGCGCGCCGCGGTGTTGGCTGGGTTGGTAGCGCAGATCCGCGCCGGAGGCAATCGCGTCACGGCTGGGGATGTGGGCTTCAACTACCTCGTGCGGGCGCTCTCCGATGGCGGCCAAGGCAACGTGCTGTACGACATACTAATTCGCGACGACGGTCCAGGTTATGCCTACCAACTCAAGAAGGGCGCGACGGCGCTGACCGAAGCGTGGGACACGAATCCAGGTTCGTCGCAGAATCACTGCATGCTGGGGCACATCGAAGAGTGGTTCTATCGCGGGCTCGGCGGCATCTCGTGCGATCCGTCGGGGCCGGGCTTCAAGAGAATCATCCTCAAGCCGCAGATCGTCGGGGACTTGAAGGGGGCAAGCGTGTCATACAATTCGCCGTATGGCCGCATCATCAGCAACTGGAAGCGAGAGGGCGACAAGCTGACGATGGACGTCACGATTCCGATCAACACTACCGCGACGGTGTATGTGCCAACCAAGGACGCTGCCGGAGTGACCGAGTCCGGCCCCTCGACTGGGCTCAGGGCATACAAGCCCGCGGCGAAGGCTGAGGGCGTCAAGTTCCTTCGCATGGAAAATAACGCGGCGGTATATGAGGTAGGGTCCGGTCGTTACCGGTTTTGCAGTGAGAAATAGCTGAGAAAATCAGACAGGAGTGAGACAATGAAACGGTTTGTGGCGTGTGTGCCGGTATTGGTCGTCAGCCTTGGAGCGCTGGATGTAATGTCAATGAGTAAAGGATGGTGCGCTGAAGCCGGCGGAGCGGGGCAGTTGCGTGCCGACTTCGAGGCTCCGCCGTTTCGATATCAATCCCGTCCCTTGTGGTTCTGGAACGGCAAGCTGGATGCGGACAAGACCAGGGCCATGGTCGCCGCGTGCAAGACGGCCGGCTACTGCGGAATGGGCATTCTGCCCTGCAATGGTATTGGATTCGACTTCATGAGCCCGGAGTTTCTCGCGCAGTACAAGGCCGCGATCGATGAGGCCGGCAAACTGGGCATGAAGATGTGTCTCTACGACGAGTTCTGGTTTCCCAGCGGTTCGGCTGGCGGCCTGTTGGCCAAACGCCATCCCGAGGCCCTTGGCAAGCGCCTCGACATGCTCGCGACCGACGTGAACGGCCCCAAGGAGTTCACACAGGCCGTGCCTGCGGGAAAGCTCATGGGTGCGGTGGCGATGGAGGCGGCGACAAGAAAGCGCGTCGACATCACCGCGGCGATCAAGGATGGGAACCTGAGGTGGAATGTGCCGGCCGGGCAGTGGAAGGTGATGATTTTCACCTGCGTTGGCGACGGCGGCGGGGGACTGGTGGATTATCTGGACCCGAAAGCCGTAAAGGCATTCATCTCGTTGACATATCAAGCCTACCACGACGCAATGCCGGCACATTTCGGAACCACCATTGATACTGCCTTCTATGACGAGCCTGGCTTCTACCACGTCAAGGGCGGCCGGGCCTGGACCGAAAGCTTCAACGAACGTTTCCGGCAGCGGCACCAGACCAATCCCATTACGCTGTACCCGGCACTGTGGTTCGACATCGGCCCCGACACCGCCGCGGCGCGAAACGCGCTGTTCGGCATGCGTGCCGAACTGTACGCCACCGGCTTTGTCAAGACCATCAGCGACTGGTGCGCGGCGCATCGCATGGGCCTGACAGGACACGCCGATCAGGAGGAAGTGGCTAACCCGGTGATTGGCACCGTCGGCGACCTGATCAAGGCGTTTAAGTATCAGAGCATGCCCGGCATCGATCAGGTCTTTGCGTATGGCCGGGCCTCCCGCGCCTACAAGGTGGTCAGCTCGGCGGCCGGCAACTACGATCGGCCGCAGGTAATGGTCGAGTGCTATGGCGGCATCGGGAACATGCCTGTCGCAAACCTGTACAAGGAGGCGATGGACCAGTTCGCCAAAGGCATCAACACCATGGTGCCGCATGCGGTCTGGTACGACCAGGCGAAGATCATCTTCCAGCCGGACCTGACCCCTGGCGCGGCCACCTACGGTCCCGAGTTGCCGGCCTACAACCAGTACATCGGTCGTCTCCAGCGCCTGCTTCAGGGCGGGCGGCACGTGGCCGACATCGGAGTGCTTTACCCCATCGCCACCCTTCAGGCGGGTTCCTGGTTCGGCCCGGGCAATCCCTACGAGGGCTGCGTCGATATCCCCGAGGCCGATTACATGCAGGTTGGCGAGGCGCTGTCTTTGGCGGTGCGGCGCGACTTTACCTTCATCCATCCCGAGGTGCTTGAGGAACGTTGCGAGGTTGACGGGGCCGCGATCCTGCTGAAGAACAAGGTGAACTGGGAGAGATGGCGCGTCTTTATTATTCCGGGGTCCCGGGTCATCAGCGTGAGCAGCCTTCGCAAGGTCAAGGAGTTCTACGATCAGGGCGGACAGGTGATTGCCACCACCCGCCTTCCCGATATCTCGGCCGAGTTCGGCAAAGACGGCGAGGTTCGTAAGTTGGTGGTCGAGATGTTCGGCGATGCCGCAAAAACAATCCCCGCGGGGCACAAGAACGCCAAAGGCGGCCGCGCATGGTTCATCCCGTCGCCCTCGTCTGCCGCACTCAAGTCCGTCCTCGACGAGGCCCTGCCGGACGGCGATATGGTGATAGAACAGGACATGACGGTGAAGGGTGGCAACCTGTCATATATCCACAAGGTGATAGAGGGACGCGAGCTGTACTTTGTCGCCAACTCTTCCGACGAGGATGTGGATATATGGGTTCGCCTGCGCGGCAAGTTAGTTCCGGAATTATGGAATCCGCACGACGGCAAGATAGGCCCGAGCGAGTACACGCATGTTTCCGGCAAAGGCGGGGTCGTCACGCGCGTGCGCGTGAAACTTCCGCCAGTCCATTCCGTGTTCCTGGTTGCCCCCGACACTGCTGCCACAAGATAGGACCACCTTGTCGTTGAAGATATTCGCTGGGCGGACGTCCGCGCGAGCGGAGACTGATCCCAGAACGAGAACCACCAGGCTAGAGCAGCTTAACTTTTTCTGTAGCGTTCGGCCTGCCTGTGGCGTCGCCATG
>CAZSBS010000115.1:0-14596 GCA_964605095.1 uncultured Planctomycetaceae bacterium | reverse complement strand
GCATGCGGCGTGACATGGACGACGCGGCCTGGCTGCTGGGCCTGCTGGCTGACAAGGGAATATACGTTGTTGACGGCTCGGCCTTCGGCTGGGGCGGCCCGTCCCGGCCCGGCATCGCGCCGCTGGGCGAGAAGGCACAGCAACTGCTCGCCGGCGCCGGCAAGCTCCGCCAGCGAATCGACAGCCTGGCCCAGGCAAAAGCCGACACCGCCGAGGGGCTCGCGGAGAAGTCGCCGGACCTGGCCTGGCTCGATAAGCAGGTCGCCGCCCTAAGCTCAGCCGCGGTTGACCTCTGCTCGCGGGCCCGCGCCGCTGACGCCAAGACCGCCGCCGACCTCCTGGCCGCGAGCGGCTGGCAGGACACCGATCACCCGCTTCCGCCCCTGAACCAGAGCCGATACGACCGCCTCGGCTGGCTACCGCTGCCGGAACTTGCCGACACCGACCTGGCCGGTTGGGGCGTGCGGATTCAGTCCGGCGACGCCAAGGGGCCACCGGTAGTGATGGCGACGCCGCTGTCGCCTTGCGTGGTCCTCACGCCGGACGGCGGGGAGCTTAACATCCACCACGCGGGCACAGCCGAACTGCTCCTGCCCGGCGGAAAATGGGCCGACAGCTACGAAGCAGAAAAAGCCGGGCGGCTCAAGGCCAATTGGGTCCTGATTTGGCTCGACCAGGCCCCGGCCGGCGGCCCGCAGCGGCCGATCCTGCTGGTCTTCGAGAAGCAACCCGCGACAATCGACTGCGCCGCCGGCGTCACGAAGCTCAAACTAGGCTGGCAGAGCCGCGTCATCGCCGTCCGCCCCTGGGCCAAGGCCGTGCCAAAAAAAGACGATGACGGCGCCATCGCGAAGATGACCGCCTTCTGGTCCCGCGCCGCCCTGGCCGTGCCGGTGAACTACCTGAGCGTCACGAAAGTCCTGGAAAAAGCCAGGCCGTGGCGGGATATCTCCGTGGACAACATCCCGCCGGGGCCGCTGCTCGGCCAGCGGGTCGTCTACGACTACCTCATCACGCGGGATCAGTGGGACACCGAGCCGCTCAAGCTGGCGCCCCTGCCCGCCCTGGGCAGCCTGGCTCTCGACTGCAAGTACCCGACGCTCGAGCTGGACGATGCCGCGTCCGTGCAGGTCGTGCAGGACGGCGGCCTGGCCGGGTGCTACCGCGCCATCGCCGGGGCCGGGAGCATCGGCTACAAGTATCGCGTCGAGCCCTGGCCCCGGCTGGTGGGCTTCACGAGCTGGATGTTCGGCCAGGCCGATACGGGCGTGCCCGGCAACAAGCGCGAAATGGAGATCATCGCCGCTACCGGCGCGAACAGCTACCGCCCCCAGCACAACTTCGCCGACGAGCCGGCCGCGGGGTTCGCACCCGGCGAGAAACGCACCCGAGTGCAGGTCCTGGCCGACTTCTGCCGCGACGCCGGCGTCAACTACGTCAACAACATCGACCAGACGCTAGGCCCCTACCAGAACCTCCTCCGCGACGATTACGACAAGTGGGTGCGGACCGTCCTTCTGCCCCACTACGACAAGCTGCTGGGACAACTCGCCCCCCGGCCGTTCTGGCAGGTCGCCTACGACCTGGTCAACGAGCCCGCCGACCACCAGGCCGGCAAGTATAACCCCGCCATGAGCCTGCTCACCAGCCGCATCCGCCAGACCGACCGCAGGCATCTGCTGTACGTCGAGCCGTGCCAGGGCTGGGGCGCCATCGAGCAGCTCAAGCTCATCGAGCCGACCGGCGACCGGCTGACAATGTACAGCTTCCACGACTACAGCTTCCGCATGAAGGCCGCCGGCGACCGCTGGCCCTCGGTTGAGGCCGACATATCGAGCATCTGCCGCAAATGGTGGCCCGCCTTTGAGTTCGCCATCCGCCACGGCGTGGGCATGCACTGCGGCGAGTTCGGCGGCTTCCACGAACCCACAGACGACAGCCTTTGCCAGATCACCCTGCTGAACGATTTCTTCCGCATCTTCGACCAGTTCGGCATGCACCACCACTATTACACCGGCCGGGGCATATACCAGCGCCAACTCGACGGCAGCATCAGGCCCAGCAACGTGGTCCGGGCGTACAGGCAGTACACGCGGCGAAAGGACCTGAACTGCTACTACGGCAGCCGGTAGCCCACTTGCCACCCCGGCGCGCCGGGGAAGGCGAAGCCGGGTAACCGAGAGTGTCCGATAATTTCGTGTGGGTGCCGTGGTTCGCGAGTCCCGCGGGGACTCGCAACCATGTCTTTCGGCCCGGAAAGGTGGATTTGGCGCCAGGCACATCCAAGGCGTGGTTGCGTCGTCCTAAAGGACTCCGCGAAGCACGGCACCCAAACCGCCGAGGCCGCCTTGAATTATCAGACGCCCTCCGTAACCCGTAGCTGGCTTGCGTCTGTGCGGTTAATCCGCAATCCTTTCCCGCCGGACTTTGCTGGGGGCTGGAAATTCCCCGCCCGAGACGATACCCTTTCTCTGCTTAAGAGCGCCGCGCGGAGGCGTGGCCGCTCATGCGAAGTGCATTACGAGGAATGAACCATGCTTACGCTTTACTGGAAAAACGCCACGGACGCATCGGTCGGGTCCAGGCACGGCATCACGAAGGCGGACCTCTCGGGGATATCGCGGGCGATGGGCAAGGCCCTCAAGGCCGTAATCGCACAGTGTACGGGCGGCAAGCTCGGTTATGCCGGCCTGCCCGCGAACAAGACTTATCCGGACTCGGTCAAGGCCCTGGCCAACAAGTTCCGCCCCGCCACGACGGACCTGATCGTGCTTGGCATCGGCGGAAGCGCACTGGGCAACATCGCCCTCCAGGCCGCGCTTAACCCCGCGACGTACAACCTGCTGCCCGACGCCAAGCGCCCCGGCCCGCGGCTCTTCGTGCTGGACAACGTGGACCCCGCCATGGTCTCCGACGTGCTGGACTTCATCGGCCCGCGCCTGGCCACCACGTGCGTCAACGTGATAAGCAAGTCCGGCGAGACGGCCGAGACCGCCAGCCAGTTCATGATCTTCCGCCAAGCCCTCAAGGACAAGCTCGGCGCCAGCTTCGCCTCGCGGATCGTCGCGACCACCGACGCCAAAAAGGGCACCCTGCACGACATCGCCAAGGCCGACGGATACGCGACGCTCGAAGTCCCCGGCGACGTCGGCGGACGATTCAGCGTGCTCTCGCCCGTCGGCCTGTTCAGCGCGGCCATGTGCGGAATCGACATCGACCAACTGCTCGCCGGCGCCGCAGCCATGAAAAAACGCACCGAGAACCCCAAGTGGCGGGAAAACCCCGCCGCCGTCCTGGCCGCTATCACGCACCTTGCGGCCGCCAAGGGCAAGATCATGCACGTGATGATGCCCTACTCCAACCGCCTGTACCTGCTGGCCGACTGGTACCGCCAGCTCTGGGCCGAGTCCCTCGGCAAGCAGCACGACCGCGCCGGCAAGGAGGTCTTCGCCGGCGCCACGCCGATCAAGGCGCTCGGCACGACCGACCAGCACAGCCAGGTCCAGCTCTACCGCGAGGGGCCAAACGACAAGCTGACGGTCTTCCTGGAAGTCGCCAAACAGCCCCGCGAGCTGGCCGTGCCGGATGTCTTCGGCGACGTGCCCGGCCTGGCGTACCTTCGCAAGGCCGACCTGGGCACACTGCTCAACGCCGAGAAGGCCGCCACCGAGTACGCCCTGGCCTGCTCGAAGCGGCCCAGCGTGACGATCCGCTTTGACGAGATCACGCCGCACACCGTCGGTGAGTTCATCTACCTCTACGAGTTCACCACAAGCCTGGCCGGCGAACTGCTGAACATCAACCCATACGACCAGCCGGCCGTCGAACTCGGCAAAAAGGCCACCTTCGCCCTGATGGGCCGCGACGGATACGAGGCCATGGCAAAGGAAATCGCACCCTTCGCCCAGATCGACGAGAAGTTTGTTGTGTAGAGGGCAGGCGCCGCGCCCCAATGCCGCGGCACCGCAGCGCCAGAAAAATCAGAAAAAAGTTTTCGCCAGGCAAGCCCCAATATATAGTGGTTGGTGCGGTTGCCTTTGGCCCCTATGGGGGCAAGGGCGATTGTGTCTGCGGCCGGCTTTTGATTTCGCTTGACTTTGGCGGGCATTGAGTTAGTATTATGTTCGGGAATCAGTACTGGGCAACTCAAAACAAGTCGCGTCAGAAAAGGACTCTGCTATGGACATGTACGCTCTTACAAAGCTGATCGACTCTGTGGGAGGAGTCGATACGCGCAAGCGCCTGCATAAGTGCGTGTTTTTGCTTCAACTGGCTGGCCTGAAGATGGATGCCGAATACTGCCTTCATTACTACGGGCCATTTTCGCGCGACGTAGCCGAGGCAACCGACCTTCTGACCCAATCGAAAGTCCTGGCGGAAACGGAAATTCCCAATCCAATGGGCGCCAGTTATTCCTACAAGGTCACCGAAAAAGGCAAGGTGATGCTGACCGATTATGAAACCAAGGCGGAAGGCAAGGCCGCTTGCGAGCGAGTTTCCGGTTTTGTCCGCCAATTCCAGGCATTGCTGGCCGAGCCGCTTTGGACGCTGGAGTTGGCTTCCACGGTGGCATTCTATCGCTTTGTCAGAAATGTTACGGTGGCACAGGCAAGAGCTATGACCGCCGAATTCAAGAATGTCATGCCCAATGCAAGCGTCCTGGACGAGGCGGAGGAAATTGCCGGGCATTACGCTCCACCCAAGGACTGAAAGAAGGGGGGCGGGGCATGAAGCCGAAGATAATTCGCGACCCCGTTTACGATTATATTTCCATCAACGGCGATGACCGGTGGCTACTGGAGTTGCTGGACACGCCTGAGATGCAGCGGCTTCGGCACATCCACCAACTGGGTGTAACCTATCTGGTCTACCCCGGGGCAACTCACACTCGGTTTTCGCACTCCCTCGGCGTCATGCATTTGATGAAGGAAGTCCTTCGACACCTGGAATGTGTGGAGGGCGCTGCACTCGACCCGGAGGAGCGGGACGCCCTTCTTGCCGTTGCGGTAGTGCATGACGTTGGACACGGCCCTTTCTCCCACCTGCTGGAATCTCAATGGGGAGATGATCACGAAAACTGGTCCCGTCGAATTATCCTAGACAGCGGGACCGGGGTGAATCGCGTCCTTCAGAAAAGAGGGCTTGCGGACCGAGTAGCCGCGCTTCTGGGGAAGGAAAAAGGAAGCATACCCTATTGGCAGCGATCACTGATCTCAAGCCAGCTTGATGTTGACCGAATGGATTACCTTATGAGGGACAGCCATTTTACTGGCGTGAGACATGGCAATTTTGACTTCTACCGACTGATTCACACTATGGCTGTGGAAGCATCGCTTCAAGCAGAAAAAGGCCAGATCGAGCCTGTGAAGTTCCCGGTGTGGCCAGACAAGACGAAATATGCGTTGGAGGAGTACGTCTTCGCTCGCTATTACATGTACAAGAGCGTGTATTTCCACCCATGCACCAGGGGGTACGAGAAACTCTTGCAGGCTATCTGGCGACGGGCAAGGCAACTTTTGCAGGATGGCGAGAATATCCCTGTTCTGGATCCCTTGCGGGTGTTCCTGAGCCCTGAAGGTACGCCAACAGTAACCCAATACTCGCAACTTCAGGAATATCACGTTCTTTATCAGCTTGATCGTTGGTCCCTTTCCACCGAGCCGGTCTTGGCAGATCTTTCCGCCCGATTCCTTTGCCGCCGCGGATTCAAAGCTATTCCGGTCAGGCTGACAATTACGGACTTCTTTGATGCGCACGACAAGGCATCGAAAGCAGAGGGAATACTTGCCCGGTCCGGCGGGAACGAGGCTATTGCGCCCCGTTGTTACCTCCTGCGAGATGAAGGTGGCGTGGATGCCTATAAGCCGTATCAGTGGACTGATATAGATAATGCTCAACCCATTTATCTTGAAGGCCTGCGCGATATAGCGAGGGAACTAACGCGACTCCAAGCCGTGACCAGAAAAGACGATCAGTTTGTCCAATACTATTGCCCGGAAGAGCACAAGGAAGCCTTGAAAGAAGCCCTTTCTTAGGCGACGGCATCCCGTGAGCATTCTCCGGCACGGCCTGTTTTGAATCTGATTGCCCCACCCATCTGCCCCCGTTAGAATGCTTCGCATCAGACGCGAGTTCGGCGTCGGCGAACAAGGACGAAAGCAGGACAATGATTCATCGCATTGACATACGATCCAAAGAAGGCTTCGGCGACCCGCATGCCGAAGGTGTGCTCGCGCAAATCCGCGAACTGGGCATAGAGGCCGTAAGCCAGGTCCGCTCGGCGAGGCTGTTCTTCCTGGCTGGGGACCTCTCTGCCGAGCAGGTCCGCCAGGCGGCTGAGGACCTCCTGGCCGACCCCGTCATCGAGCAGTACCGCGTCGACGATGGCGACGACACCGGCCTGTGCGTCATCGAGGTTCACCTCAAGGGCGGCGTGATGGACCCGGTGGCGGCATCCACCGAGCAGGCGATCCGCGATATGGGGCTGGCGATAACCTCTGTTCGCACGGGCCGGCGGTACGAGCTTGGCGGCGATGTCGACGACGCAACCCGCGAGGCAATCGCCCGCCGGCTGCTGGCCAACCCCGTCATCGAGGACATCCACTACGCCGCGCACAGGCCGCCGGAAGTTCATGGCCGGGGCTACGAGCTGAAGATTGTCGACGTGCCAATCCGCGAGCTCGACGACCAGGCCCTGGTCAAGCTCGCCGCCGACAACGAGATGTTCCTCAACATCACGGAGATGAAGGCGATTCAGGACTATTTTAGCCGCATCGGGCGCGAGCCGCGGGATGTCGAGCTGGAGATGATCGCCCAGACGTGGTCGGAGCACTGCATCCACAAGACGTTCCGCAGCGACGTTCTCGTGCGGGACAATTCCGGGCGCGAGGTCGAGCGGTTCGATAACCTGATAAAGTCCACGGTCTTCAAGGCGACCAAGGACCTGGCCAAGCCGTGGTGCCTGAGCGTCTTCGAGGACAACGCGGGCGTGATCGAGTTCGACGACGCCCACGCGGTGTGCTTCAAGGTCGAGACGCACAATCACCCATCGGCGATCGAGCCTTACGGCGGCGCAGCCACCGGGATCGGCGGGGTCATCCGCGACCCGATGGGCACGGGCCTTGGGGCCGAGCCGGTCGCCAACACGGACATCTTCTGTTTCGGCCCGCCGGACATGCCGCTCGACGCGGTGCCCAAGGGCGTGCTTCATCCGCGGCGGGTGATGCGCGGCGTGGTCGGCGGCGTTCGCGACTACGGCAACCGCATGGGCATTCCGACGGTCAACGGCGCGGTGTATTTCGACGAGAAGTACCTGGGCAACCCGCTGGTCTTCTGCGGAACTGTCGGCATGCTGCCGATCGACAAGTGCCGCAAGCGCAAGCCCGCCCCGGGCGACGCGATCGTCTGCGTCGGCGGGCGGACCGGGCGAGACGGCATCCACGGGGCGACGTTCAGCAGCGGCGAACTCACGCACCAGCACGAGACGGAGTTCTCCCACGCCGTGCAGATCGGCAACGCCATCACGGAAAAGAAGACGCTCGACACGCTCGTCCAGGCCCGCGACCTGGAGCTCTATTCATGCATCACCGACTGCGGCGCCGGCGGGCTTTCCAGCGCCGTCGGCGAGATGGGCGAGACCACCGGCGCCGAGGTCCACATCGACCGCATCCCCCTCAAGTACGCCGGACTGACCTACGCCGAGACGTGGATCTCCGAGGCGCAGGAGCGAATGGTCCTGGCCGTGCCGCCCCAAAACGTCGAGCGGATACTCAAGGTATTCGGCGATGAGGGAGTCGAGGCGACCGTCATCGGCACGTACGGCACCGAGAACCGCATGCTGAGGCTGTACTACGCCGGCCAGCTCGTCGGCGAGCTCGATATGAGCCTGCTGCACGAGGGTTGCCCCCGTCCGACCAAGCCGGCTGTGTATGAGAAGATCGACCGGCCCAGCCCCGCCCCGAAGGCCCGCAAGAATTACAACGACGTGCTGCTGGCGATTCTCTCAGCCGCGAACGTCGCCAGCAAGGAATGGATCATCCGCCAGTACGACCACGAGGTCCAGGGCGGCAGCGCGATCAAGCCGCTGGTGGGCGTCGGCGAGGACGGGCCCGGCGACGCGGCCGTGATACGCCCGGTGCTCTCCAGCCGAAAGGGCGTGGTGATCTCGTGCGGGATGAACCCGCGCCTCGGCGACCTGGACCCATACCAGAGCGCCCTGCACGCCGTGGATGAGGCGCTGCGAAACGCCGTGTGTGTCGGGGCCAACCTCGACCGCACCGCCATCCTGGACAACTTCTGCTGGGGCAACTGCAACAAGCCCGACCGGATGGGCACGTTCGTCCAGTCCGCCAAGGGCTGCCTCGACGCCGCGATGGGCTACTCCACGCCGTTCATATCCGGCAAGGACTCGCTCAACAACGAGTTCCAGACCGAGGGCGGCGAGACCATCGCGATCCCCGCGACGCTGCTGATCTCCGCGATAAGCGTGATCGACGATGTCTCGCGGTGCGTCACCGCCGACGCCAAGGCGGCAGGCAACTTCCTGCTCCTGCTCGGCCGGACCGGACCGCAACTCGGTGGAAGCCACTACCTGATCGTCGAGGGCCTCCAGACAGGCAACGACGTGCCGCCGGTGGACCTGCCAACCAACCTGAAGGTCATGCGGGCCATCCAGGCTGCGATCGAGGCCGGCGCCGTGCGGAGCTGCCACGACCTCAGCGAGGGCGGCCTGGCCGTCGCGGCCGCGGAAATGGCGTTCTCCGGCGGGCTCGGAGTCGAGCTCGATCTGGCCGCCGCGGCGACAACCGATAACTCCGTCGGCGACCAGGCCCGCCTGTTCGCGGAGTCGGCTGGGCGGTTCCTCGTCGAGGTCGCGCCGGACAAGTACGACGCCTTCATGCGAATCGTCAAGGACTCCCCCGTAGGCGAGGTCGGCAAGGTGACCGGCACCGGCCGGGTTGTGATAAAGGGCCAGGCCGGCACGGTAATCGACCTGCCCGCCGCCGAGGCCAAAGCGGCCTGGCAGAAGACGTTCGACTGGTAAAAGAAGAAGAACAAAAGAATATCTCACGCAGAGGGCGCAGAGAACGCAGAGAAGGGAAGACAAAGAAACAGCATCTGACATGGATTATATGGATTAGTTGATTACATGGATTAAGAAATGGAAACGCTGTAATCCATGTAATCCTTTAGTCCATGTAATCCCCATCTAAAGACGTTTCTTTTGCTGTTTCCAACCTCTGCGGTCTCTGCTATGCGACAAGGATAATGAGAATGTCCACACCTAAGGCATTGGTGTTGAGAGCCGCGGGAACCAATTGCGACCGCGAGGCCAAGTTCGCGCTCGAGCAGGCGGGCTTCGCCGCCGAGCGGGGCCACGTGTTTAGGATAATGGAAGACCCCGCCAGGCTGGCTGAGTACCAGTTCCTGGTGATCCCGGGCGGCTTCAGCTACGGCGACGACGTCGCGGCCGGAAAAATCCTCGCCAACCAGATGATCCACCGCCTTGCCGAGCCGCTGAACCGGTTCGTCGCCGACGGCAAGCTGGTGCTGGGGATATGCAACGGCTTCCAGGTGCTCGTCAAGTCCGGCCTGCTGCCGTGGGGCCACATCTCGCCGGATGCCATGCAGCGCGACGCGACGCTGGCGTGGAACGACAACGGCCGGTTCGTGGACCGCTGGATCCACCTCCGCGCCGACAGCGACAAGTGCGTCTTCCTGCCCAAGGGCGAGATCGTCGCCCTTCCGATCGCCCACGGCGAGGGCAAGTTCGTGCCCGCCGACGACGCCGTGCTGGCCAAGCTCCGCGAGAACGACCAGCTTGCACTGCGCTACTGCGATGAAGCGGGCAGGCCTGGGGCGTACCCCATCAACCCCAACGGCAGCGTGGACGACGTTGCCGGCCTGTGCGACGGCTCCGGACGAGTCCTCGGCCTGATGCCCCACCCCGAGCGCTTCACGGACATAACCCACCACCCCCAATGGACCCGAGGCAACGTCAAACGCGCCGACGGCAGACTGTTCTTCCAGAGAGCGTACGAATTTCTGATGAAGCAGTAGGCGGCGCAGCCGCCGCACAAAAGCACATGCGGAGCGTTCGTAGTGACGCCGTAAGGCGTTGTTGTTGTTCTTCTTTCTTTACGGGCACACTGGGGACAAAGAAGAAGAAGAATATGCCCTTACGGGCACACTACAAACGCCAGAGGCTTCATGCGGACCGAGTCGGCACGGGCCTGCCTTGTGGCCGATTTGCGGCCCCATTGCCGCTCCCGGAAAGGCAACTGCCATGAGCTTATCGCTTGAAGACATCCTCGCGTCGCCCCACACCCGCCGGCCGGTGGTGATGGGGATTCTCAACGTCACGCCGGACAGCTTTTCCGACGGCGGGGAGTTTCTCGACCCCGCCGCGGCGGCTGGGCAGGCAAGGCGGATGGCGGATGAGGGGGCGGACATCATCGACGTCGGGGCCGAGTCCACCAGGCCCGACAGCCGGCGCGTGACGGCGGGCGAGCAGATACGCCGGCTGCGGAAGGCTCTTCCCGCGGCCGTGGCGAGCGGGGCCGTCGTGAGCATCGACACCACCCTGGCTTCCGTGGCGCGGTTCGCGCTGGACGAGGGGGCGGCAATCATCAACGACGTCTCGGCCGGGCGGGACGACCCAGCCATGCTGGACCTCGCGGGGCAGCGCCAGGCCCCCATCGTGCTGATGCACATGCTTGGCACGCCCAAAGACATGCAGGTCGAGCCGCGTTACGACAACGTTGTGGCCGAGGTGCGGGCCTTCCTGGCTGAGCGTGCGGCGGCGGCCCAGCAGGCCGGCGTGTCGCGCGAGCGGATAATCGTGGACCCGGGGGTCGGCTTCGGCAAGTTGCTGGAGCACAACCTGGCATTGCTGGCGGGAATCGGCGAGCTCGTCTCGCTCGGTTACGCGCTGCTGGTCGGACCGTCGCGAAAGCGTTTCATCGCCGCTCTGACGGGCCAGGAAGACCCGCACACCCGCGTGGCTGGGACCATCGCGGCCTGCCTGGCGGCGTGGTCGCGCGGCGCGACGATGTTCCGCGTCCACGACGTCGGGCCGCTCCGCCAGGCCCTGGCCGTAGCGGAAGCAATCGGCCGGCAATAGATAAGAACTCTTTCCCTTCTCTGCGGCCTCTGGTTTGAAAAGAAGGTCCTAACTCCTAGCTCTTAGGTCTTAGGGTGTCCGCCGGACTTCTCGCCCCGGATGGGGCGACGGACTGTAGCCACGGGTGAAGCGCAGCGAAACCCGTGGTAGACGATCTTACAGGTCCGCCCCGGCAGGGGCGGAGGAATCTCTCCTTCGCCCCTGCCGGGGCGAGAAGGATAATTGGGATTCCCGTTCCACGGGTTTCGCTGCGCTTCACCCGTGGCTACAATCCCCGGCCCCGCCGGGGCCGAACGGTCAGGGCCTATGACTCTTCCCCTGTTTTCGCGTGAGCCGAAGGCTCATGTTTGACTGCGTTGAAATCCCCTTTGGTTCCGGCGTGCCGGCAGGCAGGCGCAGAGACCGCAGAGAAAGAGATAAGGCCTGTTTCTTTTCAACCTCTGTGTCTCTGCGCCTCTGCGGTAATCCTCTTTGGTTGCGGGCCAAACGCCGCGCCCTCCGCGTGAAACGCTCACTTCCCTTTCGCCCCAGCCCTTGCGGCCTGGACGAGTTCGGTGACTATCCTTCCGCCGAGTACGTTGTAGACGTTTTCCCGGCCGGCGTTGATGAGGATTCGCTGGGCGAGGTAGCTGCGGTAGCCGCTGTCGCACATAACGGCCAGGGGCTTGTCGGCGGGGACCTCGGCGATTCGCTTGCGGAGCTGGCCCAGGTCGATGTGCATGGCGCCCTCGACGTGCCCGGCGTCCCATTCCGGCTGGGTGCGGACGTCCAGAACCGTCAGCGGCTGCCCGGCCTCGATGCGGTCGAACATCTCGCCGGGCGTCATGGCGGGCATTACCTCGCGGCGGGTGTTGGCGGCGGCGAACCCGGCCAGGATCGTCACGTCCTTGGCCGAGCCGAACTGCGGCGAGTAGCACAGGTCGAGATCCTCGAGGTCCTCGACCGTCAGATTGGCCTTGATGGCGGTTGCGATCACATCGATCCGCTTGTCCACGCCCGGCCCACCTACCCCCTGGGCACCGAGCAGCTTGCCCGTCTTGGGGACGTAAATGAGCTTCAGCAGCACCATCGAGGCACCTGGGTAGTACCCCGCGTGGCTACGGCCTGGAAGGTACGTCACGGCGCACTCGATGCCCTCGCGGCGGGCCTGCGTCTCGGTTACGCCCGTCACGGCCGCGATAGCGCCGGCAGCGCCGACGATCGCCGTACCCAGCACGTCCGGCATTGCCAGCCGCTGCGGATGGTCCGATGGCGCGTCGCAAAGGTCCAGCGCCGCATTCGCCCCAGCCACGCGACCGGCCTTGTTGGCCGGGCCGGCAAGCGGGATGTTCACAGCCCGCCCGAGGACCGCGTGGAACGTCTCGCTGTTGTCGCCGGCGGCGAAAATGCAAGGGTCGCTGGTCCGCCGCGAGCGGTCCACCGCGATGGCGCCCGTTGCGCCGAGCTTGATTCCCGCGGACTTCGCCAGTTCGACGTTGGGCCGGACGCCCACCGCCACGATGCCGATGTCGAATGCAATGCGCCGGCCTGACTTCGTCTCGGCTACGCTGCCGCCGTCGGCCTGGGCGATCCGGGCGACCGCGTCGCCCAGCACGACCTCGCAGCCGGCCTTGACCAGCGCGGTCTGGACGGGCACGGCCATCTCCGGGTCCATCGCGGCCATCAACTGCGGAAGCATCTCGACGATGGTAACGTGCAGGCCGCGACGGCGAAGTTGCTCGGCCGTCTCCAGGCCAATGTACCCGCCGCCGATAACCAGCGCCCGCGCGGGCGACTCGGGGGCCGCCGTCGCGCGATCACCCGCCGGCTGGACCTTCGCCAACTTGGCCACGATAGCGTCAACGTCCGGCACGGTGCGGACGGTGAACATTCCGGCCTGGTCCAGGCCGGGAATCGGCGGTATGACCGCCTTGGTGCCGGTGGCCAGGATCAGCCGGTCGTATTGTAGCTCCTGCGAGTCGCCTTCATGGACGAGCGTGACGGTTTTGCGCCGCGGGTCGACGGCGGTGGCGACGGTCTCGGTCCGCACGTCGATGTTGAACCGCGAGCGGAACATCCCCGCCGTCACGACGAACAGGTCCTCGCGCCGGGCAATCTCCCCGCCGACGTAATATGGCAGCCCGCAATTTGCGAAGCTGACATACTTGCCCGCCTCGACAAGCACGATCTCGACGTCCTCGCTGACGCGCCGGGCCTTGGCGGCCGCGGAGGCCCCCGCGGCCACGCCGCCGATAATCACGATTCGTTTTGACATGAGCTGCGTCCTTTCGGTCTCCCTGAATGATAGCGCCCACTTTAATGACACCACGGGCAGGTTACAATGACAGCCTATCGGAGATCGCGCCATGAGCGGACAGCCAAACGGGATTCGCCTCCTTGCCGACGATGAGACAGCACCGGCTGGCTGTGCGCTTATCGAGAGCCAGGTGCCGTACCTCGGGCAGGTGGCGGTCTTTCGCGTAGCGGTACCCACGGGCTTGGCAAGGTTGCAGGATGCCGCCGGGCTGGCGCGGGCGATCTGCGACGAGTTCGTCCGGCGGATAATCCGCGGCGTCGAGGACGCCGGCGGGAAGATAACCTGCTCCAAGGGCTGCGGGGCGTGCTGCTCGAGCTTCCTTGTGCCCATGACCGTGCCGGAGGCGATGCGGCTTGTCGAAGACCTCCAGGTGCTGCCCCATCGCGAGCGGCGCCGCCTCGAACCGCTGTTCCTCCAGGCCGAGCGGAAACTCGCCGACTCCGACCTGGCAGGCCAAATGGCCTCGCTGGACCCAAACGACCCCGCCAGCACGGTCCAGCAGCGCGAGTTGGCCGGCAAGTGGTGGAGCGAAAACCGATTCCCATGCCCCCTGCTGGCCGACAATTCCTGCGGACTCTATCGAAGCAGGCCCATCCCCTGCCGGGAGTTCCTCGCCCTGTCCGACCCGCAATGCTGCGCCACCAACACCGAAACGCGCGCGGCCAAGCCGTTCTCCATGCACCAGGTGGTCGCAGCCTGGGCCGCGGAGTTCGAGGGCACACGCCCAACGCTGGTGCTCATGGCCAATCTGCTGGGCTGGTGGCAGCACAATGCCGAGCGGACCCGACGAACCTGGCCAGGCCCAATCCTCATCCGCCGACTGATGGAAATACTGGCACAGACGGCAGGCAAGGCGGCGAAAACCTTCCAAGGCCCCGTGCCGCCTGGTAGCCGGCGCAGCCCTGCGTAGCTTCAGCGAAGCAGGGTAGCCGGTAGCCGGTGCCGAGCCAACGGGATTGGCTGATAGGTCCTATTAAGTCCTATGGATCCTATGCCGGGGAGGGTGCTGCACTCGCCCCCCCGTTTCCGGGGCGGGGTACTGAGTGCTGACCCGCCGGCTACACAAAACCGCCGCGGGGCGGGCTGACTTGCAACCCGCCCCGCAGCAGCGTCCGCTGCAAGCCTACATTGGCTTGTTCATCAGGGTGCTCCAGCCCGCCTGGACCTTCGCGCCCGTC
>CAZSBS010000114.1:0-14640 GCA_964605095.1 uncultured Planctomycetaceae bacterium | reverse complement strand
CGCTACACCTTTCGGCGTAGACCGGTTTAGCAAACCGGCGCATTCAGCCGCTCTGCCACCTCTCCGTGCTTCGCGACGGACTAGCAACTTTATACCTTATCGGCCGGCGGGTCAAGAGGCTTTGACGATCGATCTTTGATTGATTGGCGGGAATGATTTTGCATTAGCCCGATCGGGGGTTTATAATAAACGACTGAACGTGAGAATATGCCGATGTTGCTTATGGCATCGCGCTTGTTCGGGGGCGAATTGGATTCGACCGGACGAGTTGAGGTGTCGGTGGCGTGCCCAGGTTTCCAGGAGGCCTGGTAAAACACCTGGAACAATGTTACATGCCAATCAGAATCTGGCAATGGCTGCCTAATTAGACAGCCCGCCGTGTGGGTCTTGCCCGCGAGGTTTGCACGGCGAAAAACAGCGGGCTTGCCGGCGGCGAGTGGGATGGTTACGCCGTCGGGACACCCGGTCATCCTGGCTGTGACGGACCGCGTCGCTTCGGGCCCGATCGGCGAGAAACAAAAAAGCGACTACGCACGTAGAGGCCGGCATTGAAACGTCACGGGACCCGGGTTCGATCCCCGGCGCCTCCAGTCTTCGTTCGCCGCGACCTTTAGGAGCGGCGAACGAAGACTGCCACGTCGTAGCCGTAGGCGAAGACGGGCATTTGTTCACTGAGTGCGGCGAACTACGTCTCGGCAAGCCATTGTCGCCTGGAAAAGGAATCGCCATGGACGGCCAATTCTGGTACGTGTACATGCTCCAGAGTATCGATCCGCCCGGCCACTGGTACGTCGGATTGACCAAAGACCTAGCCGCCCGCCTAAAGGCCCACAATGCGCTCAAAGTGCCGCACACGTCAAAGTTTGCACCTTGGCGAATTGAAACCGCCGTCGCCTTCCGGGACAAGGAAAAGGCCTTGGCATTCGAGCGGTATCTGAAGAGCCAGTCCGGCCGGGCATTCGCCAAGAAGCATTTCTGACGGCCCGCTGGATGACTCCGGCGGGCCGTTTCGTTAACCAGCACGGGCACAAGGCTTTGGGCGATTCACGCCGGGCCGCGAACGGCGTCCGTCACGGGACTCGTTCGGCCCGAAAACACCGAGATAGGCCGTTTTCCTCTCTTTCCGGCCCGCTCCTATCTGATTCGTCGGGACACGCCCCTGGTGTATCACGTCAGACGTATTGCCTGTTGCGGAAAGGCGTTGCGAGAATCGACCCACGGGACGCGCTACGCGGTTCGATGCGGAACACCGCCATAGTCCCAGCCAGTGCAAAAACAACGGACCTGCCCCGAGGCCCGAGGCGCCAGCCCCTACAAGCTCGGCGGGTGGTCCGCGGGGTTGTAAAGCTCACCCAGTTGTCCAGCCGCGGCGGAACGCAGCTCACCGTACTGCCGATCAAGGGCATCGACAGCCTCAGCCAACTCCGCCCGCATGTGGGGGGTCATGCAGGTGTCGAAGTTCTCGATGGTGTCCTGGAGGATCAGTCGAATGCCTGGCTCCGGATACGGCAGGCTGGAACTTCGCCAGTGTGCCACGATCTGATTCCGCACGGCCGTTACGCCTCGGGAGGCGGGGTGCTGATTGTCGAGGAGCTTCTTCGATGCGGAAATGAAAGGGCCCTCGGCACCGAATGTATCGGCGGCCTGGGCTTTCTGGTCTTGGGTGAGCGTTTTGCGGACGCCCAGCCACGCGAACGACACCCGCACAGCAGCAAACGCAGAGTGTAGCCGCTGGGCGGGTTAAACTTCCTTGGTCCGCGAATGGGCGCGGATCGGGTCCATAGTACTCGTCATGGGGATCTCCTTGGTCGCCGGGGAAGGCGATGTCGAGGTATTTGTGACGCCAACAAGATATGCAAAGGTCGGGCCGTTCAAGGCGTGCCGACCATGTTCTATAAGAGCATGGAAAATACAACAGCGGCTCCACCTCTGGGAGCCGCTATTGATGATGGTCGGATATACTCGTCGCGGATCAGGGTCGGGCTTCTCCTAACCGCTTCCCGTCAATGATTATGTTTAGCGAAGGCGTTCTAGCAATAGATATCGTCACCGTCTGCCTTTTCGCTTGTCCCTGATATACGTCGAAGCTGATGGTTTGAGGGGTGCTGGTGGTACCTTTAGTATATACCGCCATAAGCGGGCGTCCCTTAATCCATCCGGGTGGCTGGATGGTCACTTGGCATTGGTCAGGCGCCACCAAGTTTCGGATAGCCAAATCCCGTGGCAAACATGAAATACCATCAAACGGTTCCGCAACCATCCAAATGGTCACGTCATTGGGATCAGCGTGATAACCTTGCACCGTGTCTGGTATGAAGGTGCGATACGTTCCGTCGTGGCATAGACGCGCGTTGTCACAGCCGTAAATCGTGGCTGGGAGCAACAGGAAGATCAGGTTCGCTAGTGCTTGTTTCATTGCATGCCTCATCACTTCAGACACGGGAACGATATCTACAGTCCTGGAGCTTCTGTTTCCTCCTCACGGGCCGCCGCTACCATTGCAGCCCAGGCGATCCATTTCTTTTTCCCGTTCACAACACGCCTTCTTTTCCTCGCCCCAGCCTGGCGAACGAGTCTCAAACATGCCCTTGGCCATGCAGCACTTGCTGAGAGCAAACGAGACAAAGTCTATGCAGTTGTGGCCGCTGAACCTGTAGGGCGTTGCAGCCCATTCATCCTCTGCCGCCTGGAGGCAAGCCTTGATCTGGCGACAACTCGCTTGCTTGCATGGCGTTCCGTTGGGAAGAGTTCCGCCCCAGTAGGTCACATGCGCATTCCATATATGCATGGGATGCTCTTTGTCGTATTTATGGCATGGTTGGACGGGGTCATCGAAGTAGTTCTTCGGAAAATCCCACGTGGTGGAGCCATCGTTGATCCACTCATGGCCAAAATCACTCGCCTTCTTGGGAAAGAGCGTGCATATTGCAGACCTGTAAACGTGAATGCTACAAGTTGCGCCCTCGCCAGCCGGCTGCTCGGGTGGTCCGACACTCCCTGGTGCCCCCGGTGCTGGAGTTATTGGCGTGCCCGGGGACGATCCGCCGCCCTTACCAGGTCTTTCTCTTCCGTTGCCCGTGTAGTCGACCCAATTGATAGGATTGTTGGCCACATACTGATAAAGATTCATGTCATCTGAGTATTGGTCCATCGGGATGAACCCGCCCGCCACGGCCGGCCCAGCAGTCCCGATGCGTTTGGTATTACTGGATTCCGGGTCCCTCGTCATCCATCGGCCCACGCTGGGGTTGTACATAGCCGAGGCATTGGCGGCGAAAATGCCCATGGCGACAAGGCCAACCAGTGCGACGAGAAGATTTCCGTTCTTCATGTTCATGCCCCTTTCGGCTATTGTTCTTGAAACAACGGGCGCGACGAGCAGTACGGTGTTCCTGATGCCACAGGACTTAGCTGGCCTTTTGGGACGCGTCACCGCCGCGGGCAATGGCTTTGCCTTATCGTTGCCCATTGAACTGTCCCAGCTTGCACAGATAGTATCTGTCCCAGGCCCGCAAAGGCCGCAAGAGAAGATTCATCAACCATTCCCTTCATAAATTGTACCTCGTGGCCAGATGCTCTCTCCTCATATATCAATTCGTGGTCCTGGCAGAGATTCTGACAAAGAAATTGAATAATCTTCTCTTTCTTTGCTTCTCGGATACTAGCCCCCCCTCGACGAGAAGGCCCGTAGGGATGTCCCGGACGGTCGTTGGTTGGCGTAATTGTCCCAGATATGCGTGATCGACGTGCTCCGAAAGCCCCGGTCTGCGATGAACAGGCAAGGCAAAAGACAGAAGCATGGGCGCGAGCCGAGGGAAAAGGTGCTTTGGCGACTCGGGCGACGTAGGTTCTGCTGCGCCCAAACGCTTAGGTTTTTTGCCGTTCATCGAACGACCCCTGGTTGCACAGACTGGACGAGAATATGCTATGCCCACCTTGGTGTTTTAACAATATGAACCTCGCTATAATCACGAAGAAGGCGGCAGGGCGAAGACGTATGTCAAGCCTGCTCAAGATCCTGCGTCGCCCCGAAATCTGTGTGCCTCGGCCGTAGCCTGATCCAATAGTCTCTCGCCCAAGGCCCGCTCCAGGAACATGCTCGCGGCATGGTATGCGGTATGGGCTTCAACAATCAATGTGCGGACAACTGCGGAAACAACCGCCCCCGTGTAACGTCACTGGCCGATCGCCACCTGCTGCTTGTCCCACCGAGCCGGGAGCCGCCCGGCCATCAACTTCCGCATGGACAGCCCGCTGGGCTCATTGCCCTTGACTATCTTCTCGACGAGTTCCGGGGCCAGCGCGGCCAGGCCGAGGATCCGACTGACGTAGGTTCTGTCGACGCCGCACCGCATCGCGATTGCTTCCACACCAGGAACCTCGCCGGAGTCAATCATCCGTTGCCAGCGGTACGCTTGGGCCAAGGCGACGACCAACGGCGAACGTGGGCCAACGTCGGCGGTCGTGGCGGCGTCAGGCGGTAGGATAATCTCCTTCCGCCCGCTGCGGGTCTTGAACTCCATCGGCACGCGAATGTCCACCGTTGCCACTCCGCGAAACGCCGCTTCGCTACGAAGCACAAGCTGGTTGTCCGTGCCCGGTACCACGCGGCCACCGGCGCCCTTGGCCAAGCAGTCGCCGGCCAGTTCGGCCACCAGCGAGTTCAGCCGCTACCTGTCCAACTCCAGCTATACCGGCAACAGCGAGAAGGCGTGGTACCTCCTGGGCGACCCGTCCGACCTGCCGGTGATCGAGGTGGCGTTCCTCAACGGCCAGGAGAGCCCGACCATAGAGACGGCGGATGCGGACTTCAACGTCCTCGGCATCCAGATGCGCGGATACCACGACTTCGGTGTGGCCCTGCAGGATCCGAACGCACCCCCATGTAAGCCAGCGAGACGATGGCCTGCACCCGGTCGGCAGCATCCTCCTGTGCGTCCTTGGCAATCCCTGCCAACAGCGGAACGACGGTCTTGGTGTCAGGCTTAAGAGCCCCGACTACACCGATGGCTGCGGTTCTCCCCGGCTTCTTCTTGCGAATCATCTCCAGCAGGGCTGGCACAGCATCACTGGCATGTGGTCCGATTTGCTCGAGCGCCTTGGCGACATATGTGACTTTCCACTGGTCCTTGCCTTCAAGCGCCTTCACGAGCGCCGGAATGGCTGGCTTCGCACCCGCGCCCATCTCGGCGATCGCGTCAACTGCGAACAAGGCGGGCCATCCGTCACCAGCCTCCAACACTTTTGTCAGATCAGGAACAGCGTGGTCTCCAATGGCCGTCAGCCCGGCTATTGCCGCAACCGGGACAGGCCGCTGTCCTTCGGGCACATTCGGGGTTAGCTTGGGTTGGCCTGCAACAGCGGCAGCCGG
Organism: uncultured Planctomycetaceae bacterium; assembly: GCA_964605095.1. Lineage (GTDB taxonomy): Bacteria > Planctomycetota > Phycisphaerae > SM23-33 > SM23-33 > JAUWQU01. The sequence goes on along the minus strand of CAZSBS010000114.1, from coordinate 9,269 downwards.
ACAAAAAAGGCGGTGCCGCCTTCGGGGGGCGAATGGACGTCGATTCGGCCGTTGTGGAGTTCCACTATTCGACGGGTGATGGCCAAGCCCAGGCCTGTACCGTCGGGGAAGTGCTTGCGGGCCTCGGGGCTGCGGTAGAACTCCTCGAACAGCTTGCCGCGAGCCGGCTTGCTGATGCCTATGCCGGTGTCGGCCACGCGGAGCACGGCTGAGGTCCCCTCGATTGCCAGGTCGATTTCGATCCGCCCGCCTCGCGGGGTGTACTGGATGGCGTTGGTCACCAGGTTGGTCACCACTTCGCGGAGCATCTCCTCGTCGCCGCGGACCCGGGCGGGCTGGGCGGCGGCTGCCAGGGAGACATCCCGCGCCTCGGCCTGCGGGCCGAACAACTCGACGGCGGCGTCGACAAGCTCTTCCAGGCAGACCATTTTCATTTCCTGCGCGGCCGCGGGGGAGCGCAGCCAGGAGTAGTGGCGCAGGTCCTTTACCAGCTCCATCAGGGCGTTGATGCGGCGTTTGGCGCGGTCGATCAGTTGGCGGTGGTCGTCGTTGAGATTGTCGGCGCTGCCTGAGATCGCGTCGAGGATGCTGAACATCGCGGCCAGCGGGCTTCGCATCTCGTGGCCGGCCTGCCGCATGAAGAGGCCCTTGGCCTCGTCCACGTCGCTGAGTTGGCGGTAGGCGTCCTCCAGTTGCGCCTCACGGTCGCGAAGGCGGGAGGCGATTGACGAGCCGATGAAGACGATCATGAACATCATTGCCGTCAGCGCGCCAGTTACCTGCGCCACGTATAGCACATCGGCGTGCAGGCCCGCCAGGGGCTCGGCGGCGCCGGGTGCGTTCCCGACAATGCTGACGTGCGGCAGCACGCCCCACAGTTCACCGTAGGCCATGGCGTGGACAAGCGCCGCGGTGCCCAGAGCGGCCGTGTATGCCAGCCAGGCCGGCAACAACTCAGCCGCGATCACCAGCGGCAACAGGATCAGGATGATGAAATAGTTCTCGACGCCGCCGGTGTAGTGGACCAGGCCGCAGACGGCCAGGCTGTCGCAGGCTATCTGCCCCAGCGCCAGTGCGATGATGATGCGCCTCGTGATCCGCCGCCGGGCACAAACGACGTGCTGAAGGAAGGTGAAAAGGGCGTTGTAGAGGAAGATCACCAGCACGGCGTCGGCGGCGGGGCTGAGCCTGGGCTCTTCGGCGCCCTGGCGGAAACGCATACCCAGGATGCTCCAGGCCACAAGCAGCAGCAGCATGGCAAACAGGCCCATGAACCATCGGATTTGGATGAACCACCCCAGGCGGTCGAAGAGTTCCCTCTCTGTCAGCGACAGGCCGTCCCGCGCCGTCGAAGTGCCCAAAGAACCGCTGACCATGACTCGGGCCTCCTCACTACACTACTGCGCCAGCCGATCTGCAATCGCCCGCAGTACCGATACCACGCTGTCTACGGCGGCAGCCACCGGCGGGCAGAGCGGCGCCGTCATCGCGGCCTGGGCCGGCTGAATGCCGAGCACCGCCATCGGGCACGGATGCACCTGTGCCAACAAGTCCAGAAACGCCGCCGGCGACGGCCCGTGCGTGCCTGGCCCCTGGCCGGTCACTCGCTCAGGCTCGACCAGCGCGACCGTGCCGGGTTCGGCGCCGAAGTCCATCGCGTCGATCACCAGCACCGCCGAGGGCCTGCCCTCGGCAATGAGAAACAGGAAGTTCTCCGGCGCGGTATGCACATTATACACTTTCCAGGGGCCGGACCCGTCAAGACGCCGCCCCACGCATACCCCGGCCGCGTCATCGCCGAGAAGCTCGTTGCCCATGCAGACAATCGCCGCTCCTGGCACAAGCAGCCGAACGAGGCTATCGACAATCTCCGGCGAAAGAAGACCTCGCGCTGAGGGCGCTGAGGGAACAGATTTCACGGGTGTTATTCCTTCCATCTTGCTTCTGCCCCGGCACATTGAGCATTTGGCATTTGAACATTTATCATTTGCGGGCGAAGCCCGCGCAGCTCATTGCCCCCACAGTTCGTGAATCACCGTCGTGCGCCGGCACGCGGGACACTGGATTCGCATGATGTCGTTGCGGGCCAGGGCCGGCTCGCCCGGCCTGGATACCTCCGGCGCCGCCAGCCTGGCCGCGCCATCGGCTGTCAGGACGAGCGTTGGGTTGGCGTAGAGCTTCGCGCCCAGCTTCTTGGCGATCCACAGCAGGTGCTTTCGCGTGGCGACGACCGCCCCGCAGACCTCGCAGAGCACGAGTTCATGCTCGATCTGCTGGCGGCACTGCGAGCGGTCCAGCGTGCCAAGGTCGTACTCCTTGGTCATGCGGATACCCTCGCCGGTGGTGCAGTTGAGCTCGCACTGGCCGCAGAATATGCACTTGTCCCACCGCTGCTCGATCACGCGAACGCACCGCCCGGGCTGCGTATCGTCGCGGACGTGTATCGCCATGGCGGGGCAGACCTCGGCGCACGCGCCGCAGCCGACGCAGCCGTCGTCGTCGAACTTTGGCCGGCCTCGGAACCCATCCGGCGGCTCGTGCGGCTCGGCCGGATACTTCGAGGTGTATGGCCCGAAGATCACGGCCCGGACGGCCTCTTTAAGCTCACGAAGCTTGGGTTTCTTCATTTTCGGCCCTTTGCGAATCGGCAGCAGCGTGCTCGCTTCGGATGTCCTGTGCCCTTGGTGCAAACGCATCCTCGACGCTGCCGTCCCAGAGCGGCACGCCGGAGATGTACGCCCCGCGGCAGATGGCATGGGCGGCTACCGGGCTGGTCAGCAGGATGAACGCTGCGCAGATGATCGCCTTTATGCCCATCGGCCAGATCGCTCTGCCGGATCCGCTGAACGCCGCGACCGCCACACCTGCGAGCATCACGCACGTGCCGAGCGTGACGCACTTGGTGGCCGCCTGGGCGCGGTTGTAGACGTCGGGCAGGCGGACGAGCCCGACGCACCCGAACAGGTCGAACGCCAGACCGATCCCGATCAGCCAGTATGCGATGTCAGGCATCGTAGGTCCTGCCTTCCAGGTACTTTGCCAGCGCCAGCGTGCCGACGAAGCTTATCAGCGCCCAGGCGATGGCGATGTTCATGTAGTATTCCAGCCCGGTCCACACAGCCATGATGCAGCAGAATCCGACAATCAGCGTGCCGAGAATGTCTATGGCGACCGTGCGATCCGGGGCGCTTGGGCCCTTGCCGATGCGGTAGAGGCACAGCATCGAGCACAGCACAAGCAGGCCGAAGGCTATTTGCTCGAAGACGCTCATTCGAAAATCCTCCTCAGCAGCGGCTCGAAACGCCCGCAGATCTCCGCAGTCCGCCGGGCCGCATCGTCCGTGTGTATGTTGATCCAGTGTATGTAGAGGTCCTGCCCGTCGATGTCGATCGTCAGCGTGCCGGGCGTCAGCGTGATGCAGTTGGCCAGGAACGTCCGCGACATCTCGCCGGTCAGCGTGGTTGCAACCTTGACTATGCCCGGGCGAATCGGCACGTCCGGGTGGATGACGCGAATGGCCACGTCTATGTTGGCCCAGAAACAGTACCAAAGGAAGTACGGCACGAACAGGGCGAGGAAGAACCACCGCCGGGGGTCCAGCGCCATGGCAAGCCCGTCGGGGTAGATTTCGCCCAGCAGCGCCCCGACGATCAGCGCGAAGAACACGCCCGTGCCGATCACCCAGGGATCGAGCGACCAGAACAGCAGCACCCACAGTGCCAGCACGGACAGAAGACACATCAGCCATTTCATGGGGCACCTCCCATCGATACGAGCCGCCCCGCGGAGAGCAGGGCATCGGCGGCCGGGCCGAATACGTGCTCCCGCAGCGGCACGATAGCCAGGCCGGTTGCGACGCACAGGACTGCCAGGATGACCATCGCGGCGCACATCAGCGCCGGGGCCTCGCACGCCTGGGCCGCAAGCCCCGCCGGGGGGCCCTCTAGGGCGTAGCGCTGGACCTTGACGAAGCTGATGAGCGTGACAAACGCAACGAATACAGCCAGCGCCGCCAGCACCCCATGACCGGTCAGGACAAGCGCGACGATGATGATTAGCTTGGAGAAGAACCCGTTGAACGGCGGCACGCCGGCAATGCTCAGCGCGCCGACGCGGCAGCAGAAGCTGGTGACCTTCATCCTTCTGGCCAGACCACCCATTTTCTTCAGCTCCCGCGTGCCGGTCTGGTGCTCGATGGATCCCGACGACAAAAACAGCAGGCTCTTGAACAGCGCGTGGTTCAGCAGGTGGAACAGCCCGCCGAAGAGGCACAGACCGGCAAGGGCCATGTCCGGCGAGGGCCGCGCGGCGACCTGGGCGGCCGCGCCTATCACCAGCACGACGTAGCCCATCTGCGAGATGCTGTGGTACGCCAGCAGCCGCTTGAGGTCCCACTGCCCCACGGCCAGCAGCACGCCGATCAGCATCGACGCGGCGCCCAGCGTCATCAGGATGGCGGCGTACTGTGGGGTAGGCCCGAGGACGTTGAAGACAATCCTTGCCATCGCGTAGACGCCGGATGCCTTGATAAGCACGCCGGAGAGCATCGCCGAGACCGGTGCCGGGGCCGAGGGATGCGCGTCCGGCAGCCAGGCATGGAAGGGCACCATTGCGGCCTTGAGGGCAAGTCCGCTCAGCAGTGCCGCGGCCGCCAGCAGCACGGCCGGGCTTCCAAGCCCGGCCTTGGGCAGCAACATGTGGACCTTTGCCATGTTCAGTTGCCCGGTGAGCGAGTAGAGGACCGTCACGCCCATGAGTATGAAGGCCGAGCCTACCGTGCCGAGGACAAGGTACTTGAAGGCGGCTTCCAGCTCCTCGGCCTCACAGCCGAAGGCCACCAGTGCATACGATGCGATGGCCGCAACCTCCAGGAAGACGAACAGGTTGAACAGGTCACCAGCGAGCACCACGCCGTTCATCGCGCCAATCATTATCAGCAGTATCGCGTCGAAGAGCCATGGCTTGGTGAACCGGCGCATGTAGGGCCCGGCGAAGATGAAGGACACCAGCGACACCAGGTTGATCGTCACGGCCATCAGCTTGGAAAGCCCGTCGCAGACCATCTCGATGCCAAGGGTGTTGGCCGGCCCCCAGCCGCCCACGAACAGCTTCAGGTCGCCGGTGCCGAACAGCAGCACCGCCAAGACGAGGTTCGCAAGCACGGCCAGCGTAGCCAGCGAACCCGTCCATCGCTTTAGGAAGCTCACCTCCGCCATGGCGACCGCGCAGAACGCCGCGCCCAGCGGCAGGATCACAAGTAGCGGCACGATAAACATCATGACATGGCGACCTCGGTTGTCGATTCGCGGTGGGACCCGGGCGTCCGATCGGCGGCGTCCGCTACCCGCGTAGTTTGCGAATCTGGTTCGTGTCGAAGGTTCCGTATCTCTCGTAAATGCGTATGGCCATGGCCACCATCAGGGCGGTCAGGCCCAGGCCGATGACGATGCTGGTCAGGACCATCGCCTGCGGCAGCGGGTCGACGGCCGTGGCGGCGAGTTGGGCCGGCGTCTGGCCCTCAGCGAGGATCGGCGGCTTTCCCCAACCTTCAGAGCCCAGGCTGCGGTAGCCCACCAGCACCAGCAGGAGGTTCACCGCGTAGTCGAAGACCAGCAGCCCGACGATGATCTTGATGACGTTCTTCTTGGCCACGACCGCGTAGAGCCCTATCAGCAGCACGGCGAAGGCCAGGATGTATATTGCGGTGCCCATGTCAGCAGACCTCCTTCGGATGCCCGTCGGGCAGCCCCGCTCGGCGGAAGGCCGCAAGGGCCAGGAACGCCCCCGCCAGTCCGGCGGCCACCTTGATCAGGATGAACAGGTTGGAAACGAGAATCGTTCCGCCGGAAAACAGCTTGCCGACCTGACCCTTGGAGATTGGAGTGATGAAGTTGACGAAGAAACCGCCCGCGAAGTACCCCACAAGCGCCACGGCCAGGAAAAGCCCCGCGCCGGCAGCGTCCCAGAGGTGGCACTGCGAGGGAGTGATGATCCGCTCGGCCGTCTCGCGGCCGAAGGCCAGGACGATCAGCACGACCGAGGCCGCGAGAATCACCCCGCCCGCGAAGCCCCCGCCAGGGCTGATGTGCCCGGTCAGGGCGATGTATATGCCGAACACCGCGATGAACCCGCTGACCAGCCGGGCGGTGTTCTTGACTATCGGTGTCATTCCCTGGCTCATGGTTCGGTCTCCTGGGATTTCTTTCGCCGGCCGAAACGGCGGAGCACGGCGTACGTGCCGAGTATCGAGACGAAGATGATCGTCGCCTCGCCCAGGGTATCGTACGCCCGGTAGTCCAGCAGCACGGCCATGACGGCGTTGGCGGCGCCGGTTTCCTCCGCCGAGTTGGCGAGGTAGTCCGCCGACACGCCCGGCGGCACCGCGTCGGTAGCCTTGTGGCCCAGCACCGGCTCACCGAAGGGCGGAATAGCGCCCTTGCCACCTATGCCGGAGATGGCGAAGAACGCCCCGGCCAGCAGCAGCCCGCCGGCCAGCAGCACAAGTCCCGTGCGAAGAGCGTCGCGCGGCATCTCCGACGTCGTGTCGTGGCGCGTGACCACCAGTCGGATCAGCAGCACCAGCGCGATCGTCTCCACCACCACCTGCGTAATGGCCAGGTCCGGCGCGCCGAGCAGCAGGAAGACCACGCTGAGCGCGAACCCAGCCGCGCCGATGGCGATGACCGAACTGAGCAGGTCGTCGGCCTCGACGGCGATAAGGGCCGCGATCAGCATGAAGCCCAACAGCATCAGCACAATGTATTCCACGCCCATTTTCAGGTCCCCGCACTTAACAAGAGGTATACGAGCGTCACGACGAGCCCTATCAGGCACCATGTGACGTACAGGCTGACCAGGCCGGTGTGCTGGGCGCGGAGCAACTCCACCAGCGTCCCGCCGTGCTTGCCGGACCAGTGGTACACATCCATCGCCCCGGCCTCGCCGTTATCGAGCAGTCCGCCGACTACCGGCAGCTTGCGGATCGTTTCGTAAAGTTGCGTCCCCGGCACGCGGAATCGCCCATCTCCCAGCACGGGCACCTCGCCGCCGATGAACGGACGCACTACGCGGATGCGCCGCCCGAAGATCGAGACCCATACGAAACCAAGCCCGATGGCCAGGCCCAGCAGGATCAGCACGGTTGAGGGGCTCCAGAGGCCCTGGGGCAGGCTGACCACCCCATCGGCAACGACGGGCAGCGGCCCGACCGCGCCGCCAACCACCGCCGGCTGAGACAGGCCGTCAATCGCCAACCCCGGCGCGATGCCAAGCACGACACATCCGACGGCAAGGATCACCATCGGCGTGGCCAGGAAGAAGTCCTCCTTCACCGATTGGCGATCCTGCCGGGCGCCCTTGGGCGGCGCCGACAGGAAGGCCGAGTACAGAACCTTCACGAAGCTGGCCAGCGTAAGGGCGCTGCCGAAGACGGCCACGACGATCATCGTCATGCCAAGTGAGTGGTTGGGAATCGACAGCGTGCCCTGGTAAACGAGCCACTTGCTGGCAAAACCGTTTAGCGGCGGCACGCCCGAGATTGCCAGCGCCGCGACGACTGCGCACGTGAACGTGATCGGCAGCGACCGCGCCAGTCCGCCGCCGTCGGCGATCTCGTCGCTGCCCGTGGCCCGGCCGACAACGCCGCTCATCAGGAACAACTCGGACTTGTACATCGCGTGGTTGATCATGTGGAACAGCCCGCCGACAACGCCGATCGTCGTGCCCGTGCCGATGCCCAGAACCATGTACCCGACCTGGCTGACGGCGTGGAACGAAAGCAGCTTCTTGAGGTTGTGCTGGATCATCGCCATCATCACGGCCGAGATTATCGTCACGGCCCCGACGATCATCATGACTACCTGCATTGTCCCGTCCGGCTTGAACATCCGCAGGGCGAGCGTCGCCAGCAGGTAGATGCCCAGGAGCTTGTCCATCGATGCCGGCAGAAGCGCCATCACCGGCGTGGGCGCGTCCTGCGCTATGGCGGGAACCCAGGTGTGCAGCGGCACAGCCCCCGCCTTAGCCAGCGCCGCGGCCATGATCAGCACGTATATGACATATCCCACCGGCCCCATGGAGCCGGCAGCCACGGCCGGGCCGGAAAGCGACCAGTTTGCCGACCCCCCAGGCTGGGCGGCCAGAAGCACTATCGCAAACAGGAGGCATGCGTCGGTAAAGCCCAGGATGGCGTACGCCTTGGCCGCGCCCGCCTTGGCCTCGCCCCGGCCGAGGTTCACCATGAGGAAGAGCATCAGCGTGACGATCTCCCAGCCGACCAGCAGCACGAGCAGGTTTCGGGCCAGGCCGACGATGCACGCCCCGCCAAGGGCCCACAGAAGATACGCGTAGAACTTGCCCTCCCAGTAATGCCCCTGCATCGCGCGGACGCTGTACAGCGCGATCAGCAGCGAAAAGACCGCGCTGCCGATGACCACGACCATGCCCAGCGCCGACGGACCCAACTCCACCGTCAGCGAAACGCCCTTTGCAAGCTGGATCCACTGGAAGATGAAGTCCCCCGGCGGCCGGTACGCGATCGCCGCGGCAAAGCCGAGCGTCGCGGCCGCGCCAACCAGTGCCAGCACCTTGCACAGTCCGGGCAACCGGCGGCTGATGACATACGCCGCCGCCCCGGCCAGCATGGCTACCGTAATTGGCAGCACGGCCGGGTTTAGCAGGGCTCGGATTATGTCGGCTATAGTGTCCATCGCGGCCTCACCATTCCTTTAGCATCCGTCGCGTCTTTTCCTGCGAAAGCCGGACGAGTTCCTTGAAGCCATACCGCCGGCTCGGGTCGCCGGCGTCGACGACCGAGCATAGCCGCTCCGTACACGAGTAGCACGGGTCCACGCTCGCCAGCGTGATGGCCACGTCGGGCACCTGTAGCCCGATGCACGAGGCCTTGAACGTCGGCACGTTGACAAAGCTCGGAGCGCGGATCTTGTGCCGCACGGGCCTGTTCGTGCCGTCGGAGCGGACGTAGTGGAACGTCTCGCCGCGCGGGGCCTCGACGTGCCCGACTGCCTCGCCCGGCGGGATCGCCTCGACCTTCGCGTCGATCTCGCCCTTGGAGCCCCGCAGGTGGGCGCAGCACTGCTTGATGATCTTGACGGCCTCAAAGTTTTCCAGCAGCCTGACCACGGCCTTGCCGAACACGTCGCCGCCCGGCGCGGTGATGACCTTCCAGTCCAGGCGGTCGTACGCCGCGTAGGGGTCGTCGCGCCGCACGTCGATGGGCACGCCGCTGCCGCGAGCGGTCGGGCCGGTCG
>CAZSBS010000113.1:0-14653 GCA_964605095.1 uncultured Planctomycetaceae bacterium | reverse complement strand
GACGCTGCTGTTCACCAACGCCGGCATGAACCAGTTCAAGGACATCTTCCTTGGGCTGGTCAAGCGGGACTACGTTCGGGCGGTCAACAGCCAGAAGTGCATCCGCGCCGGCGGAAAGCACAACGACCTCGAGGACGTCGGACACGACACGTACCACCACACGTTCTTCGAGATGCTCGGCAACTGGAGCTTCGGCGACTACTTCAAGGCCGAGGCCATCGGCTGGGCGTGGGAACTGCTGACGAAGGTCTGGGGGCTGGACAAGAGCCGTCTGTACGTGACGGTCTTCCAGGGCGACGAGGCCGAGGGGCTGGTGGCGGACGACGACGCGGCCAGGCTGTGGCGAACGGCTACCGACATCGACGAGTCGCATATTCTCCCGGGCAACAAGAAGGACAACTTCTGGGAGATGGGCGAGACAGGCCCGTGCGGGCCTTGCAGCGAGATCCACATCGACATGACGCCGGATGGGTCCGGGCGGTCGCTGGTCAACGCGGGCGACGCTCGCGTGATCGAGATATGGAACCTCGTGTTCATGCAGTACAGCCGCGGCTCGGACGGCAGGCTTTCGCCGCTGCCTGCCACGCACGTTGATACGGGCATGGGCTTCGAGCGGATCTGCATGGTCCTCCAGGGCAAACACAGCAACTACGCGACGGACCTGTTCGTGCCGATCATCGAGAAGATCGAGACGCTGACGGAACACCGCTACGGGGCGCGGCCTTCGGCCGGGAATGACCAATGCTTGAATGCTCAATGCTCAAGAGCGGCTACCGATAGGTTTGACGTAGCGGACATGGACAACATCACCGATGTCGCGTTTCGCGTGATCGCCGACCACGCTCGGACGCTCACGTTCGCCATCGCCGACGGCGTGCTGCCGAGCAACGAAGGGCGCGGCTACGTGCTGCGGCGGATTCTGCGCAGGGCGTGCCGCTACGGCAGGCAGTACCTGAACATCGAAGGCACGTTCCTGGTCGAGCTCGTCGACACGGTCGTCGAACTGATGGGCGAGGCGTTCGGCGAGCTTCGCAGCAGGCGGGAATACATAGCCGAGACCGTCCGCGAGGAGGAGGTCAGCTTCGGGCGGACGCTGGACCGCGGCATCGACCTGTTCGCCAAACAGGCCGAGAAGGTTCTCGCCGGCGGCGGCAAACGCCTCGGCGGCGAGGTTGCGTTCGACCTCTACGCCACGTTCGGCTTCCCGGTGGACCTGACGCAGATAATGGCGGCCGAGGCCGGGCTGGAAGTGGACATGCCCGGGTACGAAAAAGCCATGGCTGAGCACCAAGAGAAATCGCGCGTAGAGAAGATATCCGCCGCTGCTGAATTTGCCGCGAGAGGTCACAAGACGACGCCCGTCGAAGATTATAGCGAACTTTCGATCCAGACGACCGTCATAGATACCGCCCACCTTGTTCGGAACGCCAAAGGGCAGTTTGAGTCTACAGGTTCAACCAGCATTTCCAAAGGCGATGAAGGGATAGTGGTTCTGCGCGAGACCCCCTTCTACGCCGAGCAAGGAGGGCAAGTCGGCGATACTGGTGTGATTGTGCAAGAAAAGGAGAGTGAACGTCAGCCGGGAGGGCGATTTGAAGTTACAGACACCAGGTTGGTGCTTGCCGGGCCAGCAGAGGTAATCCACTGCCACTACGGGCGCGTAACTGAGGGAACCATTGTCCCACATGTCTCCCGTGCTAGCACGGCGCAACCATATCCCGAGCACCTTCGGACTGCACCAACAGGCCACGTGATCGCCGAGGTCGATGCCGATCGCCGCATGGACACCATGCGAAATCACACCGGCACGCACCTGCTGAACTGGGCCCTCCGCGAGGTGCTCGGCGAGCACGTCAACCAGGCCGGCAGCGTGGTGGCGCCGGACCGCCTGCGGTTCGATTTCTCGCACAACCAGGCCGTCACGCACGAGCAACTCGCCCAGGTCGAGCGAATGGTCAACCAGCGAATCCTCGCCGACGAGCCGGTCACCCATCGCGTATTGCCCCTTGCCGAAGCGAAGAAGGTCCCCGGCGTGCGGGCGGTCTTCGGCGAGAAATACCCCGACCCCGTGAGGGTCATCACGATCGGCGGCGCCGCCGACAGCTCGGCCGAGTTCTGCGGCGGCACGCATCTCAAGCACACCGGACAGATCGGGGCGATGAAGATTGTCTCCGAGGAGTCAGTGGCAAAGGGCGTGCGGCGGATCACGGCGCTGACAGGCCGGGGGGCGATCGAGCACATGCTGCGCGCCGATGAGATGCTTCGGGTGGCCGCACAGTTGCTTCGAGTGAAGCCGGAAGATGTTTCGGAGCGTATCGAGGCGCTGGCAAAGGAGGTCAAAGAGCTCCGAAGAGCGCCGAAAGTGCCCGCCGGAGCTGCGGCGGTGAAGGAATTCGCGCCTGAAGTGACGATTTCGACACCCGTTGGCGCGGTAATGGTGGGTAGAATGGACGTTCCTGATGCCAATGCGATGCGTGCCGAGTGCGACCGGCAGCGTCAGAAAGGCGCGGCCGGGCTGTTTGTGGGGGCCGCCGGCGACGGCAAGGTGATGCTTGTGGCGATGGTTTCCGACGAACTGGTCGCCACTGGCAAGATAGGTGCGGACAAGTGGATAAAGGCCGTAGCGGCGATAGTCGGCGGCGGCGGCGGCGGAAGGCCCACGCTGGCCCAGGCCGGCGGGAAAAGTCCGGAGAAGCTCGCCGACGCGCTGGCGGCGGCCGGGAAGTGGGCGGGCGAGGCGCTTGGCTGAGAATCGTTTTTGCTTGACAAGCCCGGCTGATCTGCCTAGAGTCTTGGGCTTGTTTTCGCTTGGTCTTTGTTGCCCGCGCCGTTGAAGGCCGGGCGAACTTGCGGTGCAAGTTATTTGCTTGTAGAGGATTGGAATCATGCTACCGACACAGAAACTGTCTCGGGCTCGCACGCGGAGCCGCCGCAGCCACAATGCCCTGAGTCCGGTGAACTACGTGGATTGCCCGCAGTGCAATTCGCCCAAGCTTCCGCACGCGGCCTGTGAGAACTGTGGCTTCGTTCGCCCGGGCCTGAGCCTGGAAATCAAGAAGGAGAGCTGATCCGTGCGGATTGGCATAGACGCAATGGGCGGCGACCTTGCTCCTGCCGAGGTGGTCAAGGGCGCCATAGCTGCCCGTGAAATACTCGCCAAAGGCGACAGGATCGTCCTTGTCGGCTTGCAGCCAGCCATAGAGGAATGCCTTGGCAAGGCTACCGGCCCGACGGATCATATCGAGATTCGTCACACCGACCAGGTTCTCGACATGGACGAATCGCCTGTGGAGGCTCTCCGCGCCAAGCCTCGATGCTCCATTGCGGTCATGGCGGAGATGCACCGCGACGGGGAAATCGACGCGTGCATCTCTGCCGGCAACACCGGGGCGTGCGTGGCCGCGGCCCAGATGCGGCTTCGGCGCCTTCGCGGCGTTCACCGGCCTGGCATCGCGATTATAACCCCCACGCCGGCGGGTCCGGTGGCTGTCTGCGATGTCGGGGCGAACGTCAACTGCCGCCCCGCGCACCTTTATCAGTACGGCATCATGGCCTCGGTATACGTCCAGGCCATCTGCGGCATGCAGAGCCCCCGCGTGGGCCTGCTGAGCATCGGCGAGGAAGAGGCCAAGGGCAACGCCCTGGTCAAGGAGGCCCGCGACCTTCTCAAGGCCGACAAGAACATCCAGTTCGTCGGCAACGTCGAGGGGCGCGACCTCTTCAGCGGCGAGTGCGACGTGATGGTCTGCGAGGGCTTCGTGGGCAACGTCATGCTCAAGCTCATCGAGGGCATGGCCATCAGCGTAGGCGAGGCGATCGTGCGGGAACTTCTCGGGGCCCTGCCGGATCACGCCCCAGCCATCCAGAAGGCCGCCCGGCAACTGATGGGCAAGTACGACTACAACGAGTACGGCGGCGCGCCGCTGCTGGGCGTGGCTGGAATCAGCATCATCTGCCACGGCGCCAGCAACCACCGGGGCATCATGAACGCCGCCCGCGTGGCCAAGGAATTCGCCAACCACCAGGTCAACCAGAAAATCGTGGAGCTTGTCAACCAGGGCGCAAGCCATGATGCGCCCTCGCCTTCCAGGAGCAGCAATGCCTAAGCCATTGCGAGCCGCCATCATCGGCCTCGGGGCGGCTGTGCCGGAACAAGTGCTCACCAACGCCGACTTCGAGAAGTTCCTCGACACGTCCGACGAGTGGATCATGCAGCGAACGGGCATCAGGCAGCGGCACATCGCCGCCGAAGGCCAGTCCACCGCCACGCTGGGCACGATCGCCGCGAGAAACGCCCTCGCCGACGCCAAGCTGACTCCGCGGGACATCGATCTGATAATCGTCGCGACCGCCTCACCCGATATGATCCTGCCCTCGACGTCTTGCTGCATCCAGAACAGCCTTGGCGCCAAGGACATCCCGGCCTTCGACATCGGCGCCGCGTGCAGCGGGTTCATATACGCGCTCAGCGTCGCCAGCAAGTTCATCGAGACCCGCACATACAAGCGCGTGCTGGTCATCGGCACCGAGACTCTCAGCAGATTCGCCGACTATACCGACCGCGGGAGCTGCGTGCTCTTCGGCGACGGCGCCGGCGCGGTCGTGCTCGAGGGAACGGAGGATCAGGACCGCGGTCTGCTCTACTCCGTCCTGCACGCCGATGGCGGCGGGTGGGATTTCATTCACATCCCCGCCGGCGGCTCGCGCTGCCCGGCCACGCTCCAGACCGTCGGCGACGGCGACCACTTCATCAAGATGCGCGGGCGGGACGTCTACAAGTTCGCCGTCGAGAAGATGCAGTGGCTCCTGGGCCACTGCATGGAGCAGTGCGGCCTGACCGTCGACGACATCGACATGGTCGTGCCTCACCAGGTCAACAGCCGGATAATCGAGTCAGCGGCCGCGAAGTTCAAGCTCCCTCGGGAGAAGGTCTTCGTCAATATCGACATGTATGGCAACACGTCGGCGGCGTCCATTCCCCTGGCCATGCAGAACGCCCGCGACGAGGGGCGGATCGGGCCGGGCTCGACGCTGCTGCTGGTGGCCTTCGGCGCGGGCCTTACCTGGGCCGGGGCCGTCGTTCGCCTTTAGCCCCAAGGCCTAATCAACCGCAAAGCCACGGAGATTCAGAGAATCAACGTAATGAAAACCGCTTGGCTATTTCCGGGACAGGGCGCTCAGCAAGTCGGCATGGGCAAAGACCTTTGCGACGCCTTTGCCGGCGCCCGGGCCGTCTTCGAGCAGGCCGAGGCCGCCACCGGCCTGGAACTCAGGAAGCTCTGCTTCCAGGGCCCTGACGACCAGCTCGCCCGCACCGATGTCTGCCAGCCGGCGATCTTTACAGTCTCAGCCGCGACGCTGGCGGTCATGCGCGAACTGCTCGGGGCGGACAGATTCGCCTCGATCCGGCCGGCATTTGCGGCGGGCCTGAGCCTCGGCGAATACACCGCCCTTTATGCCGCCGGCGCCATCGACTTTGCCCCGGCAGTCAGCCTGGTCGCCAGTCGCGGCCAACTCATGCAGCAGGCAGCCACTGCCACCGCGTCGGGGATGGTCTGCCTGATCGGACTGGACGAGCCGGCGGCCCAGACGCTGGTCGCCGCCGCAGCCCAGGGCGAGCCCCTTACGTGCGCTAACTTCAACTGCCCCGGACAGGTGGTCGTCTCCGGCTCACTGGCCGCGTGCTCGCGGGTCGAACAGTTGGCTGCCGAGTACGGGGCCAAGGGCGCCGTCAGGCTGAATGTTGCCGGCGCCTTTCACAGCCAGATCATGGCCCCGGCGGCCGAGGGACTCGCCAACGCCCTTGGCAGCCTGGCTTTCCGCACGCCGACCGTACCGGTCGTCGCCAACGTCGACGCCCAGGTCTACGCCGATGCCTCGGCCATACCGGCCAAGCTCATCGCCCAACTCACCGGGGCCGTCAGATGGCAGCAGACAATGGAATTGCTTGAATCCCAGGGCGTCGAAAGGTATTACGAGATCGGCCCCGGGCGAGTCCTGGCCGGACTTATGCGACGAATCAACCGCCGGGCCGACATCGTCAGCATAAACAGCCTCCAGGCTGTCGAGGAATTGGCGAAGCAATAGAAGAAGAAAAAGAATATCTCGCGCAGCCCGAAGGGCCCTGCGGGAGCTCGCAGAGAGCGCAGAGAAGACGGAGAAGAAAGCGACAAATGGCTGACAGCGATAAGGTTGCAATCGTAACCGGGGCGGCCCGTGGAATCGGGCGGGAAATCTGCCGCGAGTTGCTGGCGATGGGTATGACCGTCGTAGGGGTGGACCTGCTCGAAGAAAAATTCCCCGAGCTGCGGGCCGACCTCGGCTCGCCGGGCGAGAAACTCGACTGCCGAAGGCTCGACGTGACCGACAGCGAGGGGTTCACCGCCCTTGTCGATGACGTGGCTGAGAAGTACGGGCATGTCGACGTGCTGGTCAATAACGCCGGCATCACCCGCGACGGGCTGCTGATGCGGATGGACGACAAGGACTGGGACCTGGTGCTGAAGGTGAACCTTTTCAGCGCGTTTTACGGCACGCGGGCGGTAAGCCGGCACATGGTCCGCCAGCGCGGCGGGGCGATCATAAACATGTCCAGTTACAGCGGTTTGGAAGGCAACCGCGGGCAGGCGAACTACTCGTCTTCCAAGGCCGGCCTGCTTGGCCTGACCAAGACGACAGCCATCGAACTCGCTGGCAAGAGCGTCCGCTGCAACGCCGTCGCCCCGGGTTTCATTCGCACGGACATGACCGACGCCATCCCCCAGCAGGCCAAGGACATCGCCCTGTCGATGATCCCGATGAAGAGGATGGGCGAGGCGGCGGATATCGCCAGGGCTGTGGCGTTCCTGGCGTCGGATCGGTCCAGCTATATTACAGGGCAGGTCCTCAGCGTCGACGGGGGAATGCACACGTAAATAATTTGTCCCGCGCCGGCGGGAGATGATTGTTGCAAGGCCGGTCCGGTCAAGCTATAGTACGCCGCCCGCAAAGGTGCGGACGTTGTGTGGTATGAGTGGAAAAACGGAAAACATGCATAAATCCTTGGAATCTTCAGGGAGGTAGGAACGTGTCGGAAGAAATCGAAGCCAAAGTGATTGAGATCGTTTCCGAGCAGATGGGTGTCGATAAGAGCGAGATCACCCGAGAAACGTCGTTCGTCAATGACCTCAATGCCGACTCTCTTGACACCGTCGAACTCGTGATGGAGTTCGAGGACGAGTTCGAGATGAGCATCCCCGACGAGGAGGCCGAGAAGATCCAGACTGTCGGCCAGGCCGTTGATTACATCAAGGAGCACTCCAGTAAGGCCTGAGTGCCAGAGGTCCGGATTCAATGGCTACATGCCGCGTCGTACTGACGGGCTTGGGAACGATCAACCCGCTCGCCCACAATGTTGGGCAGTTCTGGGCCGATCTGCTGGCCTGCAAGAGCGGCATCCGCCGCATAGCGCGGTTCGATCCTTCCCCGTTCGCATCCCAGATCGGCGGTGAGGTCCAGGACTGGCAGACCATAACATCTGATCTGCTGGACCCCAGGGAATCGCGGCGGATGGACCGCTTCGCCCGATTCGCCGTCCAGGCCGCCATCGAGGCCGTGGCGGACAGCGGGCTCAACTTCGCCGGCGAGCAGCCTGGCCGCTGCGCCGTCATCGTCGGCAGCGGCATCGGCGGCTTGCAGGAACTCGAAGACCAGCACAAGCGGATGCTCGATAAGGGCCCCGGGCGGGTCAGCCCCTTGACCGTGCCCAGGCTTATGGGAAACGCCGCCTGCGGCAACATTTCCATCGTCTGGGGACTCCGAGGACCAAACTTCTCCGTCTGCACCGCCTGTGCGTCGGCCGCAAACTCCATCGGCGAGGCCTTCCGGATACTCCAGCGCGGAGGGTGCGACATCGCCATCACCGGAGGCTCCGAGGCGGCCCTGACGCCCATCGGACTGGCCAGTTTCTGCGCCTTAAAGGGCCTGAGCACCCGCAACGACGAACCCCAGCGTGCCAGCAGGCCATTCGACAAGGACCGTGACGGCTTCCTCCTGAGCGAGGGTTCCGGTGTGGTCATCCTTGAAGAACTTTCCCACGCCCTGGCCCGCGACGCGAAGATATACGCCGAACTCATCGGCTACGGCGCCAGCGCCGACGGCTACCACATCACCGCGCCGGACCCCGAAGGCCACGGCGCCATCCTGGCCATGCGGGAAGCCCTGCGCGACGGCAAGGTCAACGCCGACGACGTCGACTACATCAACGTCCACGGCACCAGCACCCAACTGGGCGACCAGGCCGAGACGGTGGCGATAAAGAAGACCTTCGGCGCGCACGTCTACAATGGCCTGATGGCGTCGTCGACAAAGAGCTCCACCGGCCACCTTCTCGGCGCCTCCGGCGGCGTCGAACTCATAGCCTGCGCCAAGGCGATAGAGACCGGCACGATCCCAGCCACGCTGAACCTGGAAAACCCCGACGAGGGGTGCGACCTCGACTACGTGCCCAACACCCCGCGCGAGGCGCCCGTCAAAATCGCACTGTCCAACAGCTTCGGCTTCGGCGGACACAACGCCTGCCTGCTCATCCGCAAGTTCGAAGGGTGAGAGAAATGAAGATTTATATCTGAGTTCATCTGCGTTTATCTTTGCTTATCTCTTCATTCTTCTTCTTTTCTCAGTGCCTCCGCGTCTCTGCGGTCAATTCCCTCTTTGGCCCGCGCGAGTGCCTCGCGGCGGGTGGCGACTTCGAGGTTCAGTTGGGCGTCGTAGGCGTCGCGGAGGGCTTTGCCCATGGCCGGGCCGGGATGCAGGCCCATTTCAATCAGGTCCGCGCCGGTGATGAGCGGCTCGGGCAGCGGCTCGTGGCCGGGAATCTGGCGCAGGCGGCGCGTCACGAGCCGGCTGGCCGCCTCAGCGCGGGCGGGTCCGTCGGCCAGGCGAGCCCGCACGCGCCACAGGGCACGCAGGCGGGCGAACTGTTCGTGCCCGGCCAGCTTGCGGAAGGATGAAAGCTGCATTCCGCCAAGGTCCCGCCAGTCGTCGCGATGCTGGCCAAGCCAGACCAGCGCATCACGCAGATCGTTGGACGCCCCCCACCGCCGGGTCATGCCGGCCACCGTCCTGGCGCGCAGCTCCGCCAGCATGGCTGCCAGAGTGAGCGTCAGGTCCTTCCGGCCCGCCACGGCTGAGACGCATTGCACCGCCGTCGCCCATAGCTCCTTGTCGGCCGCGACGTCGCCCAGGACGTGAACAGCCAGGCCAAGCTCGGCAAGCTTCCGCAGCGCCTCGCCCGCCGAGGGCAGCGAGAGCATCTTCGACAGTTCATCAAATATCCGCTCGCCGCTGATGGCGGCGATTTTGGGCGCGAACTTCGCCACGGCGGCCGCGGTGTCCGGGTCGATCTCGAAGCCCAGCCTCACCGCGAACCTCACAGCCCTGACCAGCCGGAGGTAATCCTCGGCGAACCGCTCGTCGGGCTTGCCTATGGTGCGGACGACGCCCGCGGCCAGGTCATCCCGGCCGCCGACGTAGTCGATCACCTCGCGGGCAATGGGGTCGTAGAACATGCCGTTGATGGTGAAATCGCGGCGCAGTGCGTCTTCTCGCGGGGTGGAGAACCGCACGCCGTCAGGCCTTCGCCCGTCGCTGTAGGACAGGTCGCTGCGAAACGTCGCGACCTCGACCTTCCTCCGGTGGTGAATCACCATCGCCACGCCGAACTTCTCGCCGACCAGCAGCACCCGCCGGAACAGCCCGCGGACCTGCGCCGGCGAGGCGTCGGTGGCCAGGTCGTAGTCCGTCACGGGTCGCCCCAGCAGCATGTCGCGTACGGAACCCCCGGCAAACAGGGCCTGGTGCCCGGCCGCCCGAAGCCGCCGCAATACCCACAACGCCGTAGCTTTACCCGCCGCCTCTGCCATGGGGTCATTCTACATGCCCGCCGATGCCGGGGAAAAAGAAGAAAAAGAAGAAGGTTCACGCAGAGACCGCGGAGAACGCCGAGGTAAGAAGAAGAAGGAGAAGAAGAATATGCCCTCACGGGCACACTACGAACGCCAGATGCGTCTTTGTACCGCGGCGCAAGTCAGGATCACGCGGAGCGTTCGTAGTGGCGCCGTCAGGCGATATGTTTCTTCTTCTTTCACCTCTGCGTTTCTCTGCGGCCTCCGCATGAACCTGCTTCTTCTTCCCCTGCACCCTCCTTCGCCAAGGCTACGAAGGGCAGGTCCCTGCTAACTTTGTGCGGGCACCAGTTCCGCCCCGCCGCTGCGGCGGTTGGCGATTACGGCCTCGAAGACGAAGATCAGGATCGTCGCAGCCAGCAGTAGATCCCACCAGTTCCGGCCCTGGGACTCCGCGGAGGCCAGGGCGTTTACCTCCGCAAGCGTAGGAGCGACGTAAACTCGCGAGAACTGTCTGGCCTTCATGGCGCGTGCGAAATCTGGGGCGCGTATCGGCTCGATCTGAGTCTCGGGGCCGTAGGGATTGACGGCGAAGCTGCCGGACGGCGCGGCTCCGGCGGCCTCGCGGGAGACCTTCCACCGGTAAGAGCCGACCTCGTCGGTGTCGGCGAACGTCGCGGAGGGACCCTGTCCCGTCGGGCGTAGCGGCAGGTTGGCGACTCTCGGGGCCGTGCCGGCCTCCGGCGGCGGCGTGACGTTGACGAACAGCTTCTCGCCGGCGCCCGGCGCATCCTGGCCGGTCAGCGGCGGGCGGATCGTCACCTGTGCCCCGGCCAGGTACATCGGATCGGCATTCAGCTCCCGCCGGGCGGCGAGGCTCATCCGTGCCACCATCGGCAGAAACAGGCCCGTTATCGGCAGGTTTGACCACCCTGGCCCGCAGGTCGTGGTGCATAGCACAACCCGCCCGGCCCCGAAGCTCTTGACCAGCACCAGCGGGTCGCCGTTGGCCAGACGGACCACGCACTTGCCAGGGTTCGACGAAGGCGAAATCCGGTAGTAACGCTGGACCAGCACCATCAGGTAGTCGGCCTGGCTGTCGTACAGACCGGCGAAGAACGGATGCGCCACGTCCACCGCGGCCAGGGCAACCGACGCTGCGCCGGGTCCGACGTCGCCGACGGCCTTTTCAAGCCGGCCCGGAAGCAGGCCCCCCTCGGAGGGGATCTGCTGGACGAGCATCTCGTTGTACGAGGCCGCGTCCACATCCGGCCCAAGGAAGAACACCGACGTGCCGCCGTGCCGCGTGAACTGCTCAATGCCCTTGGCCTGCGCGGCTGTCAGTCGCGGCACCTCGCAGAAAAACGCGATGTCCGCCTCGTCGAGATCCTTGCTGCCGAACTGGGGCGACTCGATCACGGCCGAGCGTATCGGCCAGGGCCGATCCTCCCGCCCGTACGGGTCCAGCGCCATGCACAGCATGCTCGACGGGCTCATCGGGCCGCCCGTGTCGGCCTCGCCGCGAACCACCGCGGCGCGCACCCTCCCGGCAATGTCCAGGCTGAAAATCCGCACGTTATCGGCCGCCAGGTCGTCCGACGTCTCCAGCACCACCCGCCCCGAAACCTCCCCGGCCCGGCTGAAACGATGATGGAATCGCACGTTGGCGCTCGATCCATCAAGCCCGGCCGGGCGAAGCGTCTTGCGCACCCGCGGCGCCTCGGCGGAACCGTCCACCTTAAACGCGACGTCCACCGTCTTGTCCGTAGGTGAGGAATTGACAAGCGTGGCCGTGAACTCCAGCACCGCGTCCACCACACGCTGCCCGGCGATCTGAAGATCGCTTATGCCGACATTGCTGACCTCGCCACGCGAAGTGTCCACGACAAGCAGGTGGATATCCCGCCCGGCCGAGATGTCCGTCAGGGCGGCGATCTGCTCGAAGCTCGTCCGCTGCATGTCGCTGAAAAGGTAGATGGCCTTTCGCGGGGAGCTGTCGGCCTCGAGCATCTTGGCGGCCGAGGCGAAACGCTGCGCCAGCGCCGCCGGGCCGTAGCCGATTCGCGTGCGGGTAACCTGCGCCCGCAACTCCTCCATGCCGCCGGAAAGGCTCGTGGAGTTGAAGCCGGCGCCCGTGGTGAGCAAGGCCGCAACGCTCGGGCGGTCGTCGCCGCTCAACAGCGAGGCCGCCTCAGCCTTGGCTCGCTCGAACCTGCTGCCGGCGGCATTATTGACCGCCATCGAGTAGCCGTTGTCGAGGATCACCGCGGCCGCGTATCGCTTGCCGGCAAGCCAGCCGCCGGTCGCCCTGCTGATTGGCTCGGCGACCGCCAGCGCCAATAGCGCCAGCATCGCCGCCCGCAGCAGCAGCAGGAGCCAGTTCTGCACTCGGCGCCGGCGCGCGGTCTTTTCCATGCTCAGCCGGAGGAATCGCAGTGTGGGGAACATCATGTCCTGCGCCCGCACGCTGGACAGCAGGTGCAGGATGATTGGTATCGCCGCGGCCAGCAGGCCGATCAGCAGAAGCGGGGTGGCGAATCCAAGGGCCAGCATCATCTCAGCATTGCCTTTCGCCGGGCCAGGTAGTTCAGCAGGAATCGGTCGTAGGGCTCGTCGGTCCGCGTCAGGACGTACTCGATGTTCCGCAGCCCGCACTCGCGCCGGTAGTTGGCGACGAATGCGTTGATCTCCTCAATGTAGCCCTCCCGCACGTAACGCGGGTCCACCTGGAGACGCTCGTTGGTCTCCATGTCCATGAAGGACATGACCTTCTTGAACGGAAAGTCCAGCTCGGCCGGGTCCATCAGGTGAAAAACAATTATCTGGTGACGCTTGAAGACGAAGTGTTGCAGGGCCTTCATTATCTCGGCCGGGTCGTCGTAAAGGTCGGAAATCACGATCACCAGCCCGCGCTTGGGGACCATGTTGGCCAGGTCGTGGAACGTCGGGGCGATGTTTGTCTTTCGGCCTGGGCCGATGCCCTCGAGCTGCTTGAACACGCGGTCCAGGTGCGCCGGCGTCGAGTGCGGCGGCAGGTGGAATCGCATCTTCTCGTCGAAGCCGATCATGCCGACCATGTCCTGCTGGCGGCACATGAGGTAGCTGAGGCACGCGGCCATGAAGCATCCGTAGACGAACTTCGTCACCGGCGAGCTATAGCGGTAGCCCATCGAGTTGCTCAGGTCCAGCAGGATGTACGCCCGCAGGTTTGTCTCCTGCTCGTACTGCTTGATGTAGTAGCGGTCGGTTCGCCCGTAGGCGACCCAGTCGAGGTGCTTTATGTCGTCGCCGGCGGTGTACTCGCGGTGCTCGGCGAACTCGACGGAGAAACCCTTGTGCGGACTGCGGTGCAGGCCGGATATGAACCCCTCGACCGCCTGGCGGGCCAGGAGGTTCAGGTTGCGGAGCTTGGCGATCCGCTCCGGCTCAAAATAAAGATATGAGGATTTGGGCATTTTGGTTCTCAGTAGCCAGTGGCCGGTAGCCGGTAGCCGGGAACGGGAGCCAGGCCGATGAATGGACGCCGTGTTTTACCATGTCCCGCAAGGGACACGGCAGTTCGGCAAGCCCCGAAGGGGCGATAGCATTTGGCCGGGGGCGTAAGCCCCCGGTACGAAGCTCAATGGGAAAAGAGCCCCGAAGGGGCGACAGACGGGCACTCTCATCGCGCCAGGACATGTCCATTCTGTCGCCCCTTCGGGGCTCAATTTGCGCGAGGGGGTTGTCCGGGGGCTTACGCCCCCGGCCAAATGCTTCCGGCCCTTCGGGCCTGCCACGCCGATCTTGTTGCTTCAGTTCATTCGCCATGACTCTGCTTCCATCGGATCTGCCACAGCAGGGGCATCATTGGGCAAGGCCCATTATCGCCAGCACCATGGCTCCGAAGCGTTTGACCTTTCGGCAAGTCAGCCCGGCGAGGGTCAGGCCTTCGACGCCTCCCGCCGAGCCGACGCCCGCCGGCAAGGCCGCGTCGCCCGGCATCCGCAGAACCACCACGCCGTCGGGCGCCAGGTGGTCCGCCAGCGGGGCAAACAATGTTCGCTCAGCCGCTGGCCAATCCCATTCTCGCAGGTCGGCATAGGGCGGGTCAACAAACGCCAGGTCGACCTTCTCGCCAAGCTCGTCCAACCGGCCCGCCAGGCCGCGAGTCACGTCCCCCGGCCAGACTATGCACGACTCTCCCACGCCGAGGCCGTCGATGTTCCGTCTCAGCCTATCCAGCACGCGCCGGTCCATCTCGCCGAACGCCACGCGGCGCGCCCCGCGCGACAGTGCCTCCAGGCCCATCGACCCAGTGCCGCAGTACAGGTCCACCACGACCGCCTCGGGCATCCAGTCGGCAAGCGTGTCGAACAGGGACTTCTTGGCCAGGCCGGTTATCGGCCTGGTCACGCTGCCCGCCGGCGGGCTCAGCAGCACCCGCCCCTTGAACCGCCCGGCCTGAATGTGCATAGCCTTGGACCTCTACCGCTATCATCTGTACGTGTCTTACATCCTTCTTGTCAGCCCCGTTCACGGGGCTTCGCCCCCCGCAATGCGGGGGGTATAGGCCAGGGCTTCTAGCCCTGGTTAACGTGTGACACAAAACTGTGTTTGTTCATTTTCCTGATAGCGCGCTTCAGCACACTTACCCGCTCCTTAAAGCCTTCAGGCTAAAGCCCTCTGCAAGCACGCCGAGGCGTGCTGAACAAAACAACAGAAGCGAGCCAGCCTGCCCAGGCCTGAAAGGCCTGGTCTATACCCGCCTTCGGCGGTCAAAGCCCCGTGAA
>CAZSBS010000112.1:3190-14846 GCA_964605095.1 uncultured Planctomycetaceae bacterium | reverse complement strand
GCCCGCCGGCCTTGACGAACTTGGCTACGAACTTCGCCTCGTCGAACCCGCTTTGGGCATCCTCAAGTGCCACCATTGCCGCGGTGGTTGGCGGGCGGAAACCATACACGCCGATGCCGCACCGCGTCCACTGCCTGACGGCATCCAGAATGCCCCGGACCGTTTCGTCGCTTACCTTGTTCTCGTTGAAAACCTTCCTGTACGCCTTAAGCCCCGAACTGGAGTCCTCAGGGATCAATCGTCCCGGCACCCATCCATTCAAACGGTAGGACTCAAGGTATGTCGCTTTCTTGTGGCGGCGGATGCCCAAGACCGTCTGGAGCATCTCACGGAACTTCATCGGCTCGAAGAAGTTCAGGACCTCCGGGCAGTAGCGGGCCATGACTTCCTCGGCTGCGGGGGGAGGTTGGTTGCGCTGGTCGCTGAGGGCGTGCAGGTAGCCATTGTCCTTGACGGCATCGGGAGTAAGAGAGTGCGGCGTGATGCCCATCACGATGGCCGGCTGGGGGCTCCGTGGATCCAGCACGCGATGGACCCCGGCCAGGTACTCCGGCGAATACCCCGCGGAGTTGAATCCGAAGTTCAGCACGCGGCAGTTGCCGAGCACGGCTGAGATCTTCTCCGGCGACAGGCCTCTATACACGCGCGAGTCGCCCGCCAAAACAACATCCGCGTTGGCTTTCCAGTCGACCTTCAACCGCCACAGCAGCTTCGGGGGCAGGCCGGACTGCATATTTTCGCGGGCCAGGCCCATCCCGGCCGTTATGACGGCTGCCAGCAGCATCGTCTGAGCGGCGCGGCAACGAAGCAAGCCGCCTGGCGGCTTTCGCGTCGTAAGCGTCGGAATGTCTTCGCCGGTTGTCATGTCTTCACGGGATCGCTTCTAGAATTGGAAGTATATGAACGCATTTCCCGGCCCGCGCAGAAACACGCAGCAAACCAGCACTGCCGCCACGACGAACTGCTCCATCCATCGGTTCATAACCGGCGCTCGAAGGTCCCATCGGGCCTCGTCCAGCCGGTAATGGAAGAACAATTGGCGGAGCACCATGGCGGCCAGGAGGTAGTATTCGGTCTCGCCGACGAATGGCCGGACAGCGGCGAAGTTCCAGGCGCCGAAGTTGAACATCGCGCCCAGCACGTGCATCGCGCGGACCATACCGCCTTCGGGCACCAGGTGGTCCGGGACTGATCCCGCGCGGAAGAAAACCCACGTGACGACGGTTACCATGAAGACGGCCGCCACGCGGACGTGCCTTCCCGCCAGCTTGCCCAGCCGCTCCGGCCAGCGGGTTGCCCGCTCCAGCGAAAGTAGTGCCGCGTGTGCAATGCCCCAGGCCAGGAACGCCCAGTGCGCACCGTGCCATAATCCGCTGATGAGCATCGTGATCCACAGGTTGCCCAACGACCGCCAAGGCCCGACCCTCGAACCACCCAGCGGGATATAGACGTAGTCGCGAAACCACGTGCTCAGGGAAATGTGCCATCGCCGCCAGAAGTCGCCGAAGCTGTCGGCTATGTACGGGTGGTCAAAATTCACGGGAAACTCGTACCCCATCCATTTGCCCAGGCCGCGGGCAATGTCGCTGTAGCCGCTGAAGTCGCAATATATCTGGTATGAAAACAGGAGCATGACCAGCCACCACAGCGCGGCCGATTCAACCACCGCCGGGGCGTTCCAGGCCGCGCTCACGCACCCGGCGATATTGTCCGCCACGACCACCTTCTTGAAAAAGCCAAACGCGATCAGGCGCAGCCCGTCCCAGCGCTGCTGCTCGGTCGGACGGCGGTCTTCCACAAGCTGCGGCAGCAGGTCGCAGGCACGGACGATCGGCCCGGCCACCAGTTGCGGAAACATCGACAGGTACGCGAAAAAATGCAGGACGTTGTGCGTTGGGGCGAGTCGGCCACGGTAGACGTCGATGCTGTAGCTCATCGACTGGAACGTGTAGAAGCTTATGCCCACCGGCAGGATCAGGCCGGCGGCGGGCATCTGCCAGTCAATGCCCAATAGCCTGCCGAGCCAGTTGACATTCCCGATGAAAAAGTCCAGGTACTTGAAGGTCGCCAGCGAGCCGACGTTGCCCATGATCGACAGCAGTAGCCATGTCTTCTTCCATGACGGCCATCGCTCAATTGCCAGGCCCGCGACAAAATCGATCAGCCCGCTGCCGATTATGAGGAATAAGAATCGCCAGTCCCACCAGCCGTAGAAAAAGAACGACGCGGCCGTCAGGAATCCCCATCGAGTCAGCTTTTGTACGCGCAGCAGAGGCCAGACCGAATAGAACACGGCCATGAAAATCAGGAAAGCTGCCGAGTTAAAAAGCATCGTTCGAGGTCCCTCCCGCCAGTCGGCGGGGGTCTGCCTTCATTGCCCGGCACGCCGGGGTTAAGTCAAGCCAATATGGCCAAACAGCCCGGCAGAATCAAGGCCCAGCCCCCTCACGCCAGCGTCTTGCGGAAGCGCAAGCCCGCCAGCCAGAGCGTAAGGCAACCCAGGATGAATAGCGCCAGCATTTGCGGCCAGAGGATGTCCGCCCCCACGCCCTTTAGGAATATGCCGCGCACGATCACCAGGAAGTATCGCAGGGGGTTCAGGTACGTCAGCCACTGTATCGCCTTGGGCATGTTGGCGATGGGGAACATGAAGCCCGAAAGGAGAATGGCTGGGAAATAGAAGAAGAACGTGCTCATCATCGCCTGCTGCTGCGTCTGGCTGACGGTGGAAATCAGCAGGCCGACGCCCAGCGTGGTCATGAGGTACAGCGAGGTCGAGCCCAGCAGCAAAGCCAGGCTGCCGCGGATGGGCACCTCGAACCAGAACACGCCGACAATGGTTATGACGATCACGTTGACGAACGCGATCAGGGCGAAGGGCAGAGTCTTGCCCAGGATGAACTCCGTCGGCGTGATGGGCGTCACCATGATCTGCTCCATCGTGCCGATCTCTTTTTCGCGGACCACGGCCATGCTCGTCAGCAGGAGCGTCACCAGCATTACGATCATGGCGATCACGCCGGGCACGTAGTAGTTGCGGCTCTCGAGGTTGTCGTTGAACCAGGCGCGGCTCTGGAGGCTCACGCGCCCTGGCATTTTCGCGGCCACGCCGAGCCGTCCCAGCCGTGTCGCCAGGACGTTGTCCGAAAACTGCCTTGCGATCCTCGATCCGTAATCCATCACGATGCTGGCCGTGGTGGAATCCGTGCCGTCGAGGATCACCTGGAGCTGTGCGGTCCTGCCGGCGGCGAGGTCTTCGGCGAAGCCGTGGTTGATGACCAGCACCGTCCGGACGCTGCCGTGGTCGAGCAGTTGGCGCACCTGCTCGTCGTCGCTGACGTACCGGACGACGTTGAAGTAGCCCGAGTGGACGAACCGCCCGATCAGCTCCCGGCTGGCGACGGAGTTGTCGCGGTCCAGCACGGCGGTGGCGATGTTCTTGACGTCGGTGGTGGCCGCGTAGCCGAAGATCAACAATTGGACCACGGGCGCCACGAACAGGACGAACTTCATCCGCGGATCCCGAAGGATCTGGATGAATTCCTTGCGGAGCATGTGCATTATGCGTTCGCCCATTGTCAGGTCAGCTTCTTCTTGAACTTGCGGTTGGCGACGAGGCCCATGATGATTCCGAACACGGTAAGCAGCCCAGCCTCGAGGCCGAGGATCTCCAGCCCGACGCCCTTGAGGTATATCCCCTTGAGAATCGCGACGAAGTATCGCGCGGGGATTACATACGTGATGGCCTGTATGGCCACCGGCATGTTGGTTATGGCGTACATGAACCCAGACAGCAGGAATGACGGCACGAAGGTCGTAATTACCGCGAGCTGGTTGGCCACGAGCTGGTTCTTGGTGACGATGCTGATGAGGATTCCCATCGACAGTGCCCCTGCCAGGAAGATGGCCGCCATCGCGAAGACCAGTGCGGCGCTGCCCCGCAGCGGAACCTGAAACAGCAGCTCGCCCATCACCATCGCCAGCGACACGTCCAGCATGCCGATCGCGAAGTACGGTAGCAGCTTGCCGACGATAAGCTCCCATCCCTTGACGGGCGTGGAGATGAGTTGTTCCATCGTGCCGCGTTCCCACTCGCGGGCGACCGTCAGCGAGGTCAGCAGGGCCGCGATTACCATCATTATCACGGCGATGAGGCCCGGGACGATGTAGTTGCGGCTGGACATATCCTCGTTGAACCACACTCGCGGGCGGACCTCCAGCGGCGGGCTGAACGACGGGCCGCCCGCGCGCTTGAGCCTGCTCAGGACCACATCCTGCGAGAAGGTCTGCGTGACGGCCTCGGCGTAGCCGATGGCGATGGTGGCGGTGGTCGAGTCGCTGCCGTCGAAGATCATCTGCACCGGGACCTCGCGATGGGTGGCGATCCTGCCGGCGAAGTTCGTGGGGATAATCAGGGCGACTAGCGCCTCGCGGGAATCTATCGCCCGCTCGATCTGCGAGTAGTTGCTGGCGCCCGAGTGCAGCGCGAAGTACCGCGAGCCGGTGAAGCGGCTTATGAAATCCCGGCTGAGCTGCGTCTGGTCCTGGTCCCAGACGATCATGGGCACCCTGTCCACGTCCAGCGTCAGAGCGTAGCCGAACAGCAGCAGCAGGAGCATGGGCATGGCAATGGCCATGCCGAGGCTGCGCGGGTCGCGGATGATGTGCAGCGTCTCCTTCCGCGCCATAGCCAGCGTTCTCCGCAGCGACAGGAGGTTCATCGCTTCGCCTCCTTCCCGGCTGCGTCCTGGCGGACGCGGGCCTCAATGAGCGAGACGAACACATCTTCCATCGACGGCACGATCTTCTCGACGCGCTCGACGGCGAAGCCCGCCTCCGGCAGCGACCGGCCTATCGCGGCCAGGGCGGCATCGGCGTCGCTTGCCACAACGTGCAGGCCGCGCCCGAACATGGCGACTTCCTTCACGCCGGGCAGCTTCTCGATCATGTCCATGGCGTCCTGGGGGCGCTCGCAGAGCAAATCCAGCACGTCCTCGTGCATCAGCTCGGTCTTGAGATGCTCCGGCGTGCCGGCGGCGATGAGCTCGCCCCGGTAGATCAGGCCGATGCGGTCGCAGTACTCGGCCTCGTCCATATAGTGCGTCGTGACCAGCACGGCCGTGCCGGCGGAGGCGAGCTCGTAGATCATATCCCAGAACTTGCGCCGGCTGACGGGGTCCACGCCGCTCGTCGGCTCGTCTAGGAAGATTATCGGCGGCTCGTGCAGAACCGCGCAGCCAAGCGCGAGCCGCTGCTTCCAGCCGCCCGGCAGCACGCCCGCCCGCGAGTTTCGATGATCGGCAAGCCCCGCCATCTCGATGACCCACTTCTTGCGCGCGGCCTTGCGGGCGGCGGGGATGCGATAGATGCCGCTGTAAAAGTCGATGTTCTCCTCGACGGTCAGGTCGCCGTAGAGGCTGAACTTCTGACTCATGTAGCCGATGTTGGCCTTGACGCTCTCGGGCTGCGTCGCGATGTCGAACCCAGCGACGGTCCCGCTTCCGCCCGATGGCGCCAGGATGCCCGTCAGCATTCGGATGGTCGTGCTCTTGCCCGCGCCGTTTGGGCCCAGGAAACCGAATATCTCGCCACGGGCGACCTCGAAGCTCACGCCCTTGACCGCGATGAAGTCGCCGAAGCGGCGTTCAAGGTTCCGCGCCACCACCAGGTTGTCGCCGCCACTGACCATCATCGGCTGGCCCCTCGATCCTCGCCCGCGATCACGGAAACGAACACATCCTCCAGCGACGGCTCGACCGGACGGACGCCGCCGATTTCCAGCCCAGCCTTCGCCATCGCGGCCTGGATGTTATCAACCGTCGCGGAATGGTCATGCACGACGACGTGGACGCGGTCGCCGAACAGGCCGACGGAATCCGCACCGAGCAGCCCGCGCAGCACGCCGGCAGCATCTCTCGGCCGCGCCGATCGCACCTCCAGTATCGTGCCGCGCATCATCTTCTTCACCTCGTAGGGCGTGCCTAGGCCGATGATCTTCCCCTTGTCCATAAGCGCCAGGCGATTGCACCGCTCGGCCTCGTCGAGATAGGCCGTCGAGATGAAGATCGTCACCTTCTGGCGAAGGAGCTGGTAGAGGATTCGCCAGAAGTCGCGCCGGCTCACGGGGTCCACGCCGTTGGTCGGCTCGTCCAGCAGCAGGACCTTCGGCGTGTGGACCAGCGCGCAGACCAGGCCGAGCTTTTGCTTCATACCGCCGGAAAGGTTGCCCGCCAGACGCTTCTTGAACGCGGCGAGGTTGCTGAAATCCAGCAGCCTGTCTATCCGCTCACGCCGGCCCTTGGAGGGTACGCCGTAGATGTCGGCGTAAAAGTCGATGTTCTCCATCACCGACAGGTCCGGGTAGAGCCCGAAGACCTGGCTCATGTAGCCGATTCTCTCCTTGACCTGCTCGGACTGCGTCGCGATGTCGTGTCCGTCCACCCACGCCTTGCCGGAAGTGGGGTCCATTATGGACGCCAGCATTCGCATGGTCGTGGTCTTGCCCGCGCCGTCGGGGCCGACCAGGCCGAAGATTTCCCCGGGCGCGACTGTGAACGTAAGTTCGTTGACGGCCAGGTTATCGCCGAAGTGCTTGCTCAACTTGTCCGTACGGATGGCGTCCACGGCTTATGCCTCTTATTCGGCCAGGACGATCTCGGCGTCGGCGGGCATGCCGGGCTTGAGTTCCATTTTCGCGTTGGCGACGGTGATCTTGATGCGGAAGACCAGCTTGACCCGCTCCTTGGGCGTCTGGACGTTCTTGGGCGTGAACTCCGCATCCGAGGCAATGAACGAGATCGTGCCCTCGTAGACCTTGTCCGGGTACGTGTCGGTGGTGATGCGGGCCTTCTGGCCGAGCTTAACCCGGCCGAGGTCCGCCTCGCTGACGTACGCTCGCAGCCAGATGTCCGTCAGGTCCGCGGCGGTGACGATAGGCGTCCCGGCCGCGACGTACTCGCCGGCCTCGACGTTCTTGCTCAGCACAACTCCGGTCACCGGCGATTTCAGCGTGGTGTAGCCCAGCCTTGTCTGGGTTATGGCGAGGGCCTGCTGGGCCTGCTGGAGCCTGGCCCTGGCCTGGTCGATCTCCTCCTGCCGGGGGCCTATTTTCACCAGCGTCATCCTCTGCACCGCCTGGGCGAGCGCGGCCTTAGCCTGGTCTATCGCCTCCTTGCGGGGGCCTTCCTCGACGAGCTTGAACTGTTCGATCGCCTGGCGCAGGTGTGCGGCGGCGACATCGTACAGGGCCTTGGCGGTGTCCAGTTCCTGCTGGGTGGCTGTGCTGTTCTCATTGAGGCTGATAATGCGGTTCATGTCCCTCTTGCGGAAGTCCGCGTCGGCCTGGGCGGACGCCACGGCAGCCTTGGCGGCGGCGATTTCCTGCGGGCGGGAGCCTGCCACCAGCTCATCGACTTTTGACTTGGCCTGGGCGACGGCCTGCTCGGCTCCGGCGATCTCCTCCGGGCGCGAACCAGCCACCAGTTCCGCCAGCACCGACTGTGCGGCTGCAACCTCGCGATTGTTCAGCTCGACTTCCTGCGAAAGCTCCGTCGGGTCCAGCAGGGCGACGACTTCGTCCTTCTTGACCAACTGGCCCTCGTCCACGCGGCGCTCATTAACCCAGCCGGGAATGCGGAAGCTAAGGTCCACGTTCGTGACTTCCATGTTGCCCGAGACGCGCAATACGCTGGAGTCGCCCTTGAAGTGCTTGGTGACGTAGAGGTACGTAAGCACGCCTGCCACGGCGAGCACGGGTATCAGCAGGAGGAGTTTGGCTTTGCCCTTCATTGTCGCTCAGCTTTCAAAACAAACCGTAAATATGATCGTGACCCCTGAAGTATAGGCCATGCGGATCCCCACGTGGGCGAGATCCCGATGGCGATGGATTGTCGTCTTTCGCGGCGGCTGGGGCAAGAGGAAGGTGTCGGATGACATATGTTTGCGAACCAGGAAACATGCTTGCCATGGCATGCTTCCTGAGACGCAAGCATGTCGCTGATCCATGAAAACGCTCGCGGCAGAGCACTACCGTCTTATCCCTCGTCCTTGCTGGGCGGGACGGTCACGGTGACGGTGGTGCCCTGGGCGACTTCGCTGTCGATGGTTATGTGCGCGGCGAGGCGTTCGCAGGCGTGCTTGACGATGGCCAGGCCAAGGCCCGTGCCGCGGACGGTGCTGTCGCCGCTGCGGGCGGGGTCGGCCTGGAAGAACCGCTCGAACAGCCGCGGCTTGTCCTGCGGGCGGATGCCGCAGCCGGTGTCGCTTACGCGGATCGTCAGGTGCCCGGCCTCGGGCGACAGCGCGATGAGGCATTCGACGCGGCCTTTGGCGGGCGTGTACTTTATCGCGTTGTGGACGAGGTTCTGGATAATCAGCTCCAGCAGCCGGCGGTCGCTGCGGAAGGTCAGCTCGCCGCGTTGGGTTTCCACGGTCAGTTCGACGAGCTTTTCCTGGGCCTGCGTCGCGAAGTGCGACCGCACCCATTCACCGAGCGAGTCAACGGGGATGTCTTCCTGCCTCAGCCTGGTCCGGCCGGTCTCGGCTATGTTCAGGTCCAGCAGGTCGTTGGTCATGTTCTCCAGGCGCGACACGTGGCGGTTGAGGATAGCCAGGCACTTGGCGAAGGCATCGGGGTCATCCGTGCCGCCAAAAGCCAGCGAGTCCACCGCGGCGCGGATGGTTGCCAGCGGCGTGCGGAGTTCGTGGGAGGCGTTGGCGACGAACTCGGCCTTCATGGCTGCCGAGCGGGCCATGTCCGTGACGTCGCGGACGACCACGATGCCGCCGATCCGCCCGGCGTCGCCGGAGGGGAGCTTGCGGGCGTGAACGTCCAACGTGATACGTCCGCCGTTGCGGGAGACCTCGACGTGCCGGTTGACGGGCTTGCCGGTTCGCGCGGCGAGGTTGTAGGCGTCGACCACGTCGGCCAGGCGGACCACGGACTGGAGGTGCTGGTCGAGAACGGCGCCCTCGTGCCCGCCGGCCAGAACGTTGACCGCCGACTGGTTGGCAAGCAGGATTCGCCCGTCGTTGTCCAGGCCAAGGACGCCCTCGCGGAGGTTGTCCACGACAGACACGAGGTTCTGGCGCTGTGCGGCGATCTGGCCGATCTGGCCGGCAATGCTGTCTCGCATCTCGTTAAGCGCGGAAGCGAGCTGGCCCAGCTCGCCCGAGCCGGCGATGGCAGCCCGATGGGACAGGTCCCCGCCGGCGATGGTCTTGGCGGCAAGGGTGATCTGGCGCAGCGGGGCATACCAGATCCAGCTAAGAAGCAGCGCCAGAAGCCCGGCGGCCACGGCTGCGGCGGTGCCTGCCAACAGCAGGCCGTTGCGGATGAACGTTTCTTCGAGGGCGATCTGGCGGACCGGCATGGCCACGCGGACTACGCCGGCCACGCGGCCTTCCCGGAAGATCGGCCTGGCGAGGTAGCGAAAGGGGATGCCGAGCGTTTCGCTCGGCCGCTCGGCATGGCCCGGCCGGCCCTTGAGTGCGGCGGCAATTTCCGTGCGGTCGGGCGTGTCGTGGTTTTCCATTTTGCGGGGATCGGCCTGGCTGTCGCCCAGCACTCGCCCATCGGAGGCGATAACGGTCAGCCGCATCGGGGAATCAGCCAGCAGGCGCTTGCAGAGCGGGTCGATGCTCTCGATTCGCCCGCCCGCCTCGGGCCAGATGTGCCCCATGTAGTCGGCAAGCAGATCGACGGTCTGCTGCTGGTTGCACCGCCCTTCGTCGAGGTAGATGCGGTCGAGCTGCTGATACGACACCAGCCCGCCTACGACCACCAGCAGGGCGATCAGCAGCAGGTTGCCCAACAGCAACTTGACGAAAAAGCTATGCTTCCACATTGCCGTCTTGCTCATCAATCAAACGATAGCCGACGCCGCGAACGGTGGCGATGTAATCGCGGGCCTTGCCCAGCTTGCGCCGCAGAGCGGCCATATGCACGTCGATGGTGCGGTCGGTGACAACCGCATCCATCCCCAGGGCCTGGTCGATGAGTTGGTTGCGGTTGAGCACCCTTCCGCGGGCGGCGACGACCGCCACCAGCAGGCGAAACTCCGTCGGTGTCAGCTCTATCGACTCGCCGTCGACCTTGACGTGGTGACGCTCCGGGTCGATGATGATCGGCCCGAAAGAAAGCACCTCCTTGCCGGCGGCCTTGAAATCGTTGCGGCGCAGCACGGCCGCGATGCGGGCGATCAGCACCGACATGCTGAAGGGCTTTGTGACATAGTCGTCCGCGCCGAGTTGCAGGCCCACGACGACGTCGGAGTCCTCCGTGCGGGCCGTCAGCATGACCACGGGCACCGCGGAGGTTCGCGGGTCGTCCCGCATGGCCCGCAGAACGTCCGTGCCGCTAATGCCGGGCAGCATTATGTCCAGCAGCACCAACTCCGGCGGGTTGCAACGGATGCGGTCCAGAGCCTCGCGCCCGTCGTGGGCGACCTCGACCTCGTAGAACTCCCTCTTGAGGCGCATGGCCACAAGCTCGGCCATGTCTCGCTCATCCTCGACGAGTATTATCCTTTTCTTGGCCATTTGAGCCCATTCTACAAGCGCCAGACACGATGCGACAATGCCCAAAGCGCTCCCCGAAATCAAGTCTCACCAAATCTTAACAAATCCGAAACGCCACCTTAACGAAGTGATGCGAAAGTTTTGACAGGCACAGGATTCACGGCTTCTTAGCGCGGTCTTCGTCAAATCCTTTCCGGCCTGGTGTAACACGGGGCAAGAGATGCCGCCAAGTGTGGCGGGTCGGTTCGGTAAGGAAACAACGAGACAAGGAGAAATCGCAATGACACGAAGCAAGCAGGTCCTGATCCTGGCGGTACTGGTGGGCATGACGGTCGCCGGCACGGTTGCGGCCGAGCCCCAGACGATCAAGATGGAAGGCTCGACGACCGTCGGCCCGATCGCCGACGCGTACGTCGAGGCGTTCAAGAAGATGCACCCCGACGTGACCATCACGGTCAACAAGAGCGGCTCGGGCAACGGCGCGGCCGCGATGGTCGACAGCCGCTGCGACATAGCCAACATGAGCCGCTTCATGAAGGCCCAGGAGTTCAAGGACGCGGTCGCCAAGGGCGTGATGCCGGTCGCCCACGCTATCGCGATGGACGGCGTGTGCGTTATCGTTAACCCGTCGAACCCGATCGGGGCCCTGACGACCGCACAGGTGCGCGACATTTACACCGGCAAGGTCACCAACTGGAAAGAGTTGGGCGGCGCGGACCAGAAGATCGTCGTCGTCAGCCGGGACACCTCCAGTGGCACCTACGAGACTTTCGAGTCGCTGGTGATGGCCAAGCAGAAGATGGCCTCCGGCGTGCAGTACGTCGCGTCGAATCCCGAGGCCCACGCGACGGTCAAGTCGACAGCAGGGGCGGTCGCCTACGTCGGGCTGGGCTTCGTCGATAAGGACGTCAAGGCCCTGAAGATGGACGGCGTCATGCCCAGCCGAAAGACCATCGCCAAGGGCGAATACCCGGTCAGCCGCCCGCTGTTCATGTTCACCAACGGCTATCCGAAGCTCGGATCGATCATCCACGCCCTGGTGACCTTCCACCTGACGGCCAAGGGCCAGGACATCATCGACGCCAAGGGCTTCGTGCCCGTTACGGAGTATTGATCCGGTAGATGCCTGAAAGCACCA
>CAZSBS010000112.1:0-3090 GCA_964605095.1 uncultured Planctomycetaceae bacterium | reverse complement strand
CGGCGAGAGCGGCGGCGGCCGAGTTCGATCGGCCCTTGCTGCTTACCCCCCGGCAGGACCTGCTTGGCTGGCTGGGCCGGCGCGTGGGCCTGGCGCTGCTTCAACTGGTGGCGCTGACGTGCGTGCTGTCGGTGCTGTTCATCTTCATCTTCATAATCAAAGAGGCCCTGCCGTTCTTCACCTCCGGGCACGTCGGCGAGATGTTCACCAGCGCCAAGTGGTACCCGACGGACCCGTCCAGACCGGTCTTCGGCATCCTGGCCATGGTCGTGGGCTCGTTGGACGTCACCGTCGGGGCGCTTGTCATAGCCGTGCCGATCGGCCTGCTTGCGGCGGTGTTCCTCAGTGACATAGTTCCCTTTGGCATGCGCCAGGTGGTCAAGCCAGTCATCGAGCTTCTGGCGGCAATCCCATCGGTGGCGTACGGATTCTTCGCCGCGCTGGTCTTCGCGCCGTGGATGCAGGACAACCTCGGCGTCGATAGCGGCAAGAATGCCCTGAACTGCTCGATCATCCTGGCGGTCATGGCGATTCCGACGATCGTGAGCATTTCCGAGGACGCCTTGTCCGCGGTCGGCCGGGATCTGCGGGAAGGCGCTTTCGCCCTTGGCGCCACGCGGGCCGAGGCGTTGTGTACGGTCGTCATTCCAGCCGCGGGAAGGGGCATCATCGCCGGAATCATCCTGGGCATGATGCGTGCCATCGGCGAGACCATGCTCGTGTGGATGGCCAGCGGAAACGCAAACCAGATCATCCACCCGTGGTACGACTTCACGCAGTCCGTCAGGACCATGACAGCCACCATAGCAGGCGAAATGGGCGAAACGGCCAAGAACACCACGCACTACCACGCCCTGTTCGCCGTCGGCCTGGTGCTGCTGGCGATAACGTTCGGGCTGAACCTCGTGAGCGAGGCCCTGATGGCCCGTGGCCGCGGGCCGGCCGTCGCCGGCAGGAGGAAAGCGTGATGCGAACCGCCATCCGCCGAACCCTCGACAGGCTGTTTACCTCCGTCGCGGGGCTGTCGATTGTCCTGATGGCCGGGGCGCTGGTGGTGGTGCTCGGGCCGATCATCGTGCGGGGCGCCTCGGCGGTGTTCTTCAGCGGCACGGTCGAGTTCCGGCGGATGCAACTGCACGAGTTCGGCCACGGCGACGCCGAGGCCGTCAAGGCTGAAGTCCAACAGTGCCAACAGGCCCGCCAGAACTTGTGGGGCCTGATCGACCACTTCAGCCGTGGCATCGACACCGACCGGCTGGAAGGCCAGGTCAAGGGCACCGCGCGCGAGTATGACAAGCAGATGCGCAACCGCGTCGAGGCCGGCAGCCTGGCCTCGCAAGATGCCCGCGATCTGCGGGACAAGGCGAGGCGCCTGCGCGACTGCATGATCGAGGCGCTGGAGACCACCGACAAGGCCGAGGCGATGGGAAAGCTCCAGGAGGTGCTGGGCTCGCCTGACCGTGGGGCTCTTGCGGGCACGGCCGGCGAGGAGATTGTCCGCCTGGCCGAGCAGTATAAGGCTACCGTCGAGGCCGTGGACCTGACCAGGCGCGGCGAGTACGCCGCGGACCTCGCCGAGGTCCGAAAGCTGCTGACTCGCCTGCTTGGGCCGGGGCCGGGCAGAGAGCCCCAGGCCGAATTGGCCCAGTTCCGTTACGGCGCGACGCGATGGGACCAGGCCCTCGAACTTCGCGACGAACTGACGTGGCGGGACAAGTACGTGCCCGACCAGCCGGGCAAGCCGCTTAAGAAGACCCGCGTACGCCGGGCGGAGGAATTCGCCGGCACGGAACTTGCCAGCCTGTTTCCAATGATCGACCAGCGGCTGGAGGATATGCTTCATCCGCGTCGCACGTTCTATTGGCGATACTTCACTGATGACAGCACGCCTGGGCACTTCTTTGGCGGCGTGGGGCCCGAGGCGCTCGGAACGCTGATGCTCACGGGACTCGCCATGCTCCTGGCCGTGCCCGTCGGCGTGATGACCGCGGCCTATCTCGTCGAATGCACTCGCGAGAGCCACGCGCTCCGGGTGCTGCGGACGTGCATCAACACCCTGGCCGGCGTGCCGAGCATAGTCTTCGGCCTGTTTGGCCTGGCGTTCTTCGTGCTCTGGCTGCTGCCGAAGTTCAACATCGACGGCGGGCCAAGCGTCTTGGCCGGGGCCCTGACCCTCGGCGTGCTCGTGCTGCCAATAATCATCCGAGCCAGCGAGGAGGCCATCCGGGCCGTGCCGCCATCATACCGCGAGGCGTCACTGGCCCTGGGCGCAGGCGGGCTGCGGACGTTCGTAAAGGTAACCCTCCCGGCCGCGATGCCGGGAATACTCACCGGCGTGATTCTTTCCATGAGCCGCGCCGCCGGCGAGACGGCCCCGATACTTTTTACCGCAGCCGTCGCGATTGGGCCCTGGCCCGGCTCGCCTTTCAAGCCATGCAGGGCCCTTTCCTACGCCAGCTACGACATGGCCGTGAGCGACAAGCTGGCCTCGCAGGTTCCGCACAACCAGTTTGGGATGGTCCTGACGCTGGTGGCGATGGTGCTCCTGCTGAACGTCGTGGCGATCGTGATCCGCTCCCGAGTGGCCCGCAGGCTTCGGGGCGGGTAATCGAAAGGCTCAGACCATGTACGCAGCCACCCAGAGCGAGAAAGATACGAGGAACAGACACATGCCTATCGAGGCGCCGATCCCGGCCGAGCCGGCGGACAGGCCCCCCACGCTGTCTCGACCGATAGCATTTGACGCCGCCGCCGGCGCCCCCGCCGCCGGCCAGAGCCAGGCAATTCTCCGCTCGCGGGGCTTTTGCCTGTATTACGGGGCCAAGGTGGGCGTCAAGGACATCGACATGGAGATATATCCGCGGTCCGTCACGGCAATCATCGGCCCGTCGGGGTGCGGCAAGAGCACGTTTCTGAGAAGCATAAACCGCATGAACG
This sequence comes from uncultured Planctomycetaceae bacterium, assembly GCA_964605095.1. GTDB lineage: Bacteria > Planctomycetota > Phycisphaerae > SM23-33 > SM23-33 > JAUWQU01. The sequence goes on along the minus strand of CAZSBS010000112.1, from coordinate 153 downwards.
ACCTGGTGCCCGGCGCCAGCGCATCGGGGGTGCTGGAGGTCAACGGGCAGGACATCTACGACAAGCGGATCAACCTGGTGAACCTTCGCCAGCAGGTTGGCATGGTCTTCCAGAAGCCCAATCCCTTCCCCAAGAGCATCTTCGACAACGTCG
>CAZSBS010000111.1:0-14882 GCA_964605095.1 uncultured Planctomycetaceae bacterium | reverse complement strand
TTGCATACTATCATCTTACACTACACCCAACTGCTCTCTTTGTCAATGATTTATTCCGCTCAAACTGGTTTTTTTTCGGGACCTTCAGGCACTCCCGGAATGGATTCCGCAACTCGTGCTTTTACGGGTCCTCACGGAATGTGGTGCGCGGGCCGACCTCGGCCTTCACCGGCGAGTCCAGAAATATCAGCATTTTCTCGCTTGGACGCAGCGGCCAGGCCCCTTCCACTGTCCCGCAATGCCCGAGAATACCCATGATACCGCGACCCCGGCGCGCCGGGGCCATATATGCCAGATACCAGCGTAATCCATATGGTGGAGCCAGGATTATGCTGAACTTTGCTTTGCAACTGGCCCACAGCAAGGGCCTTCTGAAACCCCCCTCAGTTTGAGTAAGGCCCTTTCTGACGGCCAGTTATGAGGTGTAGTCCAGCATAATCCCGCCTCTGATAATGGGTTATGATACTGCCCTGCAGCGCTTGGTTCGACTAAGAAGTCCCGGCATCTGTGGCATTTTCGCTGGTCGCGGGTTACGGCGATGGGCCTTGTTGCTTCGCCAAAGCAGACAAGAAATTTACGGAGGCACCAAGTGAGCATGGATGCCGACCCTCGCACGATATGGCATTAAGGCTTGCATTACAAGGGGTTGTCAAATCCATGTGGGAAGCAAGCAGCCCCGGCGGGAAAAAAACTTAGGTTTGAGGAGCGGAATAAGGGTTGCGGAATTCTCGAAGTGTGGTATAGTCAAGAAGATAGGCCTTCGGTGTTCGTGGGCCAGGAGACGTAGTAATCCCAGCTTGGAGGACAGTGTGATGTTGAACGTGAGGAGATTTGTCGTCGTTGTTTCGGTCGTGTCGGCGGTATTCGGGACCTTGGCCTCGTCGGCGTTTTCGGCTGTCGTGGTACTGACACCGCCAACCCCCGTTGCCGACGCGCTTGTGATGTCGAACAATCCCACCACCAATTACGGCGGACTCGGGGCTTTGTCGGTTGCGGCCAGTGGCCTGGCCAAGGGCGAGTTCCAGACCGTCATGAGGTTCGACGGCAGTGCGGTGAAGGCGGCCTCCGATGCGGCGTACGGGATCGGCCAGTGGACGGTCCAGTCGGTCACACTGAAGCTGACATCCGCCAGCCCGGGCAACAACGCGCTGTTCAACTCCTCATCCGCCGGGCAGTTCTACCTGGACTGGATGGCGGAGGATTCCTGGGTGGAGGGAGACACCAAGTCCGAGACGCCCTCGACGAGTATCACCTTCGACAGCCTGGCGACGCTTAGGAGCGCCAGCGACCAGCTCCTGGGCACGTTCTCCTACGGAGGCGCCACCAGCGGGGCAACCACTTACACTCTGGGCCTTGGTTCAAGCTTCGTGGCGGACCTGCTCGGCGGGAATCAAGTGAGCTTCCGCCTGTATGCCGCTGACACCAACGTGAGCTACCTCTTCAACTCGCGGAACAACAATACTACGGAGAATAGGCCTGTCCTGACGGTTACGACCGTGCCCGAGCCGGCCATGCTCTCCATGCTGGGGGCGATGGGCCTGTGGCTGCTGCGCCGCGGGAGGATGCACAAGAAATAGACATTCCGAAAATTGGGTACAAACACCTGCGTCCCGGCGCGCCGGGACGCAGGGATCAGCCCCCATTTTCTCGCGCAACCAGTTGGATAAATTGAAGTTGGGCACTCCTACTCAAGGAGCACGGCCCGGACCGGCGAGGCCTCGGCGCCGGCCAGGCGAAGCGGCAGGCAGATCAGCGTGTAGCCGCCTGGGACTACGTTGCGGAGGTTGATCGTCTCGAGGATCAGCACCCCGGCCGACATGAGGCACATGTGCGCCGGGAAAGTTCTGGTTCCGAAGGCGTCGATGGAGAAATAGTCGATCCCCACCAGCCGGACGGCGCGGTCCACGCACATCCGGGCCGCCTCGGCCGAGAGGTACACCCCGTCCGTAAAGAACTTCCCCGAGGTTATCCGCCCGCTGATGCTGTTGGTCGTCCGAAAGAGTATCGCCCCGCCTGGCGGGGGGGTGGAATCGCTGACCAGTTCCGGCCCGATGGTCGTCGTGTCGCCGGCGTCGACGACGATGGCTGGGAGAATGAAGTCCTCCGCACGGTAGCCGTCCAGGCCCCTGCCGCCGCCGATGAAATGGGCAGGGGTGTCCAAGTGCGTGCCGACGTGCGCCGTCATCGTCAGCCTGGAGACCTCCGAAACGTCGCCCTTGGCGATGGAGGAGACAAGGTCTCGCTCGTAGGGCGGGTCGCCTGGCCAGGTGGCCGACTCTTCGCCCAGCAGTATGCTGATGTCATGCACGCGGCCAAAGTGGATCATGTCTTTCTCACTTGTATCGTATCACAGCCCGGCCGGCGGAGTCGATGTCCACCTCGTTGACGATCAGGGCCGAGGCGTCGCGGTCGTCGGCGTAGTGTTTCAGCATGCACTCTGCCGAGGCGGGTACGAGGCCCTTCCACGTGCGGGCGCCGACGCGCAGGCTGACAGGCCTGGCCAGGTCGAACATGCCGTCCATCACGTATAGCCTGACCTTGCGAATGCGGTTGAGCGTTATGGTCAGCGAGTTGGCCTGGCGGTCCAGATCGGCTGAGAAGCCAAAGAGGAACCTCTGGAAGTAGTCCTCCATTTTTCGGTCGGACTCTTCCCGCGTGGGCTTGTGATCGAAGCTCACTCTGATGTGCTGGTCCATTTGCATTGGTTGAGCGGTCAGGGCGACGGCTTCGAGATAGTAGCCGCGTGCGTGGTGCATCAGGTGGAAGACGTGGGTGAACTTCGCGGGCATTGGCTGGCGTTTCGCACCGGCCAGGAACGCGGCGAACTCGCGTGGATTGGGGTAGCATCCGTCATGGCCGACGCCCGGCAGCTCGGTTGCGCGGAAGTTGGCGTTGTGCAGATCGCCGAGCCTGGCTGCGGCGGCGCGGTTGAACTGCACCTGCCCGATAGCGGGCGGGGCGGGGTGGTCCAGTTCGCCCCAGATCGACCAGAACGCCAAGCCGCTGAGGTTCCCCAGGTACATGTTGGCCGTGTGAGGCGCGCCCTGGAACCACGGCACTCCCGCCATTGCAATGCCCGCGGCGAAGCGTCGCGGAAACAACGTCGCCAAGTGCCACGTGGTGTGCCCGCCCAGGCTGTAGCCGGTGAGGTACACGCGGTTGTCGTCCACGTTCATGTGGCGGCGGACCCAGGCGAGCGGCTGGAGGTACGCCTGCTCCTGGTAGCTCTTGCCGCTGTACTCCCGCGGGCCGGGCATGGTCGGCGCGACGATGATGTACTTGCCCGAATCCGCCCCCAGCAGGCGGGAAGCGGTGCGGGTGAAGCCACGCCCGTCGCCATGCTGGCCGTGGGCCGCCAGAAGCACCGGCCAGGGCCTGTCGGGCCGATACTCGGGCGGGGCGACCACGGTAAACGACACGTCGTACTTTTTCGCGGCGTCGGCGACCTGGACTGTTCGCTCGCGGGGGCCTGGGCCGATGGGGTCGTACGCGTCGTCGGCGGCGATGAGCCTTCGCACGTCATTGGGCTCATGCCCAATCGCGTCCAGCGCGGCGGGCAGGATGCGGTCCCTGGCGGCAGGGTCGTCCAGGGCGGCAAGTTTCTTCCACGCCGCCCGGGCCGCCGGAGAGTTCGCGTCGGCCGGCCCTGGGCCCCCAAGGGGCGGGGCGGCAGTTACCGGCCCGGCCAGGCTTTGGGCCACAGCGAAGAAGGCCACCGCCGCCATGGCCGCTTGGGCGCCGAGTTGTCGCGAGATCGCGAGAAAGTTCATACATGCAGTTTAACGCGCCGCCCGGTCGGTGGTAGCCCTGAGCAATCCTGCCGCGACAGATTTTAACAGGCGCCACAATTTGAACATTTCCGGCCCATGCCGCCTGAGTATGAGTTAAAGAGTCTATTGGTAACTACGGAGTGTTCGGTCTAGGGAAGTTCAGGAGAACTCGTATGAACGACAATGAGAACAATGGCGGAAGGAAGTTCAGCAGGCGGAGTTTGCTGGCGGGTATCGGCGTTGGAGCGGCGGTGTTCAGCATCGTTCCGCGTCACGTTCTGGCCGCGTCCGGCCAAAAGGCCCCCAGCGACAAGCTCAACATAGCCGGCGTAGGCGTCGGCGGGCAGGGCGGGCACGACCTCGGCTGCATGGGCGGCGAAAACGTCGTGGCGATTTGCGACGTCGACCAGGCCCACCTGGACAACGCCGCCAAGAAGTACAAGACCGCAAAGCAATTCCAGGACTTCCGCAAGATGTTCGACGCGATGGACAAGGACATCGATGCGGTTACCGTCGGCGTGCCGGACCACAGCCATTGCGTTATCGCCCTGGATGCCATCAGGCGTGGCAAGCACGTTTACTGTGAGAAGCCGCTCGCTCACTCGATCGCCGAGGTTCGGGCGATGGCCAAGGCCGCCAAGGAGATGAAGGTCGTCACGCAAATGGGCAACCAGGGCCATTCGACCAACGAGACCCGCATGCTGGTCGAGTGGGTGCGAGCCGGGATGATAGGCGATGTCAAGGAGGTCCACGCCGCCTGTGACGCGTTCAAGGACAATCATCTCTACTGCCAGATCAACAACCTGCCCAAGCTCTCGGATCGCCCCGCGGTGCCCAAGGGGCTGGACTGGGACGTCTGGCTCGGCCCGGTAGCCGAGAGGCCCTACGAGCCGTTCTATCATCCCTGGAACTGGCGCGGGTGGTCGGCGTTCGGCTGCGGGTGCCTGGGCGACTGGTTCTGCCACGTCGCGGACCCGTCGTTCTGGGCTCTGGAGCTGGACGCGCCCACATCGGTGCTGGCCGAGGTTAAGGGCTACGATCCCAAGAAGGACTTCGAGACTTTCCCCCAGGCCACGAAGCTCACGTTCGAGTTTCCGGCCAAGGGCAGCCGTGGCCCGGTGACGCTGTACTGGTACGACGGCGACGCGAAGATGCCGCATCCCGAGGCCCTGGAGGCCAACCGCAATGCGCCCGGCACCGGGGCGGTGCTCATCGGCACCAAGGGCGGAATCAGCCACGGCTCGCACGGCGCCAGCGGCTGCCGGATGTTCCCGGAGACGGCGATGAAGGCGGCTAAGGACAAGCTGCCCGCGCAGAGCCTCAAGCGTACCAAGGAGCACCATCAGGAATGGCTCGAGGCGATTCGCGAGAATCGTCCGGCCGACTCGGACTTCAGCTACGGCGGCGCGCTGACGGAAGTTTCCCTGGTGGGCGTCATCGCGATTCGCTTCGCCGGGCAGAAGCTCCAGTGGGACGCCGCGAAGATGCAGTTCACCAACTGCCCCGAGGCCAACAAGCTGGTGACGCCGAACTTCCGGACCGGCTGGAAGCTTTGATTTATACGCCCGGCGTTGAGCCCCACTGCCTGACTGTATCGGGGCTCAGCGCCGGGCGTCTTCTTTTTTTGCGAGGGCGCTCTCGACGGTGCTTTGGCATCGCACGCCCGGGCTGATTGCCTGTTTCCAGGGGGCCGGCGAGAGATCATCGCGTTATTTGTCGGCCCGCGCCGGGGTGTCTTCGCCGCCGACGGTTATGTCGCGAATGATCCGGCGGTCGATGCCCTCGCCGCTGACGACCACTTCGAGCTTGCAGGGGCCCGTCGGCATGGCCTCGGCGTCCAGGACGGCCTCGAAGCTCGAGAACTGCCTGCCCTTGCTGATCGTCACGCGCGCCGGCTTGCCGTCCAGCGTCACAGTGATGTTTCGGACCTTTCCACCCGGATTGAGGAACGTCCCGCTGATCGCCGCGCCCTTGGCCAGCCTGAGCGAGGTTGGCGGGCTTTGGATCTCAATTGCGAAGTCCTTGCCGGTGGTCTTGTACACCGAGCGGATGGCCCGCGGCTCCACACGGACAAGCCGATAACCTGGTTGCGGATCGGGCTTGTCGCCGAAGATGTTGCCAACGGACCCGCTGACGAACAGGTCCGCGCCCTGGAACGTCCCGACGGTGACCGCGTGGGTGTGGCCGGCGTAGATCTGGTCTACTTTGTGCTTCCGCACCACCTGTGCGAACTTATCGCCTAAGGGGGAGTGGACGAATACGACCTTCCGAGTTGCGGGCGGGACGAGGGCCAGATCCCTGTCGAGCCATTGGGCGGCCTGGTCGCCGACGCCCCAGACCCATTTGTTGCCCTGGATGTGCAGGAAGTCGACGCCGGCGAAATGCACGCCGCCGTAGTTGAAGGACCACCTGATCGGGCCAAGGAACCGCCGGTAGAAACCGTAGCCGAACATGGGATTGTCCTGGTCCCATCCCGTGGTGGTCGAACCGGCGGCGTCGTGGTTGCCTGGCACCACGAACAGCGGCCTGGGTATGCTGTGGAACATGTCGTTGACGATCTTCCACTCGTCCCGGGCTTTGTCGAAGGGTCGATGGTCGGACAGGTCGGGATTGTCGCCGGTCAGCACGCAGAACGCGACAGCGTCGCCGAACTGCTGGACTTCCTTGCTGAACTCCACGAACTTCTCCGTGCCGCCTCGCGGCAGGTGGGAATCGGTGCCGTGTATGAATAGGAACGTCGCGGGCTGGTCCTGGCATTGCAGGGGGAAGTCCACCTTATTGGCGTCGACGCCCGAGACGATGCGGCGGAACCAGCCGTCCTTTGGCCAGGCGCCGCTAGGGAAGCTCACCGACACGATAGGATAACTCGACTCGCCCAAGGGCGGCTGGACACCGGCGTCGATGGCGTATAGGCCGGCGTCGTCGGTGCGAACGACGTTGAAGCCGTCGGTGACCGAGACAGCGGCGGCGGGCCGGTCCGTGGCGTTGAACACGCCGTCGTCGTTGGTGTCGATGAAGACGCGTCCAGCCACGCGTCCGGCCGAGGCCTGCTGGCAGCCCAGTGCGACCACGAACAACGTCATCATGGTGTAAAGAACGGCCTTCATCCTACGCATTTGACCTCTCCCAGTAACGCGGATGCGGGTATCGCCAGCCGCCACAAGAGCCGCCGAGCGCCAGAGCATATCTGCAACGGCCACATCACACAAGCGATCTGACGGCCGCGTAGGGCTGCCAGGACTTATCCTCGCGCACGGCGCACGCGAAAAGCGGAAAAGTGGAAAAGCAGTCGCTTTTTCGCGACATTTCTCTATTATACCTTCTTTTGTCGCGTCGAGGTGTTAGCACAGCGATTTCCCATTGGGCTTGGGACTCCGCCGGCTTGGTGGCATCTGCTGGTTTGTTGGCGTGAGCGTGGCACACGCATGTGCCGGGAGTGCTGTTTGCTTTTGGCTCCGAATGCAGACAAAAACTTGAGCGGCTTTCTGGATCGGGTTCGCGTTCGGATCGGTTCGCGACTGGATGGGTTGTCCGCGCTGACCAGCCTTGCCGAGGCGAGGGACCTGCTTGGCGGCAAGATGCTTCGCAGCCGGCTTGCCGGGCGGCTTATGCTATCGGGCGCCGGCTCTTGCGAGCCTGGGCTCATCGAGCGCGCCGCGGCGGCGGTGGAGCTTGTTCACACAGCCAGCCTGTGCCACGATGACGTCATCGACAACGCCCTGCTTCGCCGTGCGACGCCCACGTTCTGGTGCCGGACTTCCTCGTCCGGCGCGGTCCTGGTCGGCGACATTTTGCTCTGCGAGGCGATGAATTTACTGATCGAAACGGAGAACCATTCCCTCTTAGTTGCATTTATGGATAAAGTAACGCAAGTATGCCTGACGGAGGCCCGGCAGGAGCTTGTGTACCGAGGCCGGCAGGTCGATGAGGAAACCTGCCTGGCCCTTGCCCGCGGTAAGACCGGGGCGTTGTTTGCCTTGGCGGGCGAGGCGTGCGCCCGGATTGGCTCCGACGAGTCGGCCGCGTTTGGCCAGGCGGGTTATTGCCTTGGCACGGCCTACCAGCTTGCCGACGACCTGCTGGACGTCGTGGGCAACGAGAAGCAGGTGGGCAAGACATTGGGCACCGATGGCGAGCGTAATAAGTTCACGCTGCCGCAGATGGAGCCGGATGGCGCGGAGTTGTCCATCCGGCACGTGCGGCGGTTATGCGGTGAGGCGGCGGCGGTCGTTGACGCCTGGCCGGCGGCCCGCCAGGCAGTTGAGGATTTTCTGGCCCGGGACTTCAGCCCCGTGCTGGAGATGATCGGTCAACCTTTGGACAAACAGGCGAAGACATCAATATGAAGCTACGAGGCGGTTACAACGTACCCCTGGCCGGCAGGCCGGGTGCGGACGTCCATATCCTGCCGGACCCGGACGCCCTGCACCTGCCGCTGGCCAGCAGGCGGCTGAAGTTCACGGAGGTTCGTGTCCGTGAGGGCCAGGCCGTGCATCCCGGCGAGATCCTCGCCGTCGATCCGCAGCAATACCAGGTTCCCCTGCTGGCGCCTCGGGCGGGCAAGGTGACCATCACCAAGAAGGCCCTTATCCTGGGCGAGCTTTCGCGGGAGCAGGAAGAGCCATACAAGGGCGAGGAGCTAAACCACGCCGCCCCCGCCGCCGGGACCGCCGAGGCCGTGAGGCGCAAGCTTGTGGACCTGGGAGCATGGCAGTTCGTCGGCGACGCCTTCACCGGCGGCGTGCCCGACCCCGCGGGCGTCCCGCAGGCGGTTGTGGTGACCACCATGAGCTTCGAGCCGTTCACCGCTCGAGGCGACGTGCAGATGGCCAAGAGGCTCACCAGTTTCACTCGCGGCCTCGAGCACATGCAGGGGCTTCTGGAATACCAGCCCATTTACCTGGCGATTCCGGCTGTGCAAAACGAGTTGGCCGAGAAGGTCCGCCAGACCGTCCGGGGCTACGCGTACGTGAAGGTTCTCACGATCCCGCGGAAGTACCCCTTCGACCACCCGGCGCTGATCGCCCGGCGGCTTGGCTTGCGGAGCAGCGGCGGCAGCATCTGGTCGCTGGGCGTGGCGGGCGTGCTGGCGGTGGATCGCGCGATGTCGGCCTCGCTGCCGAGCACCGTGCGGATCGTCGCCGTCGGCGGGCCTGGTGTTTCCAAGCCCATGCACGTCAAGGTCTGCACGGGCTATCCGATCCGCAAGATACTCGACGCCTGTGGCGCGGCCGAGAATGTCCGCGTGATAATGGGCGGCGCACTGACCGGGTCCGCGTGGTCGCCCGAGGATCAGCCGGGGCTGTGCAGCGAATGCACGAGCCTGACGGTTCTTCGCGACGAGGCCCCACGAAGCCTGCTTGGCTGGGCCAGGCCAGGTTGGTCGCAGCAGTCGTTCTCCCCCTACTACATCAGCAAGCTTCGCCCGGCGTTCACCGAGCCGCTGAACACTGCCCTTCGAGGCGAGCGGCGCGCGTGCGTGTCATGCCAACTCTGCGAGAAAGCCTGCCCGGCGGGCATCTGGCCCCACCTTATCCACAAGCACCTTTTCCAGGACAATCTGGAGCAGGCGGAGGCCGCGCGGCTCGACCTGTGTGTCGAGTGCGGGCTATGCTCGTACGTATGTCCGTCCAAGCTGGAGCTGCTCGATCAGTTCCGCGCCGCCAAGAAGGCCATTGCCGACATGGCGGCTGAGGAAGCCGAAGAAATGCGTGAAAAAGCAGAGAAGGAGGCGCGGGAATGAAGCTCCTCCTTGGTTTGATGGACCGCCTCCGCCCGACGTTCGAGGAAGGCAGCCTAAAGGCCCTTCGCCCGGCGTTCGACGCGATGGACTCCTTCATGTTCTCCGTCAGCCATCGGACGAACATAGCCCCGCACGTGCGGGACCCCAACAATATGAAGCGCTACATGACGGCGGTCATCCTGGCCGTCATGCCCGTCATAGCGGCGGCGATTTACTTCTTCGGCTGGCGGGTCGTAGGCATGATCGTCGTGACGTACGTCACGGGCCTGCTGATCGAACTGGCCTTCGCGATGGCACGCAAAGAGGAGATCAACGAAGGCTTCTTCGTAACCGGCCTGCTTTACCCGCTGATATTGCCGCCGAATTTGCCGTTCTGGATGGTCGCGGTGGGCATTGCCTTCGGCGTCCTCGTCGGCAAGGAACTCTTCGGCGGCACGGGCCGAAACGTCTTCAACCCGGCCCTGGTCGCACGGTGCTTCCTGCTGATCGCCTACCCGGTTGACATGGCCAGGGGCTGGTTGGTCCCGGCAAGCGGAATTCCGGGCGGGTTTGCCAAGTGGTCCATCGACGCGGTAAGCCAGGCCACGCCACTGGGCGCGGCCAAGAGCAGCGGAACTTATGCCGACTGGTGGAACCTGCTGTTCGGCACAGCCTCGGGCAACGGCGTTTGCGGCGGCTGCTCGGGCGAGGTCTGCTCGGTGCTTATCATCCTCGGCGGGCTGTTCCTCATAATGACCGGCGTGGCAAACTGGCGGACGATCGTTTCGATGCTGGGCTCGTTCGCGGGCCTGCTCGCGGTGCTTGCGTGGGCCGCGCCGGCGACATTCGGCCGGGCCGGGTGGTCCGTGGGCGAGCTGGTCGCCTGGCAGTTCCTGGCGGGCGGCCTGTTGTTCGGGGCGGTTTACATGGCCACGGACCCCGTAACCAGCCCGGTCTCGAATCTGGGCAAGTGGTTTTACGGGATCACCATCGGCGTATCGACGGTGTTGATACGCTACCTGACGGGCTACGTTGAGGGCGTGATGTTCGCCATTCTACTGGGTAACATAGCCGCGCCGCTTTACGACGAGATCGCAACATGGGCTTACACGCGGAGGCTCCAGCATGAAGGATAGCCTGAAAACCATCATCTTCGCCACGGTGCTTGGCGTGGTCTGCGCCGGGCTTCTCGCTGGCGCCAACCAGATGCTCAAGCCATTCCAGGAAGCCAACGCCGCGGCGGAGAAGTGGCGGAACATCTTCGACGTGCTCGGCGTGTCGTACAATCCGGACGCCAATTCGCACGAGCTTCTGAGGCTGGTTCAGTCGCCGGATAATCCCGACGGCAAGGTCTCGGAGATCGAGGCGGCCGGGATGACGATCTACACCTACGATCATCCCGAGGCGGGCAAGCTTTACGCGGTGGAGTTCTCCGGGCCGGGGCTTTGGGGCCCCATTGACGGCCTTCTTTGCCTCAAGGGCGACCTGAAGACCGTCTTCAACATCGCCTTCTACAAGCAGGAGGAAACTCCTGGGCTGGGCGGCGAGATCGGCAACAAGCCGAAAGATGGCAAGAAGACCTTCACCGGCAAGTTCCAAGGCAAGACGATTGACGGGCCCGGCAAGGCTGGTATTCGCGTCCGCAAGCCGGACCAGGCGTCGGGCGCCAACGAGGTGGACGGCATCAGCGGCGCGACGCTGACGTGCGACAAGGTAGAGGCAATGGTCAACGAGATAAGTGAGATCGTTCTCAAGAATCGCGACGCGATTCTGAGCGCCAAGCCGAATTCGGGCGCGGTCAGGAAGGAGGCCGGCAATGAGTAACGCTCCCGTGGCATGCGGCGCCTGCCAAACCGGCGGGATTTGCGGCGGCAAGGGCATGTCAACCTTCAAGGAAGGCACCTGGGCCAACAACCCAATCAGCGTTCAGATGCTGGGCGTATGCTCGGCCCTGGCGGTGACGAGCAAGCTCGCCAACTCGCTGGTCATGGGCGCGGCGCTGATCTTCGTCTGCGTAGGCAGCAACCTGTTCATCTCGCTGCTGCGAAAGTCCATCCCCCGCAAGATCAGAATGATCGCCGAGGTGGCCATCATCGCCACGTTCGTGATCCTCTTCGACCAGCTCCTCAAGGCGTTCTATTGGCCCATGAGCCTCCAGCTTGGACCCTACGTGGGGCTGATCATAACCAACTGCATAGTCATGGGCAGGGCCGAGGCGTTCGCGCTTCAGAACCCGCCACTTGTGTCGGTGGTTGACGGCCTGGCCAACGGGCTCGGCTACGCGGCGGTCCTGGGCGCCATCGGGGCATTCCGCGAACTGCTCGGTTCGGGCAGTATCTTCGGTGTGACCATGCTGTCCGAAACCTGGTACGTCAAGAACCAGCTCATGATTCTTGCTCCGGGTGCGTTCATCGTCCTGGGTTTTCTGATCGCACTGTTCAACGCCCTCAACGCAAAGAAGGACTCCAACGACGCCAAGCCGGCGGGAGGACACTGACATGCCACCAGAGATTACTTCGCCAGACATTTCCTCGTTGGTCATTCTCATAGCGGCGATCTTCACCAGCAACATCCTGCTGGCCAACTTCCTGGGCATGTGCTCGTTCCTGGCATGCTCGAAGCAGATCAACACCAGCCTGGGCCTCGGCGTGGCGGTGATCTTCGTGATGACCGCCACCACGGCCATCAACTACGGCGTGTACTACGGCCTGCTGGTGCCGATGGGCCTCGAGTTCCTTGGGTTCATCATCTTCATCGCCGTCATCGCGGCGTTCGTGCAGTTTGTCGAGATGTTCGTCGAGCGGTTCAGCCAGGGGCTATACCACGCCTTGGGCATATTCCTGCCGCTGATCACCGTCAACTGCGCGATCCTCGGCGCGGCCCTGTTCATGATAATCCGCAAGTACGACTTCATGCAGTCGCTGCTGTTCGGCTTCGGCGCGGGTGTAGGCTGGGCGCTGGCGATACTGCTGATAGCGGGGCTCCGGAAGAAGATGGGCTACAGCATAGTGCCCCAGGCCTTCCAGGGCGTCTCGATCGTCATGATCATCACCGGCATCATGGCCATGGCGTTCATGGGCTTCGCCGGAATGGTGCGCATACAGTAGCACAGCGCGGGCTTTGCCCGCGAATGACAAATGTAAAATGCTAAATGCTCAAAACGCCAAGGCAGTGCAAACGTCGTCCGAAATTGAAGGGCGTTGCACGTTTGTAGCACAAAGGTAATTGGAAGACCGAACATGATTTTTGTCTGGGCCATCTTGGTATTCGTCCTCCTGCTGGTGGGCCTGTCGGCCGCGCTGATCGTGGCCGAGCGGCTCCTGGTCAACTACGGCATCTGCAAGCTGGACATCAACGGCGAGAAGGAGCTTGAGGTCGAGGGCGGGCAGACTCTGCTTTCGGCGCTTAACGGCGCTGAGATATGGATTCCCTCCGCCTGCGGCGGAAAGGGCTCGTGCGGCTACTGCAAGATCCGCGTGCTGAGCGGCGGGGGAGGCAAGCCCCTGCCGACGGAGATGCCGTTCCTCGACCGCCGCGAGTTTCGAAACGGCACGCGCCTGGCCTGCCAGGTGAAGATCCGCGAGGACATGCGCCTGCGGATCCCCGAGGATCTGCTGAACGTCAAGCTTTACTCGTCGGTCGTCAAGTCCACCATCACGTTGACGCATGACATCAAGGAAATCCGCTTCTCGCTGAAAGAGCCAGCCGAAATCCTCCAGCGCCCGGGCCAGTACGTGCAGATCATCGCCCCAAGCCCCGACGGGCCTGTCAGCAGGGCCTACTCGATCAGTTCGCCCACTTACGAGACGAACGAGGTCGAGCTCAACGTCCGCCTCATGCCGTACGGCATTGGCTCGACGTACCTGCACAACCTCGAGGTCGGCGACGAAGTCAACTTCACCGGGCCTTACGGCGAGTTCGAGCTCAGCGAGGACCCCGCCACCGAGCTCATCTGCGTCGGCGGCGGATGCGGCATGGCGCCGATGAAGAACATCATTTACTCCGTCTACGACCGCTGGCCCGACAGGTCGCTCTGGCTGTTCTTCGGCTGCCGAGGCACGCGGGACATCTTCTACCTCGACGAGCTGCGAGAGCTAGCAAAGAAGCACCCCAACTTCCACGTCATATACGCCCTGAGCGACCAGCTCGCCGAGGGCGAAACCTGGGACGGCGAGACCGGGTTCATACACCTGGCCGTGGACAAGTACCTCCATGGCACGGTCAAGAGGCAGGCCTTCCTCTGCGGCCCGCCGCCAATGATTGACGCGGTGATGGGCGTGCTCAAGGAAAAGGGCATCCGCGAACGTAACATCTTCTACGACAAGTTCTGACCGATAGACGGATAGAAGGTCGCGGGTCCTGGCTGACAGGTCTCAGGGCTGACCGCGGCAATCCGGGAGGCCGATGATGAGCAAGAAACTGTTGCTGACCGGTGTGCTGTGCATGGCGGGGACCATGTCGTCGGTCGCGTGCGAGTCGCGCCGCGGCGCAACCCCAGCCCAGGCCACGACCGCGGCGCCGTGGCAACTGGAGAGGTTCCCGGTTTTCATCGACGGCTTTGACAGCCCCGAGTGCGTCGCCGTCGATGAAAAGCGAGATCTGGTCTACGTGTCCAACATCCAGACGAAAACCGGCGGCTACTGGGAAAAGGACGAAAAGGGCTTCATCTCGCTGATGGAAGCCGAGGGCATGCTCAAGAAGCTCCGCTGGAAGGACTCGACGGAGGAAAACCCCCTGAGCGCCCCCAAGGGCATCTGCGTCTGCGAGGGCCTGCTATATGTGGCGGACATCGACCACGTGATGACTTACGATCTGGCCGGCGGGGCCGTCAGGACGATCGAGATCCCCGGCGCCAAGATGCTCAACGACGCCGTAGCCCACAAGGGATTCGCGTACGTCTCGGACACACAGACCGGCAAGATATGGAAGCTCGGCCTGCCTATGTCCGAGGTCAAGGGCCCGCCGTCCGCCAACGGCCTGGCTTTCGACGCCGACGGGCGGATGTACTGCGTGTCATACGAGGCCCACGAGATCTATCAGGTCGATCCAAACGGCGTGGATGAACCCAGGCCTCTGGGCCTGGCTGGGCATTTTGCCGGCCTGGACGGCCTGGAAATACTCGCCGACGGCACGATGATCGTTTCGGACCAGAAGCTCAACCGCATTTTCTCCGTCTCGGCCGACCACAAGAGCGTCCAGAGCCTGGCCGAGATTGACGCCCCGGCCGACATCGGCCTGGACCGCAAACGCAATCTCCTTTACGTGCCGATGCTGTACAAGGGCCGGGTGGCGATCTACAAGCTGCATCGCCGGTAGGCCGACTTGGGAATCCCAGCGGCCTAGAGCAGCTTAACTTTTTCTGTAGCGTTCGGCCTGCCTGTGGCGTCGCC
>CAZSBS010000110.1:0-14973 GCA_964605095.1 uncultured Planctomycetaceae bacterium | reverse complement strand
GTCACGCTGTAGGTTTCGCCGTCGAACTCGGTGTTCACCTTGTAGCCGGAGTTGTTGAAGATATTCAGCATGGGGCGGTTGATCGGCAGAACCTTGGCGTAGAACTGGCGGATGCCGCGCTGCTTGGCGACCGTGGCGAGGTATTGCAGCAGGAACGTGCCCATGCCCTTGGCCTGCCACTCATCCTGGACCAGGAACGCCACCTCCGCCGCCTGGGTGTTGGGGTCCAGGTAGTACTGGGCTATGGCGACGATCTCATCTCCGGACGGGCTGGGCACGACGCCGACAATAGCGAGGTCGTTGCGGTAGTCGACGTTTGTCAGCTTCTGCACGGCCTTGTGTGGGAACGCCATCGACTGCGTGAAGTACCGCGTCCGGAGAGACTCTTTGCTGAGCGAGTAGAGCATCTCCGCCATGGCCGGCTCGTCGGTGGGTTTGACGGGGCGGAAGAATATCTGCGTGCCGTCCTTGAGCACCTCGTAGTGCTCGAGCTCCTCGGGGTAGCGGACCTGGTCCCACGGCAACTCGATCTGGTCGGCCGGGACGTACTGCTGGCGCTTTGCGGCCTCGATGAGCTCGTTGCGGAACTTGGGATGGGCGATGTTTATCAGCGACATCACGCGGTCGCGGATGCTTCGGCCATGGAGGTACGCCGTGCCGAACTCGGTGACGACGTAATGCACGTCGCCTCTGGTAGTGACGACGCCGGCGCCCTCCGTCAGATGCGGCACGATGCGGGAGATGCTTTCGTCCTTGGCTGTCGATGGCAGGGCGATGATGGCCTTTCCGCCCCGGCTGCGGGCCGAGCCGCGGATGAAGTCCACCTGCCCGCCGATGCCGCTGTAGAAGCGGTAGCCGAGCGAGTCGGCGCAGACCTGCCCGGTCAGGTCCACCTCCAGGCCGACATTTATACCGACCATCTTGTCGTGCTGGGCGATCACGTACGGGTCGTTGACGTACTCTGTGGGGCGCATCTCGAAGAACGAGTTGTCGTCGATGTAATCGTAGAGGCGCTGGCTGCCCATGCAGAAGCTGGCGACGACCTTGCCGCGGTTGATGGTCTTTTTCGTGCAGGTTATCGCCCCGCATTCGATCAGGTCGATGATCCAGTCGCTGAACATTTCCGTGTGTACGCCGAGATCCTTCTTGTCCTTGAGGAACTCCGCCAGGGCCTGGGGAATCCGCCCGATGCCGCACTCGATCGTGCTGCCGTCCTCGACGAGGCGGGCTATGTTCTGCCCGATGCGGCGCAACACTTCCGTCGGCTCGGGCACTGGGATCGTGACCAGCGGCTCGTCGAACGGTACGAGCATGTCGATCATGTTGACGTGGATGAAGCTGTCGCCGAGCGTGCGCGGCATGTTGGCGTTTACCTGCGCGATGACCAGCTTGGCGTTGTCGGAGGCGGACTTTGTGATGTCCACCGACACGCCTAAGCTGCACAGCCCGCTGGCGTTTGGCGGGCTGACGCTTATCAGCGCCACGTCGATGGGCATTCGCCCGGACTCGAACTCGGCGGGGATCTCCGAAAGGAAGATCGGCGTGTAGTCGCCGAAACCGCGGTCCAGCGCGTGGCGGACATTGTCGGCCACGAAGAAGCTGTTCATCTTGAAGTGCTCGCGGTACTGCTCGTCGGTGTACGGTGCGTTGCCGACGGTGAGCAGGTGAATTATGTGCGCGTCGTAGATGTCTTTGGAATGTTCGGCCAGGGCCGCGACCAGATGCTGCGGCTGGGCGCAGCCGGTGCCGATGAACACGCTGTTGCCGGACGTGATCTTCTTGACCGCCTCAGGTGCGGTGGTGATGCGGTCCTTGAAACGCTCTTTCCAGTCGAATACCTGTGCCATGGTTCGCCTCTCGTCAGCCCTTTGCCGGGGCAACTTTTATTCGCGTGTCGACGGCGATGGGCGTGGTGCCCTCGGGGCCGACGACGTACGGGTTGATGTCCATCTCCTGTATCTCGGGGAACTCCGTCACAAGCTGGCTGAGCCGCTGGAGGCCTTCGGCGATGGCGTCGATGTCCACGCTCTCGTGGGCCTGCGCGCCCTTGAGCATCTGGTAAGTGCGGGTGGACATGAGCATTTCCTTGGCCTCCTCGCCGGTCAGCGGCGCCAGGTAGAACGCCACGTCCCGCAGCACCTCGACCATCACGCCGCCCGTGCCAAACATCATCAGCGGCCCGTAGTGCGGGTCGCGGTTCATCCCGAGGATGACTTCCCTGCCGGACCTGCACATCTCCTGGACCAGCACGCCGAGGATTTCGGCGTCGGGGCGTTTCTTGGGGATTCGGTACATCATCAGGTCGAAGGCGTCCATGACTTCCTGCGGCGTGGTCAGGCCCATGCGGACGCCGCCGACCTCGGCCTTGTGAACTATGTCCGGCGACCAGATCTTCAGGACCACCGGGTAGCCTATCTGCTGGGCGAAGTCCACGGCCTGCTCAGCCGTCGTGGCGACCATGCCCTTCGGCGTGACGAACCCGTAGGCGTCAAGGATGTCCTTGGCCTCCATTTCGCCTATCTCCGTGTCGCCCAGGCGAAGGTGGCGGGAGATTATCTTCTCGACCTTGCGGCGATTGACCGGGAAGAGCTTGACCACCCTTCTAGGCCGGCTGCGCCAGCGGGAATACTCAGCCATGACCTTGATGGTGGCGATGGCGAACTCCGGCGACTTGTAGTTCGGCACGTTGCCATGGCGGAGGATTTCTATCGCCTCGGCGACCCTGCCGGCCCCGAGGAAGCAGGCGAGGATGGGCTTGCTGGCCTTGGCGCTGGCGACGCGGACGATGGCCTCGGCGGTCTTGGTGCATTCGGTCATCGCGTGCGGGCTCAGAAGCACCACCACGCTATGGACGTTAGGATCGTCGAGGATCACGTCCAGCGCGTACTCGTACCTGTCGGCCAGGGCGTCGCCGAGGATGTCCACCGGGTTGGAAATACTTGCCATGGCGGGCAGTTTCTCAGTCAGGCGGGCCTGGGTTTGGGGGCTGAGCTTGGCGAGTTCAAGCCCGCTGCGCTCGGTGGCGTCGGCAGCCATGATGCCTGGCCCGCCGGCGTTGGCGAGCACGGCCACGCCAGACCCGGCCGGAAGGGGCTGGCTGGCGAAGGCGCGGGCATAGTCGAACTGCGCCGTCACCGACTCGCACCGGACCACTCCCGCGCGCTCGAAGACGCACTCGTAAGCGCGCTGCGTGTCGGCCAGGCGCCCGGTGTGGCTGGACGCGGCCACGGCGCCGGCGCCGGTCTCGCCGGACTTTACCAGGAGGATCGGTTTGTCCCTGCTGATTCGTTCGGCCTCGCGTATGAACGCGTCGCCATCGGTGATGGTCTCCAGGTATCCGGCGATCACGGACGTGTCGGGGTCCTGCCCGAGCGCCTTGAGCACATCGAGCTCGCCGATGTCGGCCTTGTTGCCGATGCTCACGAGCTTGCTGAAGCCAATGCCCGAGGCGCGGGCCATGTCCACGATTACAGCCAGCAGCGAGCCTGACTGCGAGAAAAAGCCAATTGCCCCCGCCTTCGGCAGCGGCCCGCCGAAAGAGGCGTTGAGCTTGTTGGTGGGGCACATCAGTCCGAGGCAGTTGGGTCCGAGCATCCGCATCTTGTGGCTGCGGATGAGTTGGAGGATGTCCAACTCTAGCCTGGCCCCGGCCGGGCCGACTTCCTTGAAGCCGGAGGTGATCACTATGATGTTCTTGACCCCAATCTGCCCGCACTGTCGGACGCTCTCGAGGACGGCCTCGGTGGGTACGACTATCACCACGAGGTCCGGCTTGTGGCCGATGGACTTGATGTCCGGATAGCACCTTAGCCCCTCGACCTCGTCGGCGCTCGGGTTTACCGGCCAGATCGGACCCTCGAACCCGCCCCTGACGAGGCTGACGAGTATCTCATGGCCGGTTTTGCCGTGCTTGCGAGAAGCGCCGACAACCGCCACGGACTTGGCTTCGAAAAATCCCTGAAGGCTCATTGGTGCGGTTGGTCCTTTCCAACACTCCGGCTACAGCCCATGGTAACCAAACACGTTCTTCCTTACATTCTCTATAGTCTCGGCGACGGCCGGGGCCACCTCGGCCCGCTGGGCGGCGGTGGTCACGAGTTGGCGGTCGCGCAGGCCGCCCATCCAGTCGGACGTCTCCATCATCACCCCGCCGAGGCCCAGGCCCATGTCGGCCGAGTGAGCGTCCTCGCCGCAAAGCACCACCCATACAAGCGCGTAACCACGAGCGGAATTCTGAATCTGGTATCCGCCGCCGCCGGTGACCAGCAGCGGCTTGCCCATGTCGCGCACCAGTTGCACCGCCTCGGCGTAGGCGTTGTTCGTCAGCGCCATGTGCGTAAGCGGGTCGCCGGCCAGGCAGTCCATGCCGGCTTCCAGAACGACAACGTCCGGGTCGAACGCCCCGATCAGCGGCGGGGCGATCGCCCTGAACGCCCGCAGGTACGCATCGTCGTAAGTTCCGGCCGGGAGGGGCACGTTGGCGCTGTAACCCTTACCCTCACCCATGCCGACCTCATCGGCAAAACCCGTGCCGGGGAAGAGGGTCTTGCCGCTTTCGTGGAACGATAGGGTCATTACGTCCCTGCGGTCGTAGAAGGCGTCCTGCACGCCGTCGCTGTGGTGGGCGTCGATGTCCAGGAAGAACACCCGCTTTCCCGCGGCCGCAAGGTGCTCGCAGGCGATGGCGACGTCGTTCATGTAGCAGAAGCCCGATGCATAGGCGGCGTGGGCGTGGTGGAAACCACCCGACGGGTTGAAGGCGATGTCGGCAACGCCGGCCAGCAGGAGCTTCGCGCCGGTAAGCGTCGCCCCGACAGCCAGTGTGGCATATTCGTACAGGCCGCGGAATATGGGCGTATCCGGCGTGCCGAGGCCCATGAACAGGCCCTCGATGTCCAGAAAGCCCTGTGGGGCCTTTTCCAGCACGTCCAGGTATGCGTCGGTGTGGAAGGTGAGCAGTTCCTCTCGCGTGGCCCCCGCGGGGGCCACCTCGCTGCGCCCGGGTCCGCTGAGCAGGCCCATCGACGCGAGCATCTTGCGCGCCAGGCCCGCTCGCGACGTGCTGAAGGGGCACTCGGAGGGGTAGGAGTACTGTTCGATCTGAGGGCTATGTATGAAGGCTGTTCTGCTGGCTTTCATCAACTCACACAGGCTTCCTGCAAACAAGCGGCCCGCGCCGAGACCTGAACATTCCGCACCGGGCAAATCCTTACCGTGTAAAACTCTACAGAACTCGCCGCCGCCGGGCAAGTGGTCAGCAGAACAGTTCGTAGTGACGCCGGGAGATGTTATGCCGGCCTAGTACTTCCCGCCAGGCGTCCTCGGCAGTGGTATCCGGTCCGACGGTTAAGCTTGTCACGGCCGCGCCGAGTGAGCGGTAGTGGCCCAGCAGCCCTTCGGTGCGGCGGGTATAGAGTTCAAGCTTCTTGCTCACGCGGGCCGGGTCGTCGTCGATGCGCCCCGCGCGGTCGCCGCCGGTGTCGCCGGCCAGCCGCAGGCGAACCGTCCGGGCCGAGCATGACAACTCGACCACGAGGCGAACCGCCACGATGCGGTCGATGCCGTCGGCCTGGCCGACGTGGCGCGGCAGGCCGTTCAGCACGATCGTGGCCTGGCCGGGAAGCTCATGCCACCGCTCGGCCAGGAAAGCGCGAAGAATTTTCTCGGCGACGTGGAAGTGTTCATCTTCCAGCAGCGCCCCGCGGTCGAGCATTTCGGCGATTAACGCCCGGTCGTCGCCGGTGATGTCATCGACGGCCAGTTGCCCCGATGCGATGCGCCGCAGGCTCTCGCCGAAGTCGAAGTGTATGCACCGCCCGGTTCCCAGGCCGCGGGCCTGGAGCATTTCGCCCAGCGGGGTCTTGCCGGAGCCGGTCGGTCCCAGCAGCAGAATGGCTTGAGGCGTGGACATCGTTTTCGACATTCTCGGCGCCTGGCGAGGCGATTGTTGCGTGTTCCTGGAAAAATCGCACCAGGACACAATCAGAATCCGTCCTGGCCGTTTGCGTCCTGGCCGTTTGCGTCCGGCGCCGTGTCCGGATGCCCCAGCGGCTCGGATTCATCCGAAGGCAGGTCGGGGTGTGTCGCCGGGGCGGCTGGTTTCTGATATGGCTTGGCGTCGGGGAATATCCTTACGACGTCCTTGGCCGAACTCGCCTCCTCCCGTACGCCGGATTGCAAATACGTTACCTTCAGCAGCCCGCCCGTTTCCTCGAAGACCATTACCTCTTGCGAATCGTCGAAATCGCGGCGAACCACTCGCCCTCCCTCCGGCGTGACGCGGATGGCTGCGAAGGCAACGCGGCCGCGAATGATGGCCTGGTCGTCGGCCAGGATGCGGAATATGGCCTTGCGTCCCTGGATGGCGGTTTCGTACATGACCAGGTCCGTCAGCCCTTCCGGAATGTAGTCCTCCGGCGCCGGCGTCGAAGCCGTGACTTCATGGAATGCATCGGCGCGGACCACGGTCACCTCGCCCTTATGAAGGGTAATTTCGGTGGTTGGCAGCGCCACGCGCCGGGCCGTGTTCTGGCCGGGCACGCTGACCGGTTGCCACTGCCACTGGCGGGACACGTACTTGCCCGCGCGGGCCGCGTTGTCGATTGCCCATGCCTGTTCCGAGAACAGGTTGCCGACTCGCCTGATCCGCGTGCCGGCGTACCCGTCGATCTGGTGCCTTAGGCGCCTGGAAACGGACCAGCCGACCGGATTGCCATCCTCCCGGCGAAGCATGTGCCAACTCTCCACGAGTTCATCGCCCCAGAACGCGGGCAGGCCGCGCTTGCGGATGCCGCCCAGGATCTCACTGGCGGTCTGAGGGTCGTAGTGCCGCGACTCCGACAGCCACCACGCAACGCCGACCGACCCAGCCAGCATCGCCATCATCAGCCCCGCCAGCAGCGATCGGCGGGTAATCTCCGAGATCGTTCGTCCTTCGCTCATGGCGTAACATGGTACGGTCTGCCCAGGCCCTTGCAAAGCGCCAAGATCAGCAGGTGTCAGCAGGGCTGCCGGCGGCGCGGGCCGAACCTTGACCTGGACGGCGGCGTGCCAGTAAATAGAAGCCCTATGACACGATTGCCTTTGGCAAAGAAGTTTTCCCGGCACCGCCGCCGGCCGGAGAGTCCCGCATGACCCGGCGCGATAGTAATAGGTCGAGCAAGATCAATGCCGCCCAGTCGGCGCCGCCCGGGGGCGTGGGGCTGCTGCGCCGTCGCGCGGCGGCTCTGTTGTTCTGCCTGGCGTCGGCGGGGCTTTTGCAAATGGCATTCGCCCCGTGGGACCTCTGGCCGCTGGCGTATGTGGCGCTGGTGCCGTGGGTTCTGGGCCTGGTGCTGGCGCCGAGCAGGCGGTGGGGGCTCTTCTCGGCCTGGCTGGGCTCGCTGGTCTTCTGGGGGGCCATCCTTTACTGGCTGACGTGGATCACCATGGTCGGCTACTTTGCGGGCATTGCCTATCTGACGTTGTACTGGCTTGTGGCGGCGGCAATACTTCGCGCGGCCGTGCGCCGAAACCAGCCGATGTGGATCGTCCTGCCGCTTGTGTGGGTGGCGCTGGAGTTTATCCGCGCCAGCGCCCAAAGCCTTTACCTGGGCCCGACTTTCCCGTGGTTCGACCTGGCCCACAGCCAGTACCGCCAGACGATCCTCATCCAAATAGCCGACATCACCGGCATCTACGGCGTGTCGTTCATCGTGGCGATGGCCAACGGGCTAGTCGTGGACATTATCCTGGCCGTCATCGCGCGGCGCGTGCATCCGGCCGATGCCGCCGCGGGCCTCAAGGCGCCTATTGTGCTTGTGGCGAACCAGCGCCGCCGGATCATTGTCGGCTCGGTCGCCTTTGGCGCCGCTCTTGCCGCGGCCCTGGGCTACGGGGCGTGGCAGCTTTCCAGGGACACACGCGTCGAAGGGCCCGTCATCGGCATTGTCCAACGGGCCTACCCCATAAGCCTGGCCGGGCGAAACGCGACGCAAGAACAGATCCTCGACAGCCATCTTGAAGCAACGCGGACCTTCCTGGATTCCAGCGTCAGGCCGGACCTCGTGATCTGGCCGGAAACCATGCTGCCGGTCGGGCTCAACCGCCAGATGATCGACCTGGACCCAAACTCGCTCAAGGGCGATTACCTTCGCGGCCTGGCCGCCAAATTCGGCGGGCTGGAGGCGTGGGACGCCAAGTTGTTCGACGAGGCGTTCCTTCGCTCATTCCTGCACAGGCTGCTGCGCGACGGCACAGCGGACCCCAACGGCAGTTTCGCGCCGTCCAAGCGAGCACTTGCCGGCAGGGTCCTGGCCATGTCGGGCCGGCTTGGCTGTGCGATCCTGGCCGGCGGCACGACGATCCACCGCAACGGCCATCCGCTGTTTGCGAAGGACGAATGGCTGGTGCGGAACTCCGCGCTCTGGCTGGACCCCAACGAACCCGACGCCCCGATCTACTCCAAGCGTCACCTTGTCCCGTTCAGTGAGTGCGTGCCGTTCAAGGATTCCTGGCTGGGCCTGCACAAGCTGCTTCGGCGGTTTGTGCCGGACGTGATGGAGCAACTGGACCCGGGTCCGGAGATCACGCGGTTCGAGCTGTCCAGACCCGCGGGCAAATGGCGCGTGGTCTCGCCGATCTGCTACGAGGGCACGATTTCCCCGCTATGCCGCCGGATGGTTTACCAGGATGGGCAAAAAAAAGCGGACATCATGGCCAATTTGTCCAACGATGGCTGGTTCGTCTGCTGGTGGGGCGATGCCCGGCGGGCCAGCACGGAGCAGGCCCAGCACCTCAGCCATTACTGCTTCCGCGCGGTGGAAAACCGCGTGCCGGTCGTCCGGGCGGTCAATACGGGAGTCAGCGCTTCGATCGATTCCAACGGGCGGATTGTGGCTGAGGTCCGCCACAACGGGCGAAATACAATGATTTCCGGCACACTGCTTCTGGACAGCGCCCACAGTGGCGCAATAGAATATCTCGCCGGACATGGCCCCAAGGTGCTTGTCGATCACAGGGCGAGTTGGTACAGTCTTGTCGGTGACGCATTCGCCCTGGCCGTGGCGCTGGCCGCGGCGGCGTGGGTGGCAGGCATGTTCGCCTTGTGCGGCCTAAGGAAGGAAGGACTTGGCAATTGAAACTTAAGCAACAGATTTGCGGGTTATCCGCGATGATCGCAGTGGCGGGCGCGCTGCTGCTGGCCGGATGCGACGGCCCGGCCTGGATGGGTTTCAACGTGCCGGTAGCGCTGACTGTCTCGCCGTCGCGGGCGTATCTCGACGCCAGGACGACGCTTCTCCAGTCGGCCCAGGACAGGGATCCCGTGACCAGGGCAAACGCCGTCGAGGCCCTGGCGACCACTTTGGGCGCCGAGGCCGGCGAGGTATTCCAGCAGGGCTTGATCGACCCTGCGCCGGTCGTGCGATTCGCATCCGCCATGGCCATTGGCGACGCCAAGTGTGCCCCGGCCCTGCCGACGCTCCGCAGGATGGTCCAGGACAACAAGGCCGAGCCGAAGTTGGCGGAGCCCGACAAGCGCGTCTTTTGCGCGCTGATCTACGCCCTTCACGAGCTTGGCGATGACGACAAGACCGGCGAACTCGCCGCCCTGCTGTTCGACGAGCAGCCCGAGGTGCGCATGGATGCGGCCATGGCGATGGGCAAGATGGGCGCAGTTTCGGCCATCGGCCCGCTCAACAGCGTCCTGAGCAATGAGCGGGAGGAGGCCGTCAAGATTCAACTGACCGAGTCGCTGGCCATGCTCGGCGACAGCCGAAGCGCCGAGGTGCTCGAGGCATTCACCAAGGGCTATTTTCTGGACCTTCGGCTGCTGGCGATAACGGCGATAGGCCGGACGGGCTCCGAGCGAGCCAGTCGCGTGCTGAAGGAACTCACGGCGGCCCGCGAGCCGGCCCGCGTTCGCGTCAAGTCGGCCGGCGAACTGGCAAGGATGGGCTTTGGCGCCCCTGCCATGCTCAGCTATTGCCTGCGGGCCATGAGCGAGCCCGCCGAACTGCTTAAGGAATCCGCACAGGCTTCGCGCCGCGCCGCCGACAGCGATGCCGACTCTCTCAAGCTGTTGGCGATCATCGCGGTGGGGTGGTTCGGCGACGAAAAGGTCGTCAACGACCTGCACCCGGTTCTGAAGGGCCAGGAAGGGCCAATCCGGGTGGCGGCCGCGGCGAGTATCCTGCGATTGCTCAAGGGCTATAAGCCCCTGACCACGCCGGCGGCGGTCCCGCCGGCAGCCGTTGTGCCGGCCGCGCCGCAGGTTCCAGTTGGCCCGGTTACTCCGGCTGTTCCGGCCAGTGTCCCGGCCGGCGGCGATGTACCCGAGGTCCGCTTGGCGCCCGTAGCGCCCGAGGTCAGCCCGGTGCCCGAAGGGCCCACAACCAGGCCCCAACTTCGCTCCGCCGGAGGAAAAGACTGAAGTGCTTGCAACAAGCTCGCAATATTTGCTTGACTTGAGCACCACGAAAAATACAATCGCCTGCGTAAGTGGAGCAGCGGTTGTCCCACGTAAGCGTAGTGATGAGCGTTAAGTGTAGGAAATACGGTACGTAAAGTTCACATGGACGTGATTCTATCCGAAGGAGACTTCGCTTGAACATCCTGACAAAGATATGCGCCGTCGTCTTGTTGATCCTGGTGCTCGTAGCCAGCGTCGTTTTTATCAACATGGCCACTGTGCCGCAAAACTGGCGTATGAACTACGAGCGGGAGATGATGCGGGCGCAACTCAACGAGCAGGCCGTGCGCACGCAGAAGCTCCTTACAAATCGCCAGGCCGAAGAGATCAATGCTCTCAAGAGCGATAAGGGCACGCTGCTGACCCAGATCGCGAAACTGGAGCAGGATAAGGTGCCCAACCCGGAGGGCATCCTGGTGAGGCAGCTCACCGAGCAGAACCAGGCCCTCAGCACGAGCCTTGCCAAGCTTCAGTTGGACGTCGACGCGGCGGGCAAGCGCAACGAGCTTCTGGCCAAGCAGCTCGACGACGGGCGAGTCAAGACCGCTTCGCTTCAGGAGCAGATCGGGCGCAACATTACCGAGCTTACCCAGGAGGTTGGCAAGCGGGAGCGCGCCGAGCGCGTCGTCCGCGCCCTGGAGCGGCAGCTTCAGGACCGCGACGAGCGGATCGCCGAGCTTGAGAAGCAGGCTGTCGGCGGCGCGGCCGCCGGAGCCGCCGGCGCCATTGCCGCCGTGCCCCAGGGCCAGGTGACTGCCACGATCACCGCCGTGCGCGGCGACCATGCCAGCATCAACGTCGGCGTCGCTCAGGGCGTCGCCCGAGGGCAGAAGCTGTATATCTACCGCAACGCCAGCTTTGTCGGATACCTCCGCATTGACGAGGCCGACGAGGCCCAGGCCGCGGGCACCATCGTGGACAAGCAGTTGGATCCGGCTATTGGCGACAAGGTCACTAACGACCTGCTGAAATAGGGAGACCGGTTGATGGCATCTACACCTTCACAGGGTCCGGTCATCCAGGTAAAAGCCCAACCGGACGTCTATGCGATTATACTTCTAGTCGCCATCATCGCATTGGCGACGGCAATCGCGTTTTGCAGTTGGAAACTCACCGCGACGGTCGATGCCGGCGGGTATGGAATGACCGTCGGACAGTTCTTCGAGCCTCTGCCCAGGCTGCCCAGGTAGCGGCGAGACGCCCCGGCCGGAGTGTGGTTCGTCAGGGAAGACGCACTGGTGCGTCAAGGCAGCGAAGGGATTGCGTCCATGATCTTCGACCCCATACTGGGACTGTTCTCCGTAGACATGGGGATCGATCTGGGCACTTGCAACACTCTCGTCTGTGTCCGCGGGCAGGGGATCGTCCTCAACGAGCCGTCCGTCGTGGCTGTAAAGCGCGGCACCAACCGCGTGCTCCAGAACGGCAACGCCGTCGGGCTGGTCGCCAAGGAGATGCTCGGCAAGACGCCCGGCTCCATCAGCGCAATCAGGCCGATGAAGGACGGCGTCATCGCCGACTTCGACATAACCGAGGCCATGCTCGGCTACTTCATCCGCAAGGTTCACCGGCGCCGCTCGCTCGTCAAGCCCCGCGTGGTCATCGCGATCCCGTCGGGCATAACCGCCGTCGAGAAACGGGCGGTTCTCAACTCCGCCGAACGGGCCGGGGCGCGACGAGTCTACCTGGTTGATGAGCCCATGGCCGCCGGCATCGGCGCCGGGCTGCCCATCACGGAGGCCACCGCGTCCATGATCGTCGACATCGGCGGCGGGACCACCGAGGTCGCCATCATGTCACTGGCGGACATCTCCGTCTGCGAGTCCATCCGCGTTGCCGGCGACGACATGGACGAGGCTATCGTCAACCACATGAAGCGGACCTACAACCTCATGATCGGCGAGCAGACATCCGAGCGGATCAAGATCGGGATAGGCTCGGCCTCGCCGCTCGAACAGGAAATGACCATGGAAGTCCGCGGGCGGGACATGATCTCCGGCCTGCCGCGGAAGACCGTCATTTCGTCCGAGGAAGTCCGCGAGGCCCTCAAGGAACCCATTGGCGCTATCATCGACTGCGTCACCCGCACCCTCGAACGAGCCGAGCCGGAACTCTCCGCCGACCTTGTCGACAACGGCATAATTCTCGCCGGCGGCGGGGCGCTGCTCCGCGGATGCGACACCGTCCTGGCCAACGCCACCGGATTGGACGTCCGCGTCGCCGACGACCCCCTCACCTGCGTCGCCCGCGGAACCGGCGTGTATCTCGAAAACCTCGAGATGTGGAAGGGCACGATGGAGTCCGATGAGGACGACTTCTAGGAAGTAAGAAGTAGGAAGTAAGAAGTAGGAAGTAGGAAGTAAGAAACAGCAAGAAGCAGGGGAAGTAGGAAGCAAGAACGGTAATCTGCTCCGCGGTGCGGAAGCCCAGGGACTTGCCCTCAATGGGTAGCAATCGCGCGGGTGATTGAGTTTCTTCTGAAGCCCAGGGATAGCAATCCCTGGGTGTCCCGGTTGCCCCCGTGCGTGCTCAACTCGCGTAAAAGATCTTCCCCAGCACGCGGTTGAGCAGGAAACACGCCATCAGGGCAATAGCGATTGTCAGTCCTGTCCACCCCGCCACGAGCACCAGCGCAGCCTGAACGAGGATTATCCCGCGAATGAGCCCGCCGACGGTCCGCTGCACGGTTTGCGGCCGGGGCTGCCGGCCGAGGGCTGCGAGGCAGCCGATCAGCCACAGGCCCGCAAGGGTCGCCAGCAGCAACATTGCCGCGTGCCACTGCCACTCGACCGCCCCGGCAACCAGCAGCGTCGCCGCCACCGCCGCCAGCCACGCGACGAACGCCGCGGCGATCGCGTAGCGCTGAATTCTCACATCCCGTTGCCGCGTCTCGCCGCGTGCCAGCCAGGTCACGGCCGCCACGTACAGGGTGATTCCCGCGGCGGCGGCAATTACCGGTGCCCGCGTCAGTCCGTCGGCCCCGAATGCCGCCGCGCCGACCAGCACGCTCAGGCCGCGGCAGCTCCCCATTGCCAGCGGGCCGATCAGAGGCACGCGCTTCAGGGCCATGTCGTACGCCAGCACCACCGCTCCCAGCACGGCGGCCGTCCATAGCGTGGTCGTGCCCGCGACGGCTGCGACGGCGATCGCCGCTGCGACCAGCACGTTGGCGACCAGCGCGACCTGACCCGTGCGCACTCGCCCGCTCGGCAGGGGGCGGTTGGGTCGCTCGCGAAGGTCCTCGGGCAGGTCGAACCAGTCGTTCCACAGCAGCCCGGCCGCGTAGATCAGCAGGCTCACCGCGGCCGCCAGTGCCATCCGCAAATGGGGCTTGCTGGCCGAAAGCCCGGCCGACTGGGCCAGCAGAAAACCGGCTATCGCGTCGCCTGGCACGGTAAGCAGGTTGGGCACGCGAAACAGTTGCAGCCAGGCCCATAGCCCGGATGCCCGCAGCCCTTTGACGGTAGCCGCCGGCAAAGGCTCTTCGAGAGCCGACGGCTCAGGGGGCTCTTCTGCCTGCCGGGGTTCGATCATGGCCTTGGCCTTTAGCGCTGGAACGTGCTGACATCCACGGGCGTCAGGTCAAAGTCGGGCTTCCACCGCGGGCTGTGCCGGTAGAACTCGTCGGCCGTGGCGCGGACGAGCTTCTGGATCGTCGCCTCATCGTGGCCGTCGCCCTTGAGGAAATCTATCACCTTCACCAGCGCCAGCGGGTCCGACACGCCCCAGTCGGCCGAGCCGGAAACGATGAGCTTCTCCGCGCCGTACTGACGGACGATGGCGCTGACGCGCCGCGGCGTGAGCTTGGAGTACGGATAGACGGTCAGGCCGAGGTAGCAGTCGCACTGGCGGGCCTGGGCCATCGTGTCCTCGGTGTTGTGGTCGAGGTAGATGCGGTTCTCGGGGAAGCCCACCTCGCGGATCACCTTCAGGCTGCGGCGGATGCCCTCGGGCTTGTTAAGGTGCGGCAGGTGGACGATCACCTGCATGTCCTTGCTCATCGCGATTTCGAGCTGGCGACGGAAGGCGTATTCCTCGTTGTCGGTTATGTTATTGAAGCCGATCTCGCCCACCGCGATGCATCGTTCGTGGTCGAGGTACTCGCCCATCCCGGCCAGGACTTCATCGACCAGCTTGCGGTTTTCCGCCTCCTTGGGGTTGTAGGAGACTGCGCAGTAGTGGTCGATTCCGAACCGCCTTGCCCGGACGGTCTCGAACTCCAGGATCAGCCGGAAGTAGTCGAAGAACGTCCCGGCATAGTGGCGGTCGCTGCCCAGCCAGAACGACGGCTCGACGGCCACGCGAATACCCGCGGCGTACATCGCCTGGTAGTCGTCGGTCGTCCGCGAGTACATGTGAATGTGCGGCTCGATGATATTCATTTGCCTGCCTGTTATCCTGTTGATGATGAGACAATTATACGGGAAGACGGCAACATGTAGTAGCAAAAGGCTTCAGACTTCAGGCGCCAGGAACTTGATCGAGTGTCTGTGCTCTGCGTGACCCCTCTCCCTTGACGGGAG
>CAZSBS010000109.1:0-15012 GCA_964605095.1 uncultured Planctomycetaceae bacterium | reverse complement strand
CGAGATGATCCTCCACCGCGAGAAGGCATCGAGCATCAAGGCCCAGGCCGTCGCCGGGGGCATGACCACCCTCCGCGCCGCGGGCAGGGCCAAGGCCATGGAGGGCCTGACCACGATGGATGAGGTGTCGAGAGTGACGGGACGCGATGAGTTTTAGACAAGCAGGGCAAACAGGACAAGCGGGACAGGTTCCCATGCGGGAATACCGAGTCGTTGGCGATGTTCCACGCGTCGTGGCAGGGCCAACTCGTTCAGTGATTGCCGAGGTGCTTCGATGAGCATGGAGATAACCGACAGATCGGGGGCCAACGCCGGAGGGGCGCCAGGCTCCGCCAGGTCGACGCGGGCCGGGAGAATCATTCGCGTTTCGGTGAACATAGCCCTGCTGGCGGCCCTGGTCGTTCTGGGCTGTTTGACCTTGCTTCCCGAGAAGCCCGCCCGGCCCCCCGTTGTTGCCGTCGTCTCAGCGCCGCCTCCGTCCAAGACCGTCCGCAAGGCCAGGAATCTCGACGAACTGCTCAAGATGCCCCCAGATCAACTCGCGGGCGTTGATATTGCTGAGACGAACCTGCTCTGTGCCACCGGCTTGCCGGGTGCGGAGAAGCTCGACATCGACCAAGCCCTGGCTACTCTCGACGATTGGGCCAGGCGGGTGAAGTTCGAGACGGACCGCCATCTCTACCGGGTAACCGATCCCCGCTACGCCGATCACTATCGCCACAGCGAAGCCTACCTCCGGGCCGAGATGCTCGTGCAAGCCCTTTGTGAATATCTTGGCGTCAAGTACGACCTGGCCGCCAGATACAACTTCTCCTTCAAGGATTCCCGCGTCGCCTTCATTCACGGCATGATCCCGCCGCCGGGAAAGTCTCTCCACGACACACCGGGCGGAACCTGCGCGTCGATGCCGGTGATGTACGTGGCCATCGGGCGCCGGCTGGGCTACCCGCTCAAACTCGTGACAACCAAAGGGCACGTCTTCGTCCGGTGGGACGGCAAGGAGCATTTCAACCCCATTTGGCGCGAGCGATTCAACATCGAGGGCACCAATGGTTTCAACTCTTTTGCCGATGACTACTACAAGACCTGGCCGTTCAAGCTGGCCGACAAGGAAGTCAAGGCGAACCGATATCTTGTCTCGCTCACACCGGCGGAGGAATTCGCCGAGTTCCTGGCCGCTCGCGGCCACTGCGGCTCGGACAACGGGCAGCCGGCCTTCGCCGCGAGTTGCTACGAGAACGCCTGCGGCTACGACCCGAGCCGCTCAGGTTACCGAGCGTGGTTCACCGACGCCGCGATTGCCAGCGGCTACCGGCCGCACATTCCCGTCCTGGCCAATCTGGTTGCCCAGCGGAGGCAACGCAAAGTTCTTGACCCCGAGTCTATAGTGGCGAACCAACAAGCCGCCGCGCGTGGCGAGTGGCTGCGCTCGCATCCGGAAGGTGCTATGGGTGCTGGACTTCCAAATGGGATTCCATCAGGTGTTCCGCCAACACTCATCGGGCAGTGGCAGCCGCAACCGCCGCCGCCATGCGGGCTAACGCCGCCGCAACCCGGAGTACCACAGCCGGGCGCCACGAGCCCGCATCAACCTCATCAGCCGCGTACGCATGGCCAGCCGGCGAACTAATTGACAATGAACCACAAGAAACCGACAATCATAACCGAAAGGGGCACGAACATGAAACGGACACATTTGATTCCCGCGTTTGTTGGCCTTGTCGCGGTCTGCATTCTTGCCGCCGACGCCTCGGCATACTACCACCCCGGTATGGGTCGGTTCATGTCCCGTGATCCTGGTGCCGGAGGCGCAATGCGCATCGGTGCCGGCAGAGAACCCGTGGCGGTCGGCGGATTCATCCCCCGAGATGCTGTTGGCAAACAATACGGCGATGGAATGAATCTATATCAGCATGTGGGTAGCAACCCCGGGAAGTTTAGGGACCCCACTGGCCTTCTCAAGAAGCCTTACGAATGCTGTAGCAGTGATCAGGAGAAAATGATCGACGCTGACGTTGGCGACTTGCAACGATCTCTGCCGTTCTTGCTAGGTGAAATCGACAAAGCCCTTGATGCAGATCTGGGACAGTATCCGCCGTTCACCGCGATGAAGCTCCGTAGAGCCCGGGAAGTGATGCAATGCATGTCGGACACACTGCAATCACTTGGGGCCAAATGCGAGCCCAAGGGCGCATCGTTCATGTGCGAGGCGAGGAAGTCTGAAGCATGGATCAAGTGGGTATTTGGCACTCGGATTCATTTCTGCCACAGCCACTTCGCCAACTCCACCGGTCACCGGATCACAAACATTGCGCATGAAGCCAGTCACGCCTGTGGTACGATTGATTGTGGCAGGGTCGACTCAAGTAAAGACTATCCGAGAGGCTGGACAAGTTGGGAGAGCATGGCTACGACGTACCATTACTGGGTAGGGTACGGATTCTGTGTTCCTGGGTATGACTGTGACAAGAAAGCGAGCCCATATGGAACGTAACATCCTGAACACTTCCGCCGGCGTATTAGCAGTAGTAAGGCTTCTGTTGCTTGTTGCGGCGTGCATCACAAGTGGGTGCCTGGGCGCACACGGCAGTTTCACGTATATTGCAGCAGGCCGGATCCTGGATAGTAGTGACGGCCAACCCTTAGTAGGGCTCCGCCTTACTGTGCTTCAGGACCCAGAGGATAGATTCGATCCCGCTAAGGAGCCCGCTTTCTGGCCGGGGTGGCAACACACTGATGCCGATGGTCGGTTTGCAGTTCCATTTCCTGCCGGTAGCTTTACGACATATATGTTTATGGGGATAATACCTATAGGCTCCCCACCCAGCGTTGGCCCGCCCCTTGGCGCGATGTGTGTTTACGTAGAGAAAGAAGGGGTGTGGAGGAAGAAGAAGATACGTTTGGATCAGGACTCTCAGATGAAGGTGGCACAAGGTATGCGCCACATCCAGATCGGCGACATCGTGCTGGAACCGGCGGCGGAGTGAGTTGCGAGAAACAGCGGGATCGGCCAACCAAGAGCGTCTTGCGTCTTGCCTCCCGCTTGGCGTAGAGTGGAAAAGCCCGACACAATTAGAATACCAGCCCATAACAAGGTCTCCAACAATGACACTGACAAGCTCACACCCGTATCAACCTTATCAGCCGCGTACGCATGGCCAGCCGGCGAACTAATTGACAATGAACCACAAGGAACCGACAATCATAGCCGAAAGGGGCACGAACATGAAACGGACACATTTGATCCCCGCGTTTGTTGGCTTTGTCGCCGTGTGCATTCTTGCCGCCGACGCCTCGGCATACTACCACCCCGGTATGGGCCGGTTCATGAGCCGCGACCCGGGAGCCGGAAGTGCTGCGCGAATCGGCGCAGGCGGCCCGGCTGCGCAAGGTGGATTCATCCCGCGTGATCCAACCGGGCAGTACGCGGATGGGACGAATCTGTACCAGTCCGTGCGGAGCAACCCGGTCAGGTATGTCGACCCAATGGGGCTTTGGGGGGAAGACACCCACACCACCCTCACGCGGCAGTTGGTGGCCAACGAGTGCCCACAGATAGCTGAGCAGGTGGCAAACGCCAATCAAGAGATGGACAATGCTTGGCATGAGGCGCCGCCCAACGTCATCTTCAGCTTGCTCTCGCTGGGCCTGGCCACCCTGTTCCCTGGACACCAGGCAGATTACAACTATCACATGCCTGGGGCGGGGCCGGTTATTCCGTTCGTGCCCCAGAACAAGGTGGAGTACGGACTCGCGAACGATGAAGTGGCAAGACTCTACGCGGAGGTGATCCACAGAAAGAATAGCCCCAAGCGATGCGATGTACAGGAGTTCGGACGGTTCCTGCACATGCTGCAAGATTCCTACAGCCACGGAGGGGGCGTTCCCGACCTTGGTGGCCACCCCAAGGGGGTTCTCTTGCAATCCCGCGATCCGGAAACAGGCGAGATCATAACTGCCGTCAGCGAAGGCGTCTTTGATACTCGTTGCGATGATCCGGCCATCAACGCCGTCAAGTATCAGGCAATGGAGGCGGCCACGAAGGGGGTAATCGAGGATTTCAAGGCCAATTGCCCCTGCACATGCCAAGGAAAGGGCAAGGACTGATGCGCGGATGTGCCGTCAGCGCCACGATGTTATCTGTAATACTCCTGGCCGGGGGGTGCAATGGAGCAATGCAGCCAGGCGAGGACCACAGTCTGCGAATTGTGGATGCCGACACGCGAGAACCACTGGGCGATTGTGTTGGCATATCGCTGGTAGCCAAGACGGCGTGGCATCGATGGTCGGACCCTGACGAAAGCGCATTCCAGGACTGGCACGTTGTGAAGGTGCAACTGATGAGAGGAGAACATGCGCGACTATGGCTGGCAGAATATAGCCCTGGACACGGCTCACTCTTCTTCCTCGTACAGCAGGAAAGGCGAGGCAATGTGATCTTTGCACGTGGCTATGTGCCGGGCCTTTATGAGTATTTGGGATCGCAGTTCTATGCGACGTATTCGGAGATGCGCGCGTCGCCAGTCGCCAAGCGCTCGACATACGAAGGCAATAGCCTGACAGAGTTCCCGATGGTTCCTTTGGGCAACGACAAGTATGGACGGGCGAAACCGGATGCTCGCACCCTACAGAGACGGCAAGACAAACTTGCTTTCCTTTTGGGCCAGGACGCCATGTGGAACGACTTGGCAGAACACTACCGTGCGGGAAGAGATAAGGAAGCAATCAAACTGGCCTGCGACTCCGTGATGCTGACGCTTGAGAGTCTCACACTGGAAGACAAGGCTGCCGCCACAAGAGAACATCCGAGAGTGGTTGAATGGTGTCTTCAAGTTTCCAATGGAGTCAGATGACAGATCCACACGGACATCACTCGGGATTTACGCAACAGGCACTCCAATCTCCCGTCGCCTGGCGCCGCGAGCCCGCATCAGCCGCGCACGCCCGCCCGGGCAACCGGCGAGGTAACTGACAATGAACCACAAGAAACCAACAATCATAACCGAAAGGGGCACGAACATGAAAACGACACACCTGATCGCCGCACTGGTTGGCATTGTAACCGTGTACATTCTTGCCACAGACGCCTCGGCCATGTATAATCCGAGTGCAGGTACCTTCATGCAGCGCGACCCAGGGGCTGGTACAGCGACGCGTGCGGGCGGCGCAGGGCCGGCTGTCGGAGGCGGCTTCATCCCGCGCGATCAATACGCAGACGGGATGAATCTGTACCAATACGCGCGGAGTTCGCCCTGTCAGTTCTCAGACCCAATGGGAACGAAATGTTGCGTTACCAAAGTTGTTTTCAAGCATAGGGACTCGGCCCAACTCATCAGACGTAACAAGCCGGATGGTAAACCACTTGTAGTTCCCAACAACAACGGGAATCCCGCTATCGAATGGCGCATTCAGCTACGAGTTGATATCCGAGCATACGTTACGGAAGATTCCAATCCCAAGGACTGCGTTATGAGTCAGCTAAAGCGTAACGGCTGGGCTATGGTACTAACAAATGATACGTCCACGCCAAGCGGCATAAGACATGAGGGGCCCCTATGGGATGTGGACGGCCCCCCAGAATGGGACAGGGTCACCTACGGTGATAATTGGGCTGAATGGAACGATGAGCCAGGCATCGACTTTTTGACAGATCCAATGCAGGCTCTCAACGGCGGCCCACCACAGAGGTTCTTGTTCCACGACACTGTATCTTTCCGAACAGCCATATACGATAAGAAGTTCGAGAGGATTGGGGGTCTTACCCAATGGGTTGGGTATTGGGATTACAAGTTGAGAGCGAGACTGCTCACGGACGGCGTGACCGTTCAGAATTCGCTTATCTGGGCGGATAGGTCTCGCATTACTTTGGATGAATACGATTTTGCGCCAACAACCGAGGAGGAGATCAAATGAGCGTGCGAAGGACAACACTTATATATACGTTACTTACATTGGCCTTCCTGTGCGTCCTGCCCGGATGCCAATCGGAGCCGACGCCGACCATCACGAACGGCGCGGTGGTTGTTTCCCCCTTCCGGGATCTTGATTATTACGTTAGCTGTCTCTGGCCGGAGGAGAAGACGGCGTTCTTCGCTTCCCTCCGTGAAAAGGGGTTTCAGAATGCGATTTCCAATCTGGGTGCGCCAATGTCCTTCTACTATGCCCAGGTCAGAGGCGGAGGGCGGTCTGTGACACCGCATGGATATATGTCATGGGATGAATACAGCCAATACCGTCAGAGGATATCGGACGTTACGAGATCGTTGAGGTCATCGGCTGGAGCCACGGGGGGCTCAACCCCCACACACCCACAGAGCCAGTCCCAGCCGGCCGATCCCAACGGCGTCCAGAAGAAGGACAATGCCCGGAAGTCCTGATGGCTGCGGAGCACCCAATGGGCATGTTTGTTGGCATGTGTGGCCGACGACTGAAGACTTATAACTGAAGATCCAGTCAGGAGCTTAGATGGCAGTCTTTGAGTACAAGGCGATAGACCTGGACGCCGCGTCGGTGTCCGGCACGGTCGTCGCGGACTCCCCGCGGCAGGCCAGGGACTCTCTGCGCGACCGCGGCCTGACCGTCACTCGCGTCCAGCCGGTGGCCCAGGAGGTCAAGTCCTCCTTCCGGGCACGCCGCCGGGGCAGGCACGCACAGACGGAGGTGACGAGCTTCGTTCGCGAGCTGGCGACCCTGCTGACCGCGGGAATACCCCTTCTGCCGGCCCTGCAGACGCTCACGCGCCAGCAT
Source organism: uncultured Planctomycetaceae bacterium (assembly GCA_964605095.1). Classification (GTDB taxonomy): domain Bacteria; phylum Planctomycetota; class Phycisphaerae; order SM23-33; family SM23-33; genus JAUWQU01. The sequence continues at coordinate 8,265 of CAZSBS010000109.1, read as the reverse complement.
TCCAGGCACTTCAAGACGGTGATCCAGCAGATCAGCGACCACGTGGCCGAGGGCGTCTCCCTTGCTGACGCGATGGCCCGCCATCCGTTCTACTTCGAGGAGCTCTGCACGAGCATCGTCCGCGTGGGCGAGAACACGGGCAGCCTGGAAAAGTCCCTGCATCGCCTGGCGGACTTCAAGGACAAGGCCAACCGCATCCGCAACCGGGTGGTGACCGCCATGATATACCCGGCCGTGGTATGCACGATCGGCCTGGCGGTCTCGATCTTCCTGATGACGTACGTCGTGCCGATGCTGCTTACCACGCTTACCCAGGCCGGGCGGGAATTGCCGGCCATCACCCGCGCGGTCAAGGCTTGCAGCGACCTGCTGGTCAACGGGTGGTGGGCGATCCTTGCCGGCATCGCCCTTGTGACGCTCGGCGTCCAGGCGGTCCTGCGGACCGACCGGGGCCGGGGTATCGCCGACCGGCTCAAACTCCGCGTACCGGTCCTGGGCGACCTTCTGCGTAAGGAGAACACCTCGCGGATCGCCATCGTGCTGGCGGCGCTTCTGCGCAGCGGCTTGCAGTTCGTCGAGGCGGTACGGATCACGCGCCATACGATCCGCAACCGGACGTTCCAGCGGGCGTTGGACGATTACGCCACGGCGGTCTCGGCCGGCAGCGACGTGGCCGGGCCGCTGGAGGCCTCCGGCGTCTTCGCCCCGATGGTCGTGCAGATGCTCGCGGTGGGCCAGCAGTCCGGCGAGCTCGAGGACATGCTCGAACAACTCGCCGGCGCCTACGACCAGGAGGTGGACATCGCAACCCGCCGCCTGACCTCGCTGCTCGAACCGCTTCTTATCGTTCTGCTGGCCGTGGTGATCGGCTTCATCGCCATGGCGACCCTTCTACCCATTTTGGAGGCAAGCAATGTCTTGTAATGGATTCCATAAACAGTCACGCGTTCTCGGCCGCCGGCCGGCTGGATGCGAGATCCGGCGAGGGTTCTCGCTGGTGGAGATCATGATCGTCGTCGTGATCATCGGCGTGATGGCGGCGATGGTGACGATCAACGTCCGCAGCTACCTCATCAGCGCCAAGCAGGCGCGGGTCAAGCAGGACATCGCGACGATCGTCCAGGCCCTCGGCACGTTCTACGGCGTCTACGACCGCTATCCGACCAACGAGGAGGGTCTGGCGATCCTGGCCAAGCCGTCGGAGAAGCTCGTCGAGCCTCCCCTTACGGCCGAGCCAATGGACCCGTGGGACAAGCCCTACCAGTACAACTGCCCCGGCACGGACGCCCCGTTCGAGGTGATCTGTTACGGCGCCGACGGGCGAGAGGGTGGCGAAGGCATAGACGCCGACCTGTCGAGCAAGACGGCTAAGAGGGAATGACATGCGCCGCAAGGCTTTTACCAATAACCGCCGACGTGCCGCCGTGCATCGCAAGGCTTTTTCAATAGGCCGCCAAGGGGTCGGCATGCATCGTCAGGCATTCAGCCTGATCGAGATCACGGTGGTGATCCTGGTCATGGCGATCATCGCCGGGTCGGTGGCTTTGCGCATGGCCGGCACGGTCCGCCGCGCCCGCATGGGCGACGTGGTCGGGCGGATCGAGCAGTTCGACCGGTTGGCGCGGTTGCACGCCCGCCAGCACGACCGCCCGCTTCGGCTGGTGGTGGACATGTCGGCCGGGACCATCAAGAGGACGGACCCTCGCGGAAGTGATGAGCCCTGCCCGCCGCTGGTGCTGCCGGATGACTGCCGCATAGCCCGGCTTTGGATCAAAGGCCAGGCGGTCGCGTCGGGCAGCGTGTCGATAACGTGCAGCAGGCTCGGCCTCACGCCGAGCTACGCCCTGCTTTTGGAAGGTCCGGCCGGTCAGCGGAAGTGGCTTCTTGCGGCCGGGCTTAGCGGAAGGTTTGTGGATCCCAACAGTGACGACGAAACTCGCAACATCCTGGCCTCGACCGCGGCGCCCAAGGCCCTGCGCGTGGCGGTGCCCTGAGTCCGGCCGGCGCGGCTCCCATGGCATCCGCACATCCGCCGGCGGCCTGACACTGGTCGAGGCGGTCGCGGGCATCGCCATCCTGGGTGCAATGCTGGCGGCGGTGCTGGTGGCGACGAGCCGGCTTCGTGTCCAGGACGCCCGCGCGGCCAGGCGGATAGAGGCATGCGGGATAGCCGATGCGATGCTCGATGAACTTTGGAAGAAGCCCGAGGACTTCCCGCGAAAGGGCTCAGGCCGGGTGTCCGGCAGCCGGGACTGGCAGTGGCGGGCGAGCGTTGTGCCCAGTGCCGACGCCAATGAGTTGAATGGTGAAGTTGTCGTCGTGGAGTTTTTTCAGGCGACCAATGGCAGACTTACTGACGGCAACCAGCCCGCGATGAGGGTGGAGCTGGTCCTGCCGACCGTTCGGAACAAGGAAGATGACCCCAACAGTCAGAAAAGTCAGAAGAGCCAAGAGAACCCCGCTACCCGACAAGGCAAGGCGAGCCGGGCTTACGTTGATTGAGCTCGTGGCCGCCATCGCGATAACGGGCATGCTGATGACCGGCGCCATGGTGGCGGTCGGCAATCTCGCGCGGTCAGAGAGGAGCATCGAGGCGGCCGAGCCCGCCACATCCCGCCTGGCCGGGCTGGATGTGATACTGACGGCGGACCTGCTGCACGCCAGCGAGTACAGCGCGGACGCCAAGGGCCAGTGGCTGGCCCTCCGCACGCAGACGTCCCTGGCGGCCAGGGACATGGAGCTCGAGCATCTAAAGAGCGAGGTCCGCTACGAGGTCCGGCGTATTGACGGCCGGTGCTGGCTGGTCCGCGGGCAGCAGACGGGCATCGACCAGCCGCTGGCGGAACTGGTGTGCCCGGACATCGAGTCCATCAGCATACAGGACACTTCGGCCAAGGGCGTCCAAGGGCCGATCGGGCCGCTTTGGAAGGATATCTCTTACCAGGCGGTGGTGACGATCAAGCCTGCGGGCGGTAATCCGCAGACATTCGTGGTTCGAAAACGGTGAGGCCCAATGGCGTGCAAATGCGACAACAGTAATGTGAACACTCTGAGGCCTCCATGGCTCCGCGGCAAGATCTGAACGAGACAATGAGACGAAGGACCAACAATCCCGGCTTCGTGCTGCTGATGGCCCTGGCGATCCTGGCGATCGCGGGTACCATCCTGGCTACGACCTCGCGGCGCTGCTGCGGGCGGGCCCTGGACGCCTCGGCCGCACAGAGGGCGCTGCAGGTCCGCTGGGGTACGCTGAGCCTCCAGGCGACTTGCCTTGCCGCGGCCGAGGACATTCTCACGCGGGATTCGGTCAGGCTCGATCGCCCCGTTGTCTGGTCAGGTCGGCGGATCGTCCTTGGCGGCATGACATTCCACGCGGTCGTCTCCGACGAGCAGGCCAAGGCCAACGTCAACCTCATCGCCAAATCTCGCGGCAACACCACAGTCGCCTCCGTGCTGAGCGCCCTTCAATCGGGCCTCTCGGGCGCCCTTCACGTCGTGCCCCGCCCCCAGGAGCAAGCCGCCGAGCCGAGCGCGCCCGGCAAGCTCGACTCCGACATTCCGATGCTCTACGGAAGCTACGAGCAGTTGTTCGATCTGGTGCATCCTTCGCAACTTTTTGCGAGGCAGGCATTCCGCCCGGCCGCGATCGAGCGGGTTACCTGCTGGGGCAGCGGCCAGGTCAACTTCCGCCGGGCAGACCCGGCCGTGCTTCGTGAGGTGCTGCTTGGTGCGTTGGATGACACCGACGTGGGCAAGATCCTGACCTTCCGCCAGAAACAGCCCGACGGCACGCTGGGCGAGTTGATGAAGTATCTGAACCTCCAGTCCGGCAAGTCGCTCAAGGCTTCGGACCTCCTGACAGACACTTCCGCCTGCCACAGTGTATGGATCATCGCCGAGGGCTCGACGAGGAAGTGGTATCGCCTGTATGTTCAGCAGTTCGTGGGCGCAGAGAGCAACTCGGGCCAATGGGTGTTCCAATGGTAATGACTCATCGAGACAGAAGACGCCTCTTGATTCTGGCTAACGCGGCCTTGGTGGCCGTGCTGGCCGGGTGCATATGGTTCATCCTTGCACCTCTGGACACGGGCAGCTCTGAAGGCGGGTCAATCACCGGCCGGAAGACCTCTGTCCTTCACGAAACCCCGGAGGCCGGGCCGTTGGCTTCGTACGCGTCGATCTACACCCGCCCGCTTCGCAAGCCCTTGTACGACCCGACACCCACGGCCGCAATAGCCGCCGCGAAGGCCGAGCCCAAGTTCACCGGCGTGCTGACGGGCACGATCATCGAGCCTGGCTTCACCTTCGCCACGTTCCGCGTTCCCGGCGGGGATGAGAAGGTCGTGCCCGTCGGCCAGGTCGTCGAGGGCGCCGAGGTGCTGGCGATCACCCAGGGCGAGGTGCGGATCCGCTTCAATGACAAGGAGATCACGCTGAAGGCCGCCGTGGAGGGCCAGCCATGAAGAGCCAGGGCATATTCATCGCGGTCAACCATGGTCAATGCCGCATCGCACGCGTGCTCGGCGGGCAGGTCGAGGTCCGCCGCGTCGAGGGCTCCGCGTCAGGCCCGGGGCGCCCGATAGCGGCTCCGAAGGCCGACCAGTCAGCAGCCTGCGAGCGGACCCTCTCGGCGCTCGGCCAGGCCGTCGAGGTGCTGAAGGAGTGGAACGCCCTGGGCGAGTCCGTTTGCCTGGGCTTGCCGAGTGAGATGGTATTCTCCGCACAGGTGGACACCGGGGGCCTGCCCCGCAAGGATCGGCTGGCTGCCCTGACATATCGGCTGGAAGAGCAGTTGCCGCTGGAGGCCGAGCGCCTCACGGCCGACTTTTTGCCCGCGGTTGCCGGCGCGGCGCTCGGTGTGGCCATCGAGACCGCCGGGGCCAAGGCCATCGTGGACCGGCTGATGGAACTTGGCGTCGAGGTGACTTCCATCTGCCCGACAGCCCTGCTGACGCTGTGGCAGGCCCTTATCGGCCAGGATGCCCAGGCCGACTACGCACTGGTCGCCGACGAGGGCCGCGTGGACATATTCCGCATGGCGGGCCGCTGCCCGTCGGCCTGGCTGGAGACCTCGGCGGACCCGGCCGACCTCGTGGACTGCCTCCATGCCGAACTTTTGGCCAGCCCAGGCGAGGTCCGCCAGCCCAAGGCCATGCTCATCGGCCAGCTTGCGAGCGAGGCCGAATCAGCGGTGCGGGCCGACGCCGGCCTGGAGATCACGAGCCTGGGCGATCAGCCGCCAATTGAGCTCGCCGCGCGGGCGGCTGGGCAACTGCTTTCCGGCCAGCAGGCAGGCTGGGTGGACCTGCGGCGCGAGGCCCTGGCCGTGCCCAACCCTTGGGGCCGCCTGGCGGGCCTGGTGCGGTGCGCCGTCATTCTGGGCCTGGCAGCCCTGGCCGCGACGGTCGGCTCGCTCTACTGGCGGTCGCTTGCGTACGACGACCTGGCCCGCAACCTCGAGGACCAGCAGGCGGCACAGTTCCAGAGGGTCTTCCCAAACCTCCGCAAACCGCCCAATATCCATAGCAGGCTGCGGAGCGAACTGGCGCTTCTCAGCGGGGTCAGCGGCACGGGCTATGAAATGCCCGCTCAGGCCTCCGCCCTGGACACGCTACGGAGGATCACCGACAACCTCCCGCCGGCAATCCGCCTGCGCCTGACCGACATCCAACTGGACCCGGGCGGCATCGTGCTGGAGGGCCAGACTCGTTCCCACAGCGACGCGGAATTGATCTCCCGAACGCTCAAGCAGGGCAACTTCGAGGTGGACCCGCCTCGAACGGAACGCCTCGTGGCCGGCGGGGTGGCGTTCACGATCGTCGCGAGGCTGGCCGGGGGAAAGCCTGGCGCCAAACCACAACCGGCCCAGGCAGGGACGGCCGCCACGACGGTAGACCCAGCCAAGGCGGCCCCCGAAGCACCGACAGGTTCGGCGACCGCGCCCACGCCCCAGGCCAAGCCTACCCCCGCCAAGCCGACGACCTCTTCAGCCAAGGGTGCGAAGACAGCCAAGGTGATTCCAACCCCGCCGTCCACCCCAGCCAAAGGAGCTGGCCGATGAACCGCCGCACTATCCAACTGCTGATCCTCGCGGGGCTGCTGGCCATATCCGCCCTGTGGTCCTACCGGAAGATGTCCAGCCAGCAGCGGGCCGCCCGGCTCGCCGCGGCAGACCTGGCCGACTGCCGCAAGGCCGCCGACCATATCGAGGCACTTCGCCGCCGGCCAGCCCTGGCCCAGCAGAACCAGCGCGAGACGAACGAGACGATCGGACTGATCGAAAAGTCCGCCAAAGCCTCCGGCCTGACCGAGGCAATGCTCGTGCGGACCGTCCCAGAACAACCGCTGCGGCTGGGCGATACCGTCTACCTCGAAAAGCCCACGCGAGTTCAACTCAAGAACATCTCGCTCGTACAACTCGTGGAGATGACACACAGGATCCTCACGGACAAGAACCGCCTGCACGCCAAGGCCATGCGAATATCCGCCCCGTCGGCCGAGGACGCCGGTGCCATGTGGAACGTCGAACTCGTCCTTACATACCTGATATACGATCCACCCAAGACCCAGAAATGAGGAAGTCTGAAATGCGTTCAATAACCGCCATGATTGCCCTCGCCGCCATCGCCCCTCTCCTGGCCGGATGCCAGTGGCACCGGCCCGCCGCACCGGTTGTCGACAGCTATGAGACGCTGCCCAAGGACCCCCGCCGCGACACCGAGGCCGCCAAGCAGCACTGCGCCCGCGGCGTGCAACTGCTCAAGGACGACCAGCTCGACCAGGCCGAGAAGGCCTTCCAGGACGCCCTGTCGGCCGACCTGTTCTTCGGGCCCGCCCACAACAACCTCGGCACGGTCTACCTTCGCCAGCAGAAACACTACCTGGCCGCCTGGGAATTCCAGTACGCCGAAAAGCTCATGCCCCACCAGGCCGAGCCGCGAAACAACCTCGGCCTGGTCTACGAGGCCGTGGGCAAGCTCGACGACGCCGCCAAGTCCTACGAGCAGGCCCTGGACCTGGAGCCCGAGAACTCCCGCATCGCGGGCAACCTGGCCAGGGTTTACGTGCGGAGCAACCGTAGCGACGACAAGACCCGAAAGCTGCTTGAGGCCGTGGTCATGAGGGACACCCGCCCCGACTGGGTCGCCTGGGCTCGCGAGCGCCTGGCCCTGATGGGCAAGCCACGACCCACCACCACGGCCCCGACCTCGATGCCCGCCCTGGGTGAACCCCCTGTGAACTAGTCCAGCGTTTTTCGGCCCGCCCAAATCCCGAACAGACCCGGGGGTCTTTACGCCACAGAATCACGCGGTAAGCTATGGCCTCCCTGACACTAAACGAAGTCCTGGAGGCTTGCCCTTGCCAGACCACTCTTCGCCAGACATCCCTGACTTCCGGATGGGCCAAGAATGTCAAATCTGGGCCTGGTTCAAAAAGGGGCGGATTGCGGTAACACTCCCGACACGATGGGCGAGCCGAGTGGTTGCGGCGTTGGGGGGGCGGGCGCCTGGGGGGTCAGATCAGTTCCTGTGGAACCGCGTGTGCCCCAGGAGTTCCAGCCAATGCGGATGCGCCTTGCCTGTCCAGCAACTCGACGGGGCTCTTGCCTGCACGGTCCGGGCGTTCGTGGAAGACCATGGGCGGCATTCTACCGTCCCAGCTGGCTTGGGGGCAGGCCGAATCGGATCTCTCAGGGCTTCGGCAAACTGCTTGCTAACGCTAGACTTGGACTGCGGATGAATATTGAGACCATACGGGCTCTGTTCATTTCGCCAGCATATTAACAACATCCGCAGCGCGGGACTGTGGTGTCAATGTGAGCGCCGTCACTTTGCCGTCGCGGAGTTCCCCTTCCACCGTGGTGTTCAGCGGCGCATGCAGCTTGAAGGAGACATTCCAATCCTTCGGCCAGGCGGGGAACAGGATGATCCGCCGGCCCTCGGTTTGCATGAGCATGGTTTGCGTCGTGTTGAGGATGTTGCCGCCGTGGCACTGGTCGGGGACCCAGTCGTAGTTTGGTCCCCAGAAGGCCGGGAAGCGGCTGCCGCCGTGCTTGCTCGACGCGTTTTGGACCAGCATCCGCCGCGCCTCGTCGGTCAATCCCAGCATGGCAGCCTGCATGGCTGACTGCTGCCAGCCGTGGCAAGCCTTCTCGATGCGAGCAGCAAATGTGTCCCGTCCGATCTCCAGATCCGGTTTGCCGACGCCGTAGATCCGGAAGGGAAACACCGTATACAACTCGGGATTTTCACAGTTGCTCCGCCC
>CAZSBS010000108.1:0-15203 GCA_964605095.1 uncultured Planctomycetaceae bacterium | reverse complement strand
ATTACATTCGGTTTTGGGCCTTTTTGGGCAACAGCGGCAACCGCGGCGACATTGGTCAGCATTGTCAACATGGCAACATTGGAGAGCGGCGCGACATGGGCAAGGTTTGTATCGGCATCGACCTCGGCGGGACGTTCATCAAGTTCGGCCTGCTTGACGAGAATCGCAAGGCAAGTTCGATTTTTCAGCTTCCCACGCCGCAGGACGACGGCATTGACGGGGTCGTCGGGCAGATGGTCGCCGGCGCTCGCCAGGCCATGGACAAGGCGCATCTCGGCAAGGCCGAGGTCGTTGGAGTCGGCATCGGCTCGCCGGGGCCCCTCAGCATGTCCAAGGGCATCGTATACAACTCGCCGAACATCCCCGGCATGACCAACGTGCCTCTCAAGGCCCTCATTTCCGAGGCCCTCGGCCTGCCGTGCTCGTTGGAGAACGACGCCAATGCCGCCGGGCTCGGCGAGTTCCTCTGCGGGGCGGGCAGGCAGTCCCGCGACATGGTCCTGCTGACACTTGGAACCGGCGTAGGCGGTGGAGTGATCGTCGACGGCAAGGTCCTGCACGGCGCACACGAGATCGGCGCCGAGCTTGGCCACACCCTGATCGTACCCGACGGCCGGCTGTGCGGCTGCGGACAGCACGGCTGCATCGAGCAGTACTGCTCGGCCACGTTTATGAGCAACCACGCCGCCAAGGCCCTTGAGGCCGGCCAGAGGCAAAGCAGCCTGCGGCAGGTGCTCAAGGATGGCGGAAAGCTGACCAGCAAGGACATCAACGAGCATCGCAAGGCCGGTGACGAGTTCGCGTCCGAGGTCTGGGACGAGATGTGCCGCTACCTGGCCATGGGATGCATCAGCTTCTCGCGGATATTGGACCCCGACCGGATAGTCCTGGCCGGCGGTATGGCGGGCGCGGGCGACGACCTGCTGGCGCCGGTGACCATGCACTATCGACAGATGCACTGGAAAATGACCGAGCCCCGGACCGAACTGGCCCTGGCCACGCTGGGCAACGACGCCGGCGTGATAGGCGCGGCCGGGGTGGCTTGGCAGGAGTTCGGCTCGTAGTCGTCGTAGTCGCCGCCGGAATGATTCTTACTGCGCAAACTGACCGGTTCGGCAGGCCCGGAGAGCCGACAGTGTTTAGCCGGGGGCGTAAGCCCCCGGAATAATGTGATAAGAACAAGAGCCCCGAAGGGGCGACAGAATGGTGTGCCAGTGGCAAGGTTGCAGGCTTGCTCTGTCGCCCCTTCAGGGCTCATTTATATAAAAGATTCCTTTCCGGGGGCTTACGCCCCCGGCTAAATACTGCCGCCCCGTTCGGGGCTTACAGAATCGGTCAGTTTGAGTTACAATGTTTGTGGCCTGCTCCTGTAACCAGGGGAGTGTTGTGATATGACTATTCGCTTTCGATGCAAGTGCGGAAGGAAGTTCGAGGTAGCCGACTCCGCGGCGGGCCGCAAGGCGCGCTGCACGGATTGCGGCCTGACCTTCCTCGTACCGTCGCCCAATGCCCAGCCGGCAGGCGCCCAGGCCGCTCGGCCCCACGCGCATCACCCTGCGCCCAGGCCGGCCACGCCGCCGACTGTACATAGGCCACCGCCGGCTGTGCCCAGGCCGGCGGCGCCTGACGCGATGTACGCTCTCCAGGACGATGATGACGATGTGCCCATGGCCCGGCTTGCGCCAGTACGTGTGTATCACGGCTCGCGAAAGCCGAAGCTCACCGCGGTCCAGGCCGTCGCTGGAATATCCATTGTCGTCGCCCTGGTCGTGATCGTGGACTCCGTGGCGACGATGCTGGGGGCCATCCAGGCCCATGCGCAGGGTATGGAACTTATCTACGGTGCGGCAGCCATATTTGCAGGCATCGGCGTGATCGTCGCTCTTGCCGGCGGCGCCGGCAGCCGGGTCTGCATCGGAATCATGCTGGGCGGGGCGGCCAGGAACGTGATGAACGGTCCGGCCCTGCTGTTTCTGGCGTTTTCCAAGAGCGAGATCGTCACCAGCCAGGGCAAGGACGCCGTGATGATCTTCGGTGTTGCCGGCGTGTTCTCGTTGATTGCCGGGGCTGCGTACATTCTGGCTCCGCTGTTGTCCAAGTCGGTCCGCAAGCACATTGGCGCACACTATGGCCTCGTCATCGGCGGGGGGGTAGTCGGGCTGCTGCTGGGGCCGCTGGTGGTCAGCACGGCGCTGCCGGCGCCGGAGCTGGTCTGGGCCAGGTATTTCACGGTCCAGCGCGTCATGATAAGCACCGCCGCCGGCCCGGGTGGGGCGTCCAAGGTGTTGACGCCCAAGCAGCAGAGCGATACGCGCGAGGCGATGATGGAGCAGATGAAGGACATCCACAAGGCCCTGAAACGGTACGTTTACGAGGAGGACCGCCGCAGGCTCCCGGCCTTCCTGGGCCAGCTCGTCGGCGACGACTGCCCGAGCAAGCTCTTCATCAGCCCGACCAGAGGCCCAGGGACAACCGCCCATCGGGGTCCGGCCGGGGATATCAAGAACTCGGACGTGATATACCTCTTCAAGGATGGCCGGGATACCACCCAGTTCGAGTCCGCGCCTAACGCGGCCGAGTTGATCGTCGCCTACAGCGGCCCGGGATGCGGTCTGGGCGATGGCGCCCTGGTGATACGCCTGCCCGGCATACAAGTGGCGGCGCCTGTTGAGTGGCTTGACAAGGCGACGTTGGAAAAGCAACTGGCGGCAACCAATAAGTGGTTGAAGGACAACCCCGCGCCGCCAAAGAGCATCATGCCGGAGAACCTTCCGGGAGAACTTGGCAAGTGATCCGCACAGCATGAAGCACTATTACCCCGATTTCGAGGAGTTCAAGGCCCTGGCCCAGAAGGGCAACACGATACCGGTCTGCCGCCAGCTCCTGGCTGATGCGCTGACGCCGGTCATGGCGTACCAGAGGATCTCGCGCCCCGTGGGTTTCGCTCCGGCCAGCCATTCGTTCCTGCTGGAGAGCGTTGTCGGCGGCGAGCGGATCGCGCGCTACAGTTTTACCGGGGCAGACCCGGAACTGACGGTGACCGCCGCGGGTGACGAGCTGACCATCCGCTGCCGCGGGCAGGCCCAGCCGGAGATTATCAACACCCACGACCCGCTGGCTGAACTGGGCAAGCTGATGAGCCCCTACAGGCCTGTTCACATGCCCGGGCTGCCCCGGTTCACCGGCGGAATCGTCGGCTACGCCGGCTACGACCTGATCCGCTACTACGAAAACCTCGGCCAGGGGCCCGCCGACGACAGGCGCCTGCCGGAGTTGTCGTTCGGACTCTACCGGACGATGGTGATCTTCGACCATGTCTCGAAGACCGTCAAGGTCGTCGTCAACGCCCACGTCACAGGCGACCCCGGACAGGCCTACGCCGACGCGACGGACGCCATCGAACGGACTATCACCCGGCTGCGGGAAGGCAAGGGCCAGTCGGTGGGGGAGATCCACCTTGAACAGCTCCCGAAGAAGCCTTACGAGAGTAACTTGACGCGCGGCCAGTACATGAAGGTGGTCGAGGCGTGCAAGGAGTACATCCGCGCCGGCGACATCTTCCAGGTCGTGCCGAGCCAGCGGCTGAGCCTTTCGACCAGTGCCTCGGCCTTCGACATCTACCGCGCCCTGCGGGTTATCAACCCGTCGCCGTTCATGTTCGTGCTCGACAGCCCGGAGGTCACTCTTGTCGGCAGCTCGCCGGAGATACTCTGCCGCGTCGAGGATGGTCTGGTCACCAACCGCCCACTGGCGGGAACCCGCCCGCGAGGCAAGACAGCCGAGCAGGACCAGGCCCTGGAAGCCGAACTCCTGGCCGACGAGAAGGAACGCGCCGAGCACATAATGCTCGTGGACCTTGGCCGAAACGACGTCGGGCGGGTCGCCAGGCCTAACAGCATCGAACTGTCCGACGTGATGACCGTCGAGCGATACAGCCACGTCATGCACATCGTATCGAATGTAACAGGCCGGCTGGCTGAGGGCATGACGGCCTTGGACGCCCTGCGCGTCACGCTACCGGTAGGCACCGTCAGCGGCGCGCCGAAGATTCGGGCGATGGAGATCATCGACGAGTTCGAGCCCACACGTCGCGGCCCGTACGGCGGGGCCGTGGGATACGTGGACTTCTCGGGCAACATGGACACCTGCATCGCCCTTCGGACAATGGTCCTGTGCCAAGGCAAGGTCTACATCCAGGCCGGCGGCGGCATCGTCGCCGACTCCGTGCCTGAAAACGAGTACCAGGAAACTCTCAACAAGGCGCGGGCTCTGATCCGCGCGGTGGAAGTGGCCGAGGCGGGATTCGGAGATTGATCCACTTGCGGAGTTCCGAGCGAAGTCGAGGGGCGGATCAATCGGTCAATCCGTCTTGCCCTTGGGCTCGGCCTGGCCGGTGTGCTTGAGCACGAAGTCCACGATCGGCTTGGGGTCCTTCAGGCTGTGAGGGTGATGGTTGCAGTTGGGTTTCGAGATAACTTCGATCTCGCCGCCAAGTTCCTTGTATCGCTTGGCGACGATGTCGGTGTTCTCAGCCACCGGCACGACCGTGTCGGCCGCTCCAACCACGTGCAGCAGCGGGATCTTCGCCTTGGCCAGAGGCTTGAGGTTGTCGATTGGGTTGCCCTTGTAGGCCAGGGCCTGCTCCTCGGTGAAGCCATAGGCCTTCAGGCAGGCGTTCCAGTCGCCGCCGGAGCCTTTTGACTTGCCCTTGCCGCCGGGCCAGCTCTTGAAGTCGCAGACGGGCGCGTCGGCGTAGATGCAGGCGACCTTGTCGGGGTTGGCGGCGGCCCAGTTGAAGATTATCAATCCGCCGCGGCTCATGCCCTCCAGGGCAGCCTTGGGCGACAGGCCGTGCTTGTCGGTCAGCAGCTTGTAAAAAGCGTTCCAGTGCGCCACGGCGGACGGGCAGCCGAAGAGTCCGCCAACTTCCATGTAAACCACGTGGAATCCTTTGGCCAGCAGCGCCACGTCGGTCTGTGGCTCATGGCCCCAGAACCGTGCCCGCCATATCCACGGCCGGCCCTTGGCGGCCTGCTTTGGCGTAACGACTATGCACGCGCGATCATCGCACTTGAAGTCGTAGCGGTCGTAGCCGTTCCACTGGCTCTTATTGCCCTCGAAGGGCTGATCGGCCTTGGCGGTGGCGCCTGCGGCGGGAACCTGGGCCTGCGAGATCCCGCAAACCCAGGCCAGGACGGCTGCGACTACGACGATGAGTATTGTGTGTTTTGGCATGGCGGTATTATGCGTCAAGGCGTCAATCGCGTCCAAGGACAATTTGCTCGCGATAATGTGCTGGGGCGCGGCGGCTGGGGCATAGAGAATTGAGAATTACTGGTTGACGACCCACGCCCAGGCCTTGTCGGCACAGCTCTACTTTACCATCCGCATCGTGCCCAATTCCTGTTTACTGGCGGCCCAAAATGCCGGGGCCGGTCAGGCGCGTAAGGCGCGCGGCCTTGAGTTCCATCGCCTGCCGGCCTGGGATGGTCGGAGCCGAGACGGTCAGCCTGGTCTGCCCGGCGGACAGGTCCAGCACGCCGACCACGAGGGCCGCCCAGGTCTTCTCGTAGCTTTCCTTTCGCTTGACGCGGTCGGGGCTGGTCACGTCTTTCATCCCTTACTCTCCTGATGATTCCCTTATATAGAGAACGCGGCAGATGAAGACAGATTACTCCTATGAACGTCCGTGTTCCGTCGTTCGTTTTTAACCGGCTACCGGCTACCGGCTACTTGTCACTGTTGTCACATGTCCGGACCGCTGGGCGGCAGGGCCGGGGCCGGGCTGGCGTAGCGGGGCATGTCGAGCCCGCCCGGGTCGCGCTTTGGCACCGTTATCGGCCGGATGCAGCGGCGGTAGGGCGGGTGTTTGGCTGAGATGGCCGCCCCGGCCGCGACGCGCAGGCGCCACAACGCCGCCGAGCTTGCCTTGTCGAAGCTCACCGTGCCGGCGTCGGCTTCGGATGTCTTGCGGACCTTCTCGGCCAGGTCGATCCGCTTCTTCAGCATACCCGCAACGGCAAAGAGCGGCTTGCCGCTCACGTCGCCGAGCATCGTCAGATATTCGACGTCCTGCTGGCCGCGGCGGAACGCCTTCACCCGCACCGACGGCACGACTCCGCCGCCAGGCGCCGCGATGAACAGGCCCGTGGGGGCGCCTTTAGTGAGCTTGTCGGCGCTGCCGATGGTCTGCCACGGCAGCACGCCGACCGAGCCGTCCGCAAACGCCTTGAGGCACCACAGCACCGGCTGGAGGTTCGCCGTTGCCGGGTCGTTGGCCGAGCCGTACTGCACGTGGCAGGCCCCGCCGCCAAGCAGCGACCGCTCACGAGCCATGCGGACCTTCTGGGCGTCGCAGCCGCCAAGGCACTCGATGTCCAGCACGTCGCGGAAGATGTCACGCTCGTACTGGCTGTAGGACACGTCGGCGCGGAACCACATCTTTGCCGCCCCTGCCGAGGCCGACACCGCCTGCTGCCAGACCGCTCCGTACCACCGCAAGGCCCAGAAGTCCTGCGTGTTGACCGGCTCGTCGAATACCCACAGCGCCGACGACCGACCCCAGCCACCGTCGCGTTTGAAGTAGACCTTGTTGTTCAGGTAGAACTCGAAGATCGTCTGGCGCCATTTCCGCTGGTTGCAGTGGCTGGCGAATTGGGCGAAGGCGTTGGACAACTCCTGCCGATATCCCGGGCGAAACGCCCGGTCGATCCAGTACGTCTTGAGGTAGTTCTTCTCGATAGGCACGGGCCAGTTCTCGCAGAAGGGCAGGTAGAATACGTCCACCGGCTCGCCTGCTCGCGGCAGGTCGGCGAAGGCCGAGCCGTCCAGCAGGGGTCCGAATGCCTTGTCCCAGGCTGCCCAGTCGAAGTTGCCGCCGGCCCATCCGGGCGCCGCCGTCAGGAGCCCCGGGAGCTGGCTGGGCTGGCCACGCCAGTTGTAGTACAGGCGGTTGAGGCACAAACGGTGCTCGTGCGCGACGCGGTAGTACTCCAGGCCCGTGCCCGGGCCGGCCGTGCCGTAACAGTTCATCTCCGGGATGAACGACAGCTTGTCCGGCAGCGTGAAATCCCACACGTTGAGCTCGACGGCTATGTCCAGCGCCCCCCCGTCGGCCTCTACGCGAAGCGTGCCCCGGCGGAGCCCCGGCTTGGCGTCGTGCCCGACATACACCTCGCACAACAGGCTGACATTCTCGGCTCCCGTGGCCTCGGGGTCGTCGGCAAAGGGCACGGCGAACCGGCCGCCCCTTGGCAGCGGAACGATGACGTCCGGCAGCACGCCGGCGGAGGTCTGGACGTAGTCGAACCGCTCGACCTTGGCCTTGACGCCGGCCCTTGGGGCTCCTAACGGGGACGAGGCGGGGAAGGTGAGGGTCGCGCGAGCCGACTTGGCCGAGCCTGCGAGGTTTACCTGGAAGCACACCGCCTCGTTGCGGGCGGCGTACAGCCGGATGAGCTTTTTCGCCGCCGACCAAAGGTGGTTGCCGCCGAGATACCCTTGCGGCTGGGGCGGGATCATCGCGCCTGTGGCCGGGCTTATCTTGTCTAGCAGGTCGACTATGCCGACCTTCAGCGGCCCGGCGGCGGGCAGGTTCGTCGATGGCGGGAACGGCTCGATGCCGGCGTCGGGCAGTTCCATAGCGGCTGGCTCGGCCGAGAGGCGGATGGCCTTGCTCGCGGCGGCCCCGACGTTGCCGGCACTATCCACCGCGGCGATTGTGAGCGTGACGGCGGCGTCTGGCGCCAGAGGAAGGCCCGCAAGGTGCATCCGCACCTGCCGGCCCGCGGGTCCGGCGAATGGAATGAGATAGCGTGGAACCTGCCCGCTTGCCTTGGTGGTCTGGGGCTTGCCGGCGGCGGCGAAGGCGACGTTGAAGCCGAGGGTCTTTCCGCCGCCGGTGTCGGCCGGGGTGGTCCACGTCACGAGGGCCTCGCCGGCGGGCAGGCCATCGGTGGTCGCGGCGATGTCCGTCACGGCGGGGGGCGGGCGGGAATCCGCGCCGTTGACCCACACCTCCAGCCAGGGCGCGCTTGAGCTTTGCTCGTGGCTGAAGATGAATCGGTTGGGGAACGTCGAGTAGGTGAACTTCCCGCCGCGGTATGCCCACTCGCTGCCGACGTCGTCGTACGCGGCCAGGCCGTAGCTGAGGCCGGCGATGCGGGCGGCCAGGACGTCGGGGTCTATGGCCACCGCTTGCCAGCCCTGGTCCGCGGGCGGGGATGCCTCGGCGAAACGCCAGATCGTCCGCCCGCCGCCGAAGGCGACGTCCATCAGCGTGCTGCCGGGGTACGACCAGTCGCGCTTGCCTAGTTCGGCCTGGGCGAAGCAACTGCTGCCGGCCTGGCGGTCGTACCGGCTGGCGGTGCCCTCGACCCACGGCGAGGCGAGCGTCGAGGCCGTCACGCGGCGCAGCGGCTCACGCACGCCGGCGCTTCGCACGTGCCACAGCGCGCCCGTGATGATCTTGCCCTTCAGTGCCGACGGGTCAATGTCGAAAATAGAGTGCTCCTGCTGGCCCTTGAGCTTCATCCGCGACGAGCCGCCATTGTTGCCGTACCGCTCGTCGCCGACGGCGGAAGTCCAGTTGTCGCGGACGATCGGCACCCTCACGGCCGAACCCTTCGGCGGCCAGGTGGCATCCGCGGCGCGCGCGTGGACCGTCACGGCCGCCACAATTGCCGCCGCCGCTACGATTGCGGATATTGACCTGCTTCGCATATTCGCCTCCCGATCGAAACCGGCCAGCCGGCCCCGGCCGGCCGTGAATCATGCGCCTCCAGCATCGCCGCGGACAGGCTGGAATTCAAGCCCGGCCGCCCCCGCCCGCCGTCAAAACAGGCGCAGAACTAAACGCGATTGTGCGGCCACTCTGCTCGCCATGGGAGTTTAAAGTATTGGCTGTCATTATGGGCGGCCAGTTCCTGGATGCAGGAGATCCATTGATGGCGAGCAAAGCCGTGACCGAACCGACAGCCTTGCCTGTGCCCGAGCCGCCGGGCGAATGCAAGGCTCTGATTGCCGAAAGCGCCGACGATGTCTCGGCCGTGGCAGCGCTGGGCGAGGCGTACAAGTCGTTGACGGACCAGTTGGCCCGCGTGGTTGTCGGGCAGCAGCGCGTCATCGAGCAAGTGATGGTCGCGATGTTCTGCCACGGGCACGCCCTGCTTGTCGGCGTGCCGGGCCTGGCCAAGACGCTGCTGGTCCGCACCCTGGCCGACGTGCTGCACCTTAGCTTCAAGCGGATCCAGTTCACGCCGGACCTCATGCCGTCGGACATAACCGGCACGGACGTGCTCGAGGAGGACCGAACCACCGGCAAGCGGGTCTTTCGCTTCGTCCACGGGCCGATCTTCGCCGACATGATCTTGGCCGACGAGATCAACCGCACCCCGCCCAAGACACAGGCGGCCCTGCTGGAAGCGATGCAGGAGCACCGGGTGACAGTCGGCGAGCGGACCTACCCGCTGGGCGAGCCGTTCTTCGTGCTGGCCACCCAGAACCCCATCGAGCAGGAAGGCACCTACCCGCTGCCCGAGGCCCAGCTCGACCGCTTCATGTTCAGCATCCACGTGGACTACCCGTCGCCGGAGGAGGAGCTGGCGATCATCAAGCAGGTCGCCGGCACGTACAAGGTGGACCTCTGCCGGGTGCTGACGGGCGCGGATATCCTGCGTCTCCAGCAGATCGTCCTTCGCGTCCCGGCCGCCCAGCACGTGCTGGAGTATGCCCGCGACCTGGTCCGCTCGACCCGCCCGCAGTCGAAGGAGGCCCCGGGCTTCATCGACGAGTTGGTAACCTGGGGTGCTGGTCCGCGGGCGAGCATCTACCTGACGCTGGCGGCCAAGGCACGGGCAATCATCAACGGGCGATACCACGCGACGACCGAGGATGTCCGCGAGATGGCCCTGCCCGTCCTGAGGCACCGCGTGATAACCACCTTCAACGCCGAGGCCGCGGGAATCAACTCCGACGATATCGTGCGGAGGCTGCTGACGGAGATCAAGTGCGAATAGGCGCACGTGTGCCGCTGGGCACCGCCTCGGCCGGGCTCGATAACATCGAACGTGGATACCGTAATGGTTGGCCCGGAAGCAAAACCCGAGTACATGCGGCTGCTTGACGGCGAGGCGCTGGCGAGGCTCCATCGGCTGGAGTTGTTGGCGCGCGGCGTGGTCGAGGGCTTCGTGTCCGGGCGGCACCGCAGCCCATACAAGGGCTTTTCCGTCGAGTTCGCCGAGCACCGCCAGTACGCCCCCGGCGACGACATCCGCGACCTGGACTGGCGCGCCTACGGCAAGAGCGACCGCTATTACGTCAAGCAGTTCGTCGAGGAGACCAACCTGCGGGCGACGATCCTGCTGGACGCTTCCGGCTCGATGGGCTACCGCGGCAACCTCGCCGTCCGCGTCGACGGGCGGATGCTCAGCAAGTTTGAGTATGGCCGGTGCCTGGCGGCGTCGCTGGCGCACCTGATGATCCACCAGCAGGACGCGGTCGGCCTGCTGACCTTCGATACTCAAATCCGCGGGCAGATCCCGCCGCGAAGCAGGCCCGGGCACTTGCGGGTGCTGCTCGGCGAACTCGCCGCGGCCGGCTGTGGCGGCGAGACGGCCATCGCGCCGATCCTGCACGACGTTGCCCGGCGATCGCACCGGCGCGGGCTGGTGGTGGTCATCAGCGACTTGCTGGACGATCCCGGCGAGATACTCCGCGCGCTGCACCACTTCCGCCATCGCAGGCACGAGGTGGTGGTCCTGCACGTCCTGGCCGAGGAGGAACTGACGTTCCCGTTCGAGCAGTTCACCGAGTTTTGCGACCTCGAACGCCTCGACGAGCGGCAGCACGTGGACGGCCGGGCTATACGGGCGGAGTACCTTGACCAGTTCCGCAGGCACGTCGCCATGCTCCAGCAGGGCTGCGGACGGATGAACGTGGACTACGTCCAGTTATCCACCAGCCACGACTTTGGCGCGGCCCTGAGCGCTTACCTTGCCGAGCGGGCGCAATGACATTCCTCAACTGGCCAATTCTCCTAGCACTTTGTGCCCTGGCGATACCGGTGGTCCTTCATCTGCTCAACCGCCGCAAGGCACGCGTGGTGCAGTGGGGGGCAATGCGGTTTCTATCGGCTTCGCTGGCTGCGCGGAGCAGGCGGATCATGGTCGAGGAGATCGCTCTACTGTCCCTGCGGTGCATGGTGGTGGCTCTGGCGGTGTTGGCGGTAGCGAGACCATTGCTGCCGTCGAGGCCCACACTGACGGTGCTGGCTGCGATCCTGGCGGTGCCCGCGGCTGCGGTTTGCCTGGCCGTGGCGGCGTCGATGTGGTCACGCAAGGCCCTGCGGTTGCGGCTGCTGATCGTGGCGGGCCTGCTGCTGCTGGTTGTCCCCGGAGCCGGCGCGTTCGAGCAGTGGCGCCAGGCTAAGCGATGGAACTTCGGCGGCGGGCCCAAGGACGTGGCGATAGTCATTGACGGTTCGATGTCGATGGCCCTGCCCGCCCGAGGCGGCAGCGACGGCGGCGAGACGAACTTCGACCGGGCTGTCCGCCTGGCGCGGGCGGTGGTCGCCGATTGCGGCCCGGGCGACGGGATAAGCCTTGTGGTGGCGGGGGCCGTGCCGCGGGCGATTCTTGGCAGGGCGACTTTCAACCGCAACGACTTGGCCGTGTCGCTGGATTCGCTGACGCCTATGGGCGGCACAATGCGAGCCGGGCCGGCGCTTCAGTTGGCGTCGGAGACGCTTGCCGGCGGGGCGAATCCTGGCAAGAAGATAATCCTCATAACCGATGGCCAGCAGATCGGCTGGGACGTGCGTGCCAAGGCGAACTGGCGCTCTGTGGGCATGGCCCTAAAGCGTCTGCCGATGGTCCCGGACGTGATCGTCGCCGCGATGCCCGCGCCGCGCAGGCTGGCCAACCTGGCGATAACGGACATCCTGCCGGACCGCCGGGTGATCGGCACCGACCGCGAGGTGGGCATCGACGTTCACGTCCGCTCGACCGGCACCGACGCGGCAAGCGACGCGGTCGTCACCCTGCTGATAGATGGCGCGGCGGTAGGAACGATGGGCCTTGCTCGGGTTCCCCCGGCCCCCGGGGCTCCGAGGCCTGACGGGGGCGTCGTCGAGGTTGTGCGCTTCAATTACCGCTTTGCGCGGAGCGGGCGTCACGTGCTGACGGCGCGGCTGGAGGTGCAGGACGCCTTTGACGGCGACAATGTTGCCTGCAGGGTTGTGGACGTTCGCGCGGCCCTTGGGGTGCTGATCGTTGACGGCTCGCCGTCGAGCCGCTCGCTGGGTGGCGCGGCGGACTTCATCGACGCGGCGCTGTCGGCGGACTCAATCCGCCGGGGCGCCCCCGCAACCCGCCCAATCAAGGGCGAGGGCATGATGTCCACCACGGTTGTCGCCGCGCCCGACGCCGCCAAGGTTACGGACCTGCGCGACTACTCTGTGGTGGTCCTCGCGGACGTGCCCATGCTGCCGACCCCGCTGGCGGAGAAGGTGGCAGCCTTCGTTGTAGGGGGCGGCGGGCTGTTGATCGCGCCGGGCCCGCAGTGCCGGCCGGAGTTCTACAACGCCTGGCGCGACGCGGCGGGGGGGCCTCTCTCGCCTGCCCGGCTTGGGCTGTTCAAGGCCGGGGCGGACGCGAAGGCGCGGCTCTCGCCGGCAACGTTCAGTAATCCGGCCCTGTCGCGGATCGCCGACGAGCCTAGCAACGACGCCGGCAGCGCAGCGTTCACGAGCTACTGGCGCCTCGAGCCGCTGGATGCCGACGGCCAAGCCGGCGTGGGCGGCAGGTTTGACACGGGCGAGCCCTTGCTGGTTGAGCGAGCGTGCGGCAAGGGGCGGTGCGTCATGCTGGCCGTGGCGCTGGACGCCCGCGCGGGTAACCTGCCCACGCTCAATTGCTTCGTCCCGCTGCTGCACGAAATGGTCTGCTACCTGGCCGAGGGCCAACTGAGCGAGCCCAACGCCCGGGTCGGACAGGACGTGACGATAGAGCTGCCCGGGGTCGGGAAACTTCTGGCGGCGGGCGACAAGCTGGACGTGGTCACGCCCAGCGGGGCCAGGCGATGGGCTGCCGTCGCGCCGGATGATCGGGCGCCTCGGGCCCAGTTCAACAGTGCCGACGAGCCGGGTCTGTATCGGTTGCTGCTGCCGCCCGCCATCGCACGGGCCTGCTCGGCAATGTGCCCCGATGGCAAGGGCGTGCCGTTCGTCGTGGTCGACAGCGGCGACGAGAGCGCCATGGCCATGCTTACCGACGCCGACCTCCTTATTGCCCGCTCGCACATTCGTGCCGCCCTGGACCGCAAAACGGGCCTGGCGGGCAAGCTGCTGGTCCGCGTCGAGAATGCGGATGAGCTGCTGGCGGCTGTCTCGGGCGGCATACCCGGCAGCGAGCTATGGCAGTATGTGGCGGCGGCGCTGGTGCTGGCGCTATTGGCAGAGACAGCCTTTGCCCGGTGGATCGCCTGGCGGCGCCGGGCGCACTCGGCGGTGCCGGTGGAGTTCGGCCGGGCGGATCAGGCGGCGGACGACTTTGGCCAATGGAAAGATCAGGCTTCGGGCTCTGTCCCCTGAGGGCTAAGACCTGGTGTAGTGTCTCAGAATTGATGAGCATTATGCCGCCTGATAAATCCTAAATACGAAGCACGAAATCCTAAACAATGTCGAAACACAAAATCCAAAACAAACAAGAAACCCCAACGGACGCCCGGGCTTTTCACGGATCGAGTGCCGTGTACCGGCGTTTTGAGCATTTGAATTTCGCAATTCGGATTTGTTTAGGATTTCGTGCTTCGAATTTCGGGTTTATGAACTCACGATAATTCACAATCTATTTGAGACACCACACTAGGACCTATGACCTTCCTTCTTGAGCGGCAATGACAATCGCACAGGCACAACCTCACTGGGTTCTTCCCGTCGGCCTGCCGACCCTGGCGGTTGCGGGCGTGTTCCTGGGTGCGCTGACGGCCTGGCTGGGCCTGCGGGCTGTCAGCCGGCGTTTTGGCGGCAATACCCGGACGCGGGCGGCGATGTTCCTGCTGCGCGTGGCGGCGGCGTTTGCGTGCCTGCTGGCGGCGATGCAGCTTTCGATGCGTTTTGTCCTGCTGACCTCCAACTGGCGGCTGTGGATAATCGCATTTGGCGGCGGCCTGGCCATCGAGTCGCTGCTGAGCCTTTACTCGATCGAGCGCCGCGCGGTAGGCCGCCGGAAGGGGTTGGCGATTACCGGCCTGCGCGTCCTGGCCGTGCTGGCGGTCGTAACCATGCTCGCCCAGCCTGTGGTTAGTTGGGAACTGGTCGAGCATCTCGACCGCAACGTGGCGGTGCTGATCGACACTTCGGCGTCTATGAACATTTACGACGCCCAGCGCGGCGGGCCGGAAAAGCTCCGTCTCGCCGAGATGCTCTCGCCATCGGCGCCGCGCCGCCAACTGCGCTTCGAGCAGGTGGCCCGGGCCACGGGCACGCTTCGTGCCAGGCTGGTGGCCGAGGCGGATGACCTTGCCGGCCTGGCCGAGTTCGACGCCGGCGCCCGGCGCAGGCAGCTTGATACCCGCAGAAAAGACCTGTTTGACGAGCTTACCGCCGCGCGTAAGGACGCCAGCGCCCTGGACGCGACGTTCGCCGCCGCCCCTGGCCCATCGGTCAAGCTGGACGACCAGACCGCCAAAGCCATCGCCGACGCCAGGGCCCAACTATCCGCCGGCGTTATCCGGCGGCTCGACAAGGCTCTGGCGATAACCGCCCCTGCCGCCGGCAGGCAACTCGCCCGCCAGTACGAGCCGCTGCTGGAGGCTCTTCGCGGCGCGACGGGGGCACTGTCGAAGCTCTCGGGCGAGATCGAGCCGCTAGGCCGGTGGTACGACCAGTCATTCTACGACTCGCTGTCTCCGGACGAGCGAGAGGCCATAGATGCCGTCACCGACCGCACCCGGCTTGAGTTGGCGCGGGAGGTGCTCCTGGCCGCGAGACCGGTCGGGGCTGGGGCCGGCGGCGCCGAGAGCCTGCTGGACAAGCTCCAGGCCGGCTACAATGTCCACCTGTACGAGTTTGCCCAGCGGTGCGCCCCAACGGACGAATCGTCGGTCCAGGCCGTGGCCCAGGCCGCCGCGATGGACCCAGCTCTGATATTGACCGACGCTCCCTTGGCGTGGAGCCCGCCTGCCGGCGAGCAGGTGACGGACCT
>CAZSBS010000107.1:0-15222 GCA_964605095.1 uncultured Planctomycetaceae bacterium | reverse complement strand
TTCCGTTTTCTTCTTCCCGGCTACCGGCTACCGGCTACCGGCTACTGGCTACCGGCTACTGGCTACTGACCACCAAGAAAGGACTTCGGCAAATGAAATCGCTTGAAGGAATTGGGCTTGCGGACGTCCAGGCCGTCTACGACGGACCTGAAGGCAGGCTGTGGGAACTCATCATGGGCGAGCAGATACACATAGGCGGATTTGCCTCGTCGATGGACCTGGCCAAGAAGGCCTCCATCACCCCGGCCAGCCGTGGCGTGGACCTCTGCTGCTGCACCGGCGCGGGCATGCGGTTCCTCGTGCGGTTCCGCCAAGTCCAGAACATGACCGGCGTCGACGCCACCGACCGGGTAATCAGCCTCGGCCGACAGCGCTGCAAGGACGAGGGCCTCGCCGGGCAAATCGAGTTCGTCCAGGCCGACGTGTGCGACACGAAACTCCCGGACGGGCAGGCGAACTTTGTCTGGGGCGAGGACGCCTGGTGCTACGTGGTGGACAAGCCCGCATTGATCGCCGAGGCCACCCGGCTGGTCAAGCCCGGCGGCGCCATCGCCTTTACCGACTGGGTCGAAGGCCTGACCAGGCTCGACGACACCCAGGCCGAGAGGCTGCTCAAGTTCATGAAGTTCCCCAATATCCAGGACCTGGGCGGCTACCGCCAACTCCTTGCCGACAACGGCTGCGAGGTCGTCCTGGCCGAGCACACAGGTCGGTTCGCGCCGCATGTGGACCTGTACCTGAACATGCTGAACATGCAGCTCACGTACGACGCCCTCAAGATAATCGGGTTCGACACCGATCTGATGGGCGCGATGGAGGCCGAGATGCAGTTCATGCAACAACTCGCCCACGAAGGGCGGATCGAGCAAGGACTAATCGTGGCCCGCAAGAAGTAAACGCCTAGGTCGGAGCGTTATGCGTTAGAATGGGCCAATGCCCGTGCCCAGGTCCAATCGGAGCCGGGCACGGGCCGAGGAGCCAGCCATGAGCGACTGCTGCGGAAAACCGACGAAGCAACCCGACCCGGCCCATAAGCCCGCCTCGCCCTGCTGCGGCGGCAAGGCGCCGGTGGCCAAGCCTGCCTCGCCATGTTGCGCCGGCGGCGCGAGTTCGGCTGCCGCGGGCGACACGCGGGCGTGGTTTGCCAACATGATCCCCAACGCCATCGCCTATGCCCGCGAGCAGAAAGCCGCCGGCAGGCCTGTTGTGGGGATCATGTGCGAGTACACGCCGCGCGAGATCATCCTCGCCGCCGGGGCCGTGCCGGTCTGCCTGTGCGGCGGCGCCGTCGAGACCATCGCGCCGGCCGAGGAGCACCTGCCCGCCAACCTCTGCCCGCTCATCAAGAGCACCTACGGCTACCACGTCACCGGAACCAATCCACTGCTGGAAATGTGCGACCTGCTGGTGGCCGAAACCACCTGCGACGGAAAGAAGAAGATGTACGAGCTCCTGGCCGACAGCAGGGAGATGATCGTGCTGGAGCTGCCCCAACTCGCGGACGACCCAGCCGCCCTGGCTCGCTGGACGGATGAGCTTCGCCGGCTGAGGTCCACCCTCGAGCGCCGCTTCGGCGTGGGCATAACCGTTGCCCGTCTGCGCGACGCCATTGCCGAGATGAACCACGAGCGGGCACTGCGCCGCGACCTGGCGGCCCTGATGAAACGCCAGTCGCCGCCGCTTACCGGACGCGAGTTGCTGGACTACAAGAGCGTCATATCCGCCATCCCGGCCGACATGGCGCAGTACGCGGCCGCAATTCAGAAACTCTCCGCCGCCGAGGGCTGCGCGTCGCTGGCGGGCCGCGCGAGGGTGCTGCTCACCGGCGTGCCGGTGGTGCACGGGGCTGAGCGCGTGCTGGACATCATCGAGGATTCCGGCGGGCTGGTCGTCTGCCTGGAGACCTGCACCGGCGTCAGGCCGATCTTGGAGGACGTCGACGCCCGGGCCGCCGACCCCATCGCCGCCATCGCCGAGAAGTACTACCACCTGCCCTGCTCGGTGCTGACTCGCAACACCGCCCGGCTGGACTCGCTGCGGAAGCTCGCCCGCGAATACCGCGCAGATTGCATAATAGACCTGATATGGCAGGCGTGCCTTACCTACGACGTCGAGAGCCACTACGTCCGCCGCCTGGCCGGGGAACTGAATCTGCCGTACCTGCGGATCGAGACCGACTACTCGCCGTCGGACTCCGCCCGCATAGCCGTCAGGGTTGAGGCGCTGTTCGAGACGGTCAAGGGAGCGGGGGCGGGGACGGGGGCGGGGGCGATAAGGCATGATTGATATTTCGCTTCAACGAAACTCTATACCAGAGCGAGGATTGCGGATTGTCCCGATGGATCGGGACAATCCGCAATTTGCCCCCCTTCGCACCGAGATACCCAACCTCAGATTGCTCACCCAATGATGACCGTCGCGTACACCTGTCCGTTTGTCCCAGCCGAGTGGATCAAAGCCCACGGGCTGGAGGCTTCCCGCATAGTCCCGGGCAGGCTTGGCCATGGCGGAATGATGGAGGCCACCGCGGGTTTTTGCCCGTTCGCCCGTGCCCTTCTGAACGACCTGGGTCATCGGCCCAACGATACCGCAGCCGTGTTTACCACCGTCTGCGACCAGATGCGACGCGCGGCGGAGGTCTCCGCAGCCCGCTGCCCGAACCGGCCTTGCTTCGTGATGAACGTGCCCGCGACGTGGCAGACGCCGGCGGCGATGGCAATGTATGTCGATGAGCTTCGCCGGCTGGGCGGATTTCTCGTCGGCCTCGGCGGGCGCGAGCCGACCGACGAGCAACTTACCAAAGTCATGCTGGAATATGACACCGCCCGGGGACAGCTCCAGGCCGCCCGCGAACACCTGACCGCGCGCAAGTACGCCGAGTTGCTGGCGGCCTTGGGCCGGGGCGGCATCGAAAGCATTCCCACAGAATTTGCGGGATGGGCGCCATGTGAATCTGCTGATACGCCAGTCCCCCTGGCTCTCGTGGGCGGGCCCCTGCTTGAGGGGCAGTTCGAGGTATTCGACGTGGTCGAGCGTTTCGGCGGGCGAATCGTCTTGGACGCCACCGCATCCGGGGAACTCACCATGCCCGGCCAGATCGACGGTCGCCGCGCAGCCGAGAACCCCCTGCGAGAACTGGCCAGGGCGTACTTCGGCACCATCCCCCACGCGATGCGCCGACCCGACACCATGCTGCACGACTACCTTGCCCGTGAACTGGCCGCCCGCAAGGTGCGCGGAGTCCTGCTGCACCGCCAGCTTTGGTGCGACCTGTGGCATGGGCAGCTTCCTCGAATCCGCCAGCGAACCGACCTGCCCGTGCTGGACATCGACGTCGCCGACGAGGACGCGGATTTCGGCCGACAGGTCGGGAAAATCCAGGCCTTCATGGAGATGCTTGGGGGGAGGGTGGGAAGGGGAACGGAAGGACGGCGGGGAAAATCGATATTGGGAACACGGAACCTGAAGTCGGAAACCTGTGATTTGAAATCCGAAATTTGAGATTTTGGATCTGATGCCTGAAGTCTGTGATTTGAAATCCGAGATTTGAGATTCGAGATTCGAGATTCGAGATCTGAAGCCTATGGACAAACCCGCGAAAATAACGCTCGAACAGTGGGATGCCCGATACGCCGCCCTGCGCGCGGGCGGGCTGGCCGAGCCATTCTACGGCGGGCCGCTCGGCAGACACCTGGCCAACGGGGACCGCAGGCTCTCCAAGCTTCGCTATGACAACTCCCCGGCCGCCCTGCGGCTGTGGAACTTCCTGCTGACCGAGGATGACCGCCTCTTCGCCGCCCGCCAGGCCGGGCAAAAGATCGTCGGCGTGATGAAGGACCTCGGCACGACGGCGGCAATGGCCATGTCCCTGCCCGAGGTGACGGCCTTTTACCCCGACGGAGCGTGGTGGATCCCCTGCCTGATGGAGCACGGCTCCGGCGTGCTGGAACTCGCCGACTCGCTTGGCATCGACGAGTCGTTCTGCCCCGTGCGAGCGATGCTCGGGGCATTCGCAACCGGCGAGCACTTCCCCAGGCCGGACCTGCTGGTGTGCAGCGCGGGGGCCGTCTGCGACGACTTCTCCGCCATCGCCCAACTCGTCGAGGGCCTTGGCAACCCCATCCTCTGGTGGGAGATGCCGGCACGCCGCCGCCCCGCCGACGACGAGCCCGCCGTGCTGTTGCCGACCGGGTTTGTCGCCCCTGCCTCGCAGGTAGCCTTAGTCCGCGGCGAGTTGGAACGCGTCCGCGGGGCGCTGGAAGAACTCGCCAGCCGGAAACTGGACGACGCTACGCTCGCCGCCGGCATAGCCCACGCCAACCGCGCTCGCGGCCTGCTGGACGAGCTGCGGCTGCTGGCGTACTCAGCCGAGCCGTGCCCGATGCCGGCGCTGGAGATGCTCATCGCCGAGATGCTCATCATTCATTACTGCAGCGACCGCGACGAGGCCCCAGCCGTGCTGGAAGATCTGCTCGCCGAGACGCGCCGCCGCGCCCTGGCCCGCGTGGGCGTCATGCCGGCCGGCGCCGCTAGGATATTCTGGGTGAACCCGGTGGCGGACCTCCGCGTGATGAACCTGCTGGAGGACTGCGGCGGGCGCCTGTGCGGGACGGAGCTGCTGTTTTGCCACTCGCTGGACGTGATCCCCGCGGACCTGCCGCCCATGGAAGCCCTGGCTCGCACAGCGCTTGCCGACCCCATGGTCGGCCAGGCACATGACCGCGCCGAACGCATCTGCGCCGACATTCTCCGTTTCGGCGCCGAGGCGGTGGTCATCTCGCGGATTCCAGGCGCCAGCCATTGCGCGCTGGAAGGCGGCGTGATCGGTGGTATCATCGGCGAGCGGCTGGGCCTGCCGGTGCTGGAGATAGAGGTGCCCCCGCTGTCGGACTCGATGATGCCGAGCCTGCGGACGAGGCTGGAGGCGATTGTGGAAGTAGTTAAGGAAAGACGACGATGATCTGTGCCGGAATCGATGCCGGCAGCAGGGCAGTCAAGGCCGTGCTGGTTGACTCGCGAAGCCTCGCGACGCTCGGGTCGTCCGTGCTGGACCAGGGCGTCTACCAGGACCGCACCGCCCAGGCCGCGATCGACGAGTTGCTGGGGCCGCGAGGGCTGACCCGGCGGGATATTGGCAGGGTCGTCGCGACGGGCTACGCCCGGAATATAGTCGAGTTCGCCGACACGACCATCACGGAGATAACCTGCCACGCCTGCGGAGTCCGCCACCAGATGCCCTCGGCCCGGACGGTGATCGAAATCGGCGGGCAGGACAGCAAATTGCTGAGGCTCTCCGATGACGGCAGGGTTCGGGACTTCGCCATGAACGACCGCTGCGCGGCCGGCACGGGAAGGTTCCTGGAGATGGTGGCCGGAAAACTGGAAGTGCCGCTCGCCCGGCTCGGTGAACTGGCGGCAGAGGCGACCAATCCCGCCGCCATAAGCTCCATGTGCGTGGTCTTCGCCGAGACGGAGATAATCGGCCTGCTTGCCGGCGGCGCCCGCCCGGAAGACATCATCGCCGGCGTGCTGGGCGCAATCGCATCCCGCGTGGCGTCGATGGTCGGGCGGAACCTGGAGGCGCCGGTCGCCTTCACGGGCGGCGTGGCGATGGTGCCCGGCATGGACTCTGCCCTTGCCAGCGTGCTGGGCCGGCCCGTAACCGTTGTGAACTACCCGCAGATGACCGGCGCGCTGGGAGCGGCTATCCTGGCGGCAAGATCGTGCAGCCAACCGGAAAAGGGGTAACCAAAATGAAGGATCACAAAACCGACCTCCTGCGAAAGCTGCCCTCCGTCAGCACACTGCTGGAGACTGACGCGGCCAGGCAGTGGCTGACCGAGCACCCGCGGGGCCTGGTTACAGACTGCCTGCGCGACGCGACGGAGTCTCTGCGCCGGCAGATACTCGAGGACGCCGCCGGGCGGTGCGGGCCGGCCCACGTCACGGCGGACTTCGTTCTGCGCGAGGCGGGCGAGCTGCTGGCTAGGCGCACCAGCCCGCACATTCGCGGCGCGATCAACGCCACCGGCATAATTCTGCACACGGGCCTTGGGCGATCGGTCTGGCCCGCCAGCGTCGTGGACTCGATGATCGACGAACTCAAGGGCTACGTCACGCTCGCCACCGACCGCGATACGGGAAAGCGCACCGAGCGGGATGAGCTTGTCGAGTACATCCTCACCGAGCTTACCGGGGCTGAGTCCGCCACGGTGGTCAACAATAACTGCGCCGCCACGATGATCGCCCTTGCGGCCCTGGGGGCCGGGCGGGAGGTGATAGTCTCGCGGGGCCAACTCATCGAGATCGGCGGCTCGTTCCGCCTGCCGGACGTGATGGCACAGAGTGGATGCAAGATGGTCGAGGTCGGCACGACCAACCGGACCCACCTGCGCGACTACGAGCGGGCGATCACCGACTCTGCCGCCATCATCTTCCGCGCGCACCCCAGCAATTACCGCGTGGTGGGCTTCACGAAGTCCGTCGAGCTGGCGGATCTCGTAAAGCTCGGCCACGACAAAGGTCTGATGGTCGTGGACGACCTCGGGGCCGGGTCGCTGATCGGTCTGGAGCGGTTCGGCCTGCCGCACGAGCCTACCATGCAGGAGTCCATCGCGGCCGGGGCGGACGTGGTCCTGGCCAGTGGCGACAAGCTCATGGGCGCCAGCCAGGCCGGGATCATCGTAGGCAAGCGCCAGTGCATCGAGCGCATCCGCAAACACCCGCTTGCCCGCGCCCTTCGCGTGGACAAGACGTGCCTGCTGGCGCTGGAACGCACGCTCCATCTCTTCCGCGACCCGGACCTGCTGGTCCGCGAGAATCCGCTCTACCGCATGCTCGCGACCACGCCGGAAACCCTGCGCGTCCGGGCCGAGGCACTGGCGGCGGCGATCGACCTGGCCGCCAACGCCTCCGCCATCGTCCAGCCGGGTGTCGGCTACCTCGGCAGCGGATCGCTGCCGATGGAGCAGTTGCCCACGTTCCTGGTGGCCCTCTCGGCCCCCGGCGTCAAGGCCCAGGAACTCGCCCGCCGCCTGCGGATGGACGATGCGTGCATCTTCGCACGAATCGAGGACGACAAAGTCATGCTCGACGTGCGGACCATGACCGACGAGCAGATCGCGCCGGTAGCTGCCGCCGCCGCAAGGGCCACGCAGTGAGCCAACCCGACAAGAACATCATGCTCGGCACGGCCGGTCACGTCGACCACGGCAAGACCGCGCTGGTCAAACTGCTTACCGGCTGCGACACCGACACCCTTGCGGCCGAAAAGGCTCGCGGCCTGACCATCGAGCTTGGCTTCGCCCCCTGCCAGATGGCCGACAAGCGGATCATCGGCATCGTGGACATGCCCGGTCACGTGGACTTCATCCGCAACATGGCCGCCGGCGCCCAGGGCATCGACGTGGTGATCTTCGTCGTCGCCGCCGACGACGGCGTAATGCCCCAGACCCGCGAGCACATGGACATCCTCACGCTCATGGGCATCCGCCGCGGACTCGTCGCCCTGACCAAAATCGACTTGGCCAAGGACGATGAACTCAAGGCCCTGGCCGTCGAGGACGTGCGCAGCTTCCTGCGAGGGACATTCCTGGAAGACGCCCCGATCTGCCCGATCTCCAACATCACCGGCGAAGGGTTCGACGGGTTCTTCCAGGCGCTCAATCGCGTCGTCGACGCCGCCGAGCCGCACGAGCACGAGGGGCTGTTCCGCCTGTGGATCGAACGCGGCTTCAACGTACGCGGGTTTGGCACGGTGGTCTCGGGCATCCCCACCACCGGCACGGTCCGCGTGGGCGACAAGCTCACGCTGGTCCCCGGCGGGCAGGTCGGGCGGGTCCGGAGCATGGAAGTCTACGGCCAGCCGTCAGAGGCGGGCCGGGCCGGCGAGTGCGTGGCGCTCAACGTCGCGGGAATCGAGCCCGAGCTGCTCGCCCGCGGCAAGGTGCTCGGCGAGGCCGACGCCTTCGAGGCCGTCAGCTTCTTCGAGGCCGAGGTAAACCTGCTGCCAAGCGTCCGCCAGCCGCTAAAGGACTACCTCGAAGCCCACGTACACATCGGCACAGCCGAGGCCATGGCGAACGTGGCATTGATGGAAGAGTCCCAGATCATCCCCGGCGTACCCCAGCTCGTGCAGATCCGCCTTCGCGAGCCGCTGTGCGTCGCCATCGGCGAGCGGTTCGTCATCCGCGCCAGCGTGCCGCGACTGGCGGATGGGCGCGTGACCACCGTCGGCGGAGGAAGGGTGCTGGGCACAAGCGGCGTTCGCCTGCGGCGCAAGCGCCCGTGGACCATCCAACTCCTCCGCGACCGCCGGGCCGCGCTCGACAACCCGGCCGCGTGGATCGCCCAGTGCCTCAGCGAGTCCGAAACCCCCCTGTCTGCCGAGGCGCTGGCGAAGATCGCCCAAAGGCCCGCCGCCAAGGTCGCATTCGTCCTGGCTGAACTGCTGTCGGTCGGCGAGGCCGTCGAGCTTTCGCCAAACCAGTACGCCCACCACCGGTCGGTTGAGCGCTCGGCTGAGGCAATCGTCCAGGCCGTCAAGGCCTTCCACGAGGCCAATCCCCTGCGGATGGGCATCGAGCAGGCCGAGCTTGCCGCGCAGATCGGCGGCGGGGCAATTCTCGACGCCGCCCTGGCCCAGTGCCTGGCCGATGGGCGCTTGCAGCGACACGGCACCGTGCTCGGCTCGCCCGGCCAGGCCGGCGGGCTAAGCGCCGAGGACCGGGCCTTGCTCGAGCACGTCGAGGCCGTGCTCCGCGAGGCGCACCTCGAGCCGCCGCTGCCGGAAACGCTGGCTGAGACCCTCGCCCAGACGCCCGAGCGGATCGACGAGATTATCCGCCTGCTCGTCGATGCCGGCTCGGTCCTGCGGCTGGACCGCAAGGTGGCCATGCACCGCGACGCCGTTGACGAGGCCATCAAGGTCGTGCTGGGACTGTTCGCCAGGGCCAACTTCTTCGAGACGGTCGAGTTCCGCGATGCCCTGAATGTCAGCAGGAAGTTCGCCGTGCCGCTTCTGGACTACTTCGACACCGCCCACTGGACCGTCCGCAGCGGCAGCCGCCGCCGGCCCGGCGTAAAGGCAAGGGAAGCGCTGGGCAAGAAGTAGCAGCCTTTCGGAACAACCCCGTCAAGATGCGAATGCCCCGCCAGTTTATGGTTTTAAGGCATCGCTACGATGTATAATACCTGTAACATGCCCGGCGAGGCATGACAAGCCGGCGGCTTGCCGGCGGCGGGTGTTTTCCAGCCGCGTTGTCTTTTAGGGAGACCGGATATGAGAATGAAGACGTACATGACGGTGCTGTGCCTGCTTGCGATGGCCCTTGCGGCCTGGGCGGGCGAGTTGACGCCGGTGGCGTGCGATGCCGACCTGGCGCTGGGCCTCCGGCCCGTCTTCGTTCAGGGCACCGGCTTTAAGCCGGGCCAGGAAGGTTCCGGCCTGGTCTCCAGCCAGGCCCGGGTGGGCGCGGTCAGCGGCACGGGCTGGGAGTTGCAGGTGGCCATCGATTCATCCACCGCCGACGCCAAGGCCCCCGACGTCGTTCGCTTCGACGGCACCGGCAAGGGCAAGTTTGCCGGCGCGCCCACCGCGGCCCTGAAAATCATCGCCGAGGCCGGAGACCTGTACCATGCCACGTTCGGGCCAGTCGACGTAAAGGCGGCCATCGACGGGAAGCTGGTCCCGATGACGGTAACCGGCCGGTACATCAAGTCCGGCACCTATCGGCGGGTTGACCTTACGCTGGGCACAGCCATGCAGGGCAAGTGCAACTTCGGCGATCGCGAGTTGGCGGTGCGGATCGTCAACGGCGACAACAACTTCCAGCCCGGCAACGCATGGCAGAGGCGAGCCTTGGGCAAGAACGTCGCCGTGGTTCCCGGCGACACGGTGGCGGTCGATCTCGGCGACGGCACGTTCGCCAAGGATGTCCGCAAGGCGTGCTGCGGTTCGCCCATCGAGGTTGGCGGCAAGTGGTACGAGGTGGCCTTATCGCAGGATGGCAAGCAGGTGTCCGCCAAGCAGGTCGAGCTTGAGGCCGGAATGCTCCACATCGACCACCCAAAGTGGTCGTGCATGCTGATCGGCGACAAGTTCGTCCTGCCTCTTGAGGGCGGGCCCGAGCCGGTGGCGGTCCCGGCCGGCGCGTACGTTATGAGAAGCTACGAGGAGTTCTCTGCCCCGGACGACAAGGGCCAACGGGCTCGCCTGGCCGTCGGGATATCACCGGCCGCGGCGTCCTCCAAGGTCGCCGTCGAGGCCGGCAAGATGGCCCAGATCGCGATCGGCTCGCCGCTAAGCGCCACCGTCAAGGCCAACAAGCAGGCACAGCAGGTCATGCTGTCGCTGGTTCTCACCGATGCCGCCGGCAGGCCAATCACGGGCCTGGCGACCTACGACGGCAAACAGCCGCCGGAGCCGCAAATCACCATCAAGGACGCCACCGGCGCGCAAGTCTACCAGAACACCTTGGGGTATGGCTGAGGCTTCACCTGTTCGCGCTCATGGGGAGCGCCCGAAACGCTGAAGGGCACATTCACCGTTGAAGTGAAGTACGACACCAGCCCGTTCAAGCTGGTCGCGACCGAAGGCAAGCTGACAATCAATTGACCGCGCCGCTGCCCCGCGCTTGAAGTTGCATGATTCGGCGGACCGGCGCGAGGGAGCGAAATAATGGCGCAACCAGACCTGGCCAAACGCCGGCGAATAATGCAGCGTTCGATGAAGCTCGGGCATTGCATATGCGACCCCCGCAGGCCATGCCCGTGCGACGTGTTCAAGCAGGATGGAATCTGCCCGTGTGCCGGCGAAAAGCCCAAGCCCGTCGCCGGCGAAGTCAAGCTGCTCAAGATGGTCCACAACGCCGGCTGCGCGTCGAAGATCGCCCCCGGCGACCTCGAAGCGGTCCTCCAGCGGTTGCCCGCCGTAAACGACCCGGCCGTGCTCTCAGGCATGCCCTCCGGCGACGACGCGGGAATCTATAAGCTGACCGACGATCTGTGCCTCGTCCAGACCGTGGACGTGATGACGCCCTGCGTGGACGATGCCTACACCTTCGGGCGGATATGCGCCGCCAACTGTCTGTCCGACGTCTACGCCATGGGCGGCGTGCCCCGTACCGCCCTGAGCGTGCTGGCGTTTCCGTCGGAGACCCTCGACACGGAAATCGTCTACCAGATGACGCGCGGGGCGATGGACGTTTTCGCCCAGGCTGACGTGGCCCTCATCGGCGGCCACAGCATCAAGGACGATGAGATCAAGCTGGGCTTCGCTATCACCGGCACGATCGCCGCCGCCTCGGCGGTGCGGCACGAGACAGCCAGGCCCGGCGACGTGATCGTGCTGACCAAGCCGTTGGGCACGGGCGTGCTGGGCTTTTGCCGCCAGATAGGCCGGCCCGGAGGCGACGAGAAGGCCCAGGCTGAGTCCATGGCGACGCTCAACCGCGCCGCCGCCGAGGCCATGAACGAGGTCGGCGCCTCGGCCTGCACGGACGTTACAGGCTTCGGCCTGTTCGGGCACCTCATCAGCCTCTGCCGCCACTCCGGCGTTACGGCCCAGATTTACGCCGACCGCCTGCCCGCATTCGACGGGGCTATCGAGGCCCTGGGCGACGGCGTGATCCCCGGCGCCATTGAGCGGAACACCGAGTATGTCGGCGACGACATCAGCGCCGCTGACGGCGTCCCCGAAGTCGGCGTACTGCTGGGATTCGACGCCCAGACCTCCGGCGGGCTGATGATTTGCGTCCCGGCCGAGAGGCACGAGAAGCTCCTGGCCGCACTCAAGGCCCGCGGCACGATGGCGGCGACCATCGGGAGAATCATCGGAAAATCCGACGGCAAGATCGTCGTCACGCTCGCCAGCCAGGACGCCTCAGCCGCGCCTGTAAATACGGTCGTCGACGATCTGCCCCACGACGAAAAGTCAGAGGCCGCACCGGTGTCGGCTTGCTGCTCGGCCCAGGCCGCCACGACGGCTGCGGGCGCCACCGGCGATGACAAGAGCACAACCGCCCGGACTGTCGAAGCCTGGACAGCCATGCTGAAAGCCAGTGCCGCCGACGGGGCAATCGACGCCAAGACCAAGGAACTCATAACCTACGCGCTGGTGATCCTGAGCCGCTGCGGGCTGTGCCTGAAACTCCACCACGCAAAGGCACTCAAGATGGGCCTGACGCCCGAGCAGTTGGCCGAGGCGCTCTGGCTGGCGGTCTTCATCGGCGGCGCGACGGTCAAGATGTTCTACGATGAAACCCTCGCCGCCACGCCGGCGCCCCAGGCGCAAAAGCACAAAGGCGGATGCTGCGGATAAGAAGAAGAAGAAGAAGAAGAAGAAGAAACAGAAACTTTTGTAGGGGATTACATGGATTAAAGGATTACACGGATAAAAACATATATTTGTTTCTTAATCCATATAATCCTTTAATCCATGTAATCCCCCTCTAAAGATTCTTCTTCTTTTGCTTCTTCCTGCGGCCCTCTGGGCCGCAGCCGCACGGAGGCGAATGGGAATCGAACCCACCCGGGACTTTGTTGAGCCCCACACTGGTTTTGAAGACCAGGGGCGCCACCAGGCTACCGTTCACCTCCATCCCGTGAACAAGATGTGATTCTATCACCCCGCGCAACAGGCTGTCAATAAGTGCCGCCGTGACGAAAAGGCTTGGATTATTGCCCTTGTTTTGCTGAAATGGACGTGGCTGTGTTGTTATCAAAAGACAGTGAGGCATGGAGCATTAAGCGTAGACATGAGTAAGCTCAAGGAAAAGCTGCTGGCGGGCACGGAGTTCATCGTCACGTGCGAGTTGGTTCCCGGCCGGGGACATGCGGGCAAGGCGGTCGAGCAGATAATCGAGTTCGGCCAGAAGCTTATGGCGTCCACCGCGGCGATCCACGCCGTTAGCATAACGGACAACCCCGGCGGCAACCCAGCCCTGAGCCCCGACGTGCTGGGCCGGGAGCTGATGGCGATGGGCGTCGAGCCGCTGGTGCATTTTTCCTGTCGCGACGTCAACCGCAACATGATCGAGTCGCGGGCCTCGGCCCTGGCGCGAAGCGGGCTTAACAACCTGCTGGTCATCACGGGTGACTACCCCGCGGGTGGTTACGACGGCCTGGCCAAGCCGATCTTCGATTTCGACGCCGTCCACGCCATCCGCATGCTAAAGGGCATGAACGGCGGCCTGGAGATCCCTGGCCGAAAGCCCGGCACGACCGACCGCCTGCCGGCCACGGACTTCCTGCTGGCCTGCGCCGTCTCGCCGTTCAAACGCCACGAGGCGGAGTTGCTGCCTCAGATGTACAAGCTCGAGAAGAAGATCGCCGCCGGGGCGGACTTCGTCATCCCGCAACTCGGCTACGACATGCGCAAGTTTGCCGAGATCCTCAAGTACCTCAAGTACCGCGGCCTGGACGTGCCGGTATTCGGCAACGTCTACGCGGTGTCCAAGGGCGCCGGCACGCAGATGAACAAGGGCCTGGTCCCCGGCTGCGTCGTCAGCGACGAGCTCCTGGCGGCCCTGTCGGCCGAGGCCGGCAGTGCCGACAAGGGCAAGGGCGCCCGCCTCGAACGCGCCGCCAAAATGATGGCCATCTTCCGCGGTCTTAAGTTCGCCGGCGTACACCTGGGCGGCTTCGGCCTGAAGTTCGAGGACTTCGAGCAGATCATCCGCCGCTCCCAGGAGATCGGCGAGAACTGGCGAGATCATGTCCGCGAGATAAGCTACAGCCAGCCGGGCGAGTTCTACCTGTTCCCCGAAGACCCGGACCTCTCGTTCGCCAAGGAAAGATGCGTCCCCATCGCAACCGCCCCAAAGAGCGTCCTGTCGCCCAACTACCACGTCAGCCGGTGCTTCCACCGCTGCGTCTTCACCGAAGGCGCCCTGGGCTACCGACTGGGCCGCCGGACGTACAAGCTGCTGGAGAAGTCGAAGCTGCTCACAAGAATCGCCTACTTCTTCGAGCGGAACATAAAGCGTGCCCTCTTCGATTGCCAGGAATGCGGCGACTGCGCACTGTTCGACCTGGGCTACCTGTGCCCCATGTCGCGCTGCGCCAAGGGCCAGCGCAACGGCCCGTGCGGCGGCAGCCGCGACGGGCGCTGCGAGGTGGACGCCGACAAGCCCTGTGTCTGGACGCTTGTTTACCAGCGGTTCTCGGCCGCGGGCAAGCTCGACGAGATGCGGACGCAATACGTTCCGGCCGCCGACAACGCCCTGGAGCGAACGAGCGGCTGGGCGAACTTCTTCCTTGGGCGCGACCACGCGGCGAAGATGAAGCCCAAATCCAAGGCTGCCGAGGAAGCCCCCAAGCCGCGGGCAGCTAAATGATCGAGAAGATCCACAATGCCGACCAGGCCGGCCTGGACCCCGTGGCGAGAATCCCCGAGTTCAAGGACCGTGCGGTCCGCGTATGCAGTTGCGCGGCCAGGTAATCGCAATGCGCATCACATCTTGAGGAACTGCCTGATGCCACCCAGGGACATATCGACGGCCAAAGTGGTCAGGATCATTCCCATCAGGCGCTCCATTGCGTGCAATCCGCGCCGCCCGAGGACGCGGTGCAGGAGGTCGCCGACGATCAGCACCGCCGCCGTCACCACCCACGCCAGCAGCAGTGCCGCCAGACATGCCATCTTCTGATGGGGCTGCTGGCTGACCAGAAGCAGGACGGTAGCCATCGCCGACGGCCCGGCCACGAACGGAATCGCAAGCGGGACGATGAACGGTTCTTCGTCGTGGTTGCCGACCATTGCCTCTTCGCCCGCCGGGAAGACCATCTTCAGGGCGATCAGGAACAGGACGATCCCGCCGGAGATCCGCAGTGCGGGCTCGGAGATGTTCAGGCCTTCCAGCAGCACCGGCCCCGCCAGGACGAACACCACCAGCACCGCCAGCGCGATCAGCAACTCGCGAAGCACCACGCGCCACCGTCGGCTGTCGGGAACGTTCTTCAACGCCGCCAGAAACATCGGCACGTTGCCCAGCGGGTCCATCACCAGCACCAGCAAAGTTGTGGCATGGAGGAGATTCATGGCAGGCAGCAGGTCACCCCTCCCGAAGCCGGCAGATAGCACCGCATGGTATAGTCCCGCACCATCCGTCGGGCGCTGAACCGCCAGGACAGGCTCCGCATGGCGTTCTTCTGTCGGGCGATCCAGCCATGCGGAATGCCCTTGCTGTTGCGGTCGTAGAACATCGGAACGACATCGTTTTC
>CAZSBS010000106.1:0-15464 GCA_964605095.1 uncultured Planctomycetaceae bacterium | reverse complement strand
GGCTACTGCCTACTATTTCAACAGGCAGGCGTGGCAGTGGTCGGGCTCGTCGGGCAGGGGTTTTTCAAACTCGCCCCTTCCGCGCAATACAACGGGCGGCCGCGATGGGCCGCCCGTGTGAAAACGTGAGGATGTAGCGATGGTGCTACTTCCGCCGCCGTCGCAGCACCGCCAGCCCACCCAGGGCCAGCAGGCTCATCGTCGCCGGTTCGGGGACGTCGCCAACATAGAAGTTGTCGAAATAGGCGGGGAACGAATCGCTGTAATCGGGGCCGTAGAAGTGGAACGACTTCACACCGTTGGGCAAGCTGTTGACCGTCACCTGATGGACCAGCGACCCGCCCAGGTCAGTCAGGCGCACGGTGGTGGTGCCGGCCGACCAGTCGATGAGCGTCGCGAAGTGGTAGCTCGATCCGGGCGCGAAGTACTCGCCGGTCGAGACAAACGCAGGGTTCTGGGGATCGGCGGTCTTAATGTTAAAACTTCCGTAGTTCTTGTTGAAAAGCACGGCACCGACACAGCCGCCGTCGATGCCGTTCGCGGTGAAGTAGCCGAACCCGACGGTGGCCCAGTCAAGCGGCACCTGAGCCGCCAACGAAGCGCGGATATCGACGCTGACCTCCGTCACCACGCCCGGCTGGGGGGTGATCGCGGTCGCCAGCGTGTAAGACATCACCGACCTGCTGTAGGGAGCCTGCAGCCCAACTTCCAGGGACTGGCTTCCGCCGTTGTCCCAGTACGTGCCGACGCGAACGCCGGTGGTCGCCGGCCACCCCTCCGGCCAGTCGCCGCTGACCGTGAAGCCGTCCGACTCTTCAAAGCCGGTTATGTAGCTGGCATCAGCCGCCGCGGCCAGACCTCCGATCAACACCACCGCCACAGCAAAACGTACGTATGTTGACATCATAACTCAACCCATCCTTTCCTGTTTCCGGTTTCTTTCCTGCGCCCGGCCACCCAGCCGATACACAACCACACCAATCGCGCGTTATTACGCGACGCAAGGGGCATCGCGAAACAGGCACGGCCATTGGAAACCAGCCCGGAGCGGGCTTAGGCAGGAAGGAACGAGCGAGCGAGACTCGCTTCCGCCGTCACAGTAGAAGTCGCCTAGGCGACCTTCCTCTCCGCTGTTTCCACAAGCGGAGGTCGGAGCGTCGGATATGCTACCGCGCGTGGGCCGTTGCGCCTAGAGAAAAATGGATAATTATTATGCAGCAAGTTATTGCGACCCCCGAACGCGGGCATTTCGAACCTGCCTGCCGCCGCACAACATTAAGACTACCGGCAGGCAGGTGCGGAGCCCTTGGGGTGCAGCGACCACGTCTTGCCGCCCGACTAGCCGATAGACGTGGTTGCGAGTCCCTTCGGGACATCGCAAACCACGGCACCCAACTTCAGGCTTCAGGCTCTGCCTTTTCCTTGTTCTTTCTCCGCCGTTCCTAATACCAGGTTCCGCTTTTCTGCTGTTCCGGATTCCACCTTTCTCTTTCCCGGCTACCGGCTACTGGCTACCGGCTACTATTTCAGCAGGCAGGCGTGGCAGTGGTCGGGCTCGTCGGGCAGGCCGCGCAGCGCGGGGTTCTCCAAGGCGCACCTTGCCACCACACGGACGGCGTCGCCGCGATCTGTCGCCCCGATTCCTTGCGAAGAGATTGCGAGCGTTTCGCTTTCCGGCAGTTTCGCGGCCACCTGGCGTGTGTAGGGGCAGCGCGGGTGGAAGTGGCAGCCTGCCGGCGGGTTGATTGGCGATGGCACCTCGCCGGGCAGCGGGATGCGGGTCTTCCGGCGGGTCGGGTCCGGCTGCGGCACGGCTGACAGGAGTGAGACCGTGTACGGGTGAGTCGGGCGGGCGTACAGGCTTCCGGCCTTGGCCCGCTCGACGATCCGCCCGAGGTACATCACGGCCACCTCGTCGGCGAAGTGCTCGACGACGGCCAGGTTGTGGGCGATGAAGAGGTACGACAGGCCGAGGTCCTGCTGGAGGTCGCTGAGGAGGTTGAGGATCTGGGCCTGGATGGATACATCCAGCGCGCTGACGGGCTCGTCGCAGATGATGAAGTCCGGATTGGTCGCCAGTGCCCTTGCCACGCCGATCCGCTGTCGCTGCCCGCCGGAAAACTCGTGCGGGTAGCGGTTGACATACCCGGCCGCGAGGCCCACGCGCTCGAGCAGCTCACCCACGCGGCGGCGCCTACCGGCCCGGCCAAGGTTAGTGTGGACCTTCAGCGGCTCGGCGACGATCCCGCCGACAGTCATTCGCGGGTTCAGCGAGCCATACGGGTCCTGGAAGATCATCTGCATGCGCCGGCGCATGAAGCGCATGTCGGCCTC
Source organism: uncultured Planctomycetaceae bacterium (assembly GCA_964605095.1). Classification (GTDB taxonomy): domain Bacteria; phylum Planctomycetota; class Phycisphaerae; order SM23-33; family SM23-33; genus JAUWQU01. Next base: position 13,130 of record CAZSBS010000106.1, on the reverse strand, counting down.
GCTCAGCGCGAACAGGTCCTGCCCGTCGAAGAACGCCTGGCCCGCCTGGTGGTCGATGAGCCGGAGAATGGACCGCCCGACGGTGGTCTTGCCCGAGCCGCTCTCGCCGACAAGCCCCAGCGTCCGCCCGCGACGCACGGTCAGGTCCACGCCGTCGACCGCCCGCACATAGCCGACCGTCCCGCCCAGCAGCCCGCCGCGGACAGGAAAATATGTCTTCAATCCCCTCACATCCAACAGCACGTCGCCTTTATGTCCCGACTGATCTGGCATCTTACGGTTTTCCAGGAACAAAGGTGCTCGGGTCCGTTTCGGGGGCGGCATCGAAACCGTCACATTCCCAGCACGCGGCCCAGTGGTTGTGTGCCACTTCGCGAAGAGGCGGCTGCTGGGTCCTGCACCGGTCCAGATTCCGGCCGACGGGGCAGCGTGGGCAGAACCTGCACCCGGGCGGCATGCAGAGCGGACTTGGCACGGTGCCGGGGATCGTGTAGAGGCGATGCTTGCTCTGGCCGAGACGCGGCAGCGAGCGGAACAGGCCCCGCGTGTAGGGATGCAGCGGGCTCGAGTAGAGGCTCACCACGTCGGTGAGTTCAACGATCTTTGAGGCGTACATCACGCCGACGGCGTCGGCGGTCTCCGCCACGACGGCCAGGTCGTGGGTGATAAGCAGGATGCTCAGGGCGGATGATTTCTGGATGTCCTTCATCAGGTCGAGAATCTGTGCCTGGATAGTCACGTCGAGGGCGGTGGTGGGCTCGTCGGCGATCAGCAGGCGGGGGTTGCAGGACAGGGCCATGGCGATCATCACTCGCTGCCTCATCCCGCCGGAAAGCTGGTGGGGAAACTCGTCGAGCCTCTGGGCGGGTTCGGAGATGCCGACCTTTTCGAGCATCAGGGCGGCGAGTTCGCGGGCCTGCCCGGCCGGCATGGCGCGGTGCAGGCGGATGGCCTCGATTATCTGGTTGCCGCACGTGAAGACCGGGTTCAGGCTGGTCATCGGCTCCTGGAAGATCATGCTGACCTGCCTGCCCCGGACCTGCTGCATCTGCCGCTCGCCCAGGTGCGCGAGGTCCTGGCCTTCAAGCAGAATCCGCCCGCCGACGATGCGCCCGGCGGGCTTCTCGACCAAGCCGATGATCGAGTACGCCGTCACCGACTTGCCGCAGCCGCTCTCGCCGACCAGCGCGAACGTCTGCCGCCTGCCGATGGCGAAGCTCACGCCGTCGACCGCCTTGACCACGCCGTCGTCGGTGCGGAAGTGCGTTTGCAGGTCATGGACCCGCAGAAGGGCGCCAGTGTCGTTATTGTAGTTATTGTCGATCATTGTTATTTGGAATTTGCGGCTGCTATTGCAGCCGGCCTCACGCATTTCTCAGTTTGGGGTCCAGGGCATCTCGGAGGCGGTCGCCGAAGATGTTCCACGCCAGGATGATGATGAACGTAGCGCCGACGGCGGCGGCGAGTTCCCACCAGCGGCCGACAACCATGTCCATCTTTGCCGCGGCGATCATCCGGCCCCAGCTTGGTGCGTCCTTCACGCCCAGGCCGAGGTAGCTGAGGATCACCTCGGCGGAGATTGCGCCGTAGAAGCCCAGTGAGAAGTTGATGATCCCGATGTGGGCGACATTGGGCATCACGTGGCGCAGCAGCGTGACAAACCTGCCCGTGCCGATGGACCTTGCGGCCAGGCAGTAATCGAGTTGGCGGATCTTCATCGTCTCGGCGCGGACCAGCCGGCACGTGCCGACCCAATTCATCACGCCCAGCGCGATGCAGAGCCCCGCCATGCCGCCGAGGTCCATCTCAAACAGGGTGCCCTCGAGGAGAACCTTGCCCTCGAAGGCGAACTTGATGGCGATCAGCCGGATAATGCCCGGAATGCTCGCCAGCGTGGTGAACAGCCAGACTATGAGGTCGTCCACCCATCCGCCGTAATAGCCCGCGATGGCCCCCAGCAGCATTCCCAGCGGCACGGCTATGACAGTCGCCGTGAACGCAACCGTCATGGACGTGCTGGCGGCCAGGAGGGTTTTCTGGAAGACGCTCCGGCCGAAGGTGTCCGTGCCCAAGATGTACTCGCCCGATGGCGATTGGTTGAGGTTATCGTAGTTGAAGCTCTTGGACCAATCGGACAGCACCCAGGGCGCGGCGATGGCGGTGGCGGCATAGAGGCAGATGACGGCGAAGCACACCACGGCGGCCGGCTCGCGGCGAAGCTTGCGGACCGCGTCAGACCAGAGGCTTCGTCCGGCGCGGGTATCGAGGGTTACGTCATTTGTCGCGGCTGTCGTCATGGCGGCGCTAGCTCAATCGTATTCTCGGGTCGAAGACTCCGTAGAGCAGGTCGGTTATCAGCAGGCTTATCACGTATATCAGGGACGTCAGGTAAGTCAGGCCGGTGATGATCGGCACGTCGCGGCGGGTGATGGAACTGATGAGCAGACCGCCCAGTCCCGGGATACCGAAGAAGTTCTCCAGAATAAGGCTGCCCATGATGAGGAACGGTATGGCCATAACGAGATTGGTCAGGATGGGCAGCATGCAGTTTCGCAGGACGTGCTTGAACAGGATGGTCGTAAGCGGCGCGCCCTTGGCTCGGGCGGTGCGAACGTAATCCTGGTTGACCTGGTCGAGGATCACGGTGCGATAGAACCGCACGCTGGCGCCTAGCCCCGCAATCACGCTGATAGCGATTGGAAGGTAGATGTTGGTGCGGTATCGCAGCCCCCAGGCCGCGGTAGGAGATATTTTGAACATCAGCCACTGGCCCAAGATCATGTACGCCAGGTACGGCATGCACATGCCCAGCACGCTGAGCAGCACGCCGATACGGTCTATCCACGTGTCGCGGTAGTAGGCCACGAAGCAGCTTATCACCATGGCCGATATCCACCCCAGCACCAGGGCCGGCACGGTAAGGGCCAGGCTGTAGCCTGCTCGCTCGCGGATAATCGTCGTCAGCTTCTCCTTGGTCTGGTAGCTCTCTCCCTGGAACGTGACGCTGGCTACAAGGTGGTCTTTGAACTGCACGTGCCAGGGCTGATCCAGGTGGTGCGTGTGCCTCCAGACCTTCCGGCCTTCGGCGCCGAGCCTCGGGTTGACGTAGTCGGCTGAAACGTCCCCGGCCACCACGCGAAACAGAAGGAACGTCAGCAGCATAACGCCGAAGACCGTCAGCACCGCATGGATGAGCCTTCGGATTACGAATCTCAGCATGGCGGCTACCTTCCCCCCTCTTTCCGGCGAAGGGCGGTGTCGATGCGGCTGTACTTGGTAAAGCCGTAGCCGAACGGATGCGGCTTGAAGTTGTGAACCCAGTCGTACATCAACAGGAAGTTCTGCGGTTCGCTGAGCAGCAGCACGGGGCAGTCCTCGCAGACCATGTGCATCATCTCGATGTACAGCTTCTGACGCTCGGGGGAATCGGGCATCTGGCGGACCCGCTCGTAGAGCTTGTCGAATTCGGCGTTAGTGTAGTTGGTGTCGTTGGTCCCCTTGGCGATATTGCCCGAGTAGAACAGTTGCAGGAAGTTTTCCGGGTCGCGGTAGTCGGCGTGCCAGCCCATCGTGTACGTCTGCGTGACCTTGTTGTTGACCTTCTTCTGGTGGGTGGGCCAGTCGTTGTGAGTGACCTTGAGTGTGATGCCGATCTTGGCGAACTGCTGCTTGGCGAAAACGCCCATGCGGATGGATGCCTGATCGGTGCTGCCGATATCCACCTTGATTGTCGGTATCTCGCCGTTGACGAGAAGGCCCTTGGCGGCCAGTTCTCGCTTGGCCTCCTCGACCTTCGCCCTGGCGGCCTGGAGATCGAATCGGTAGTACGGACCAGGCCCCGCTTCCTTCCAGCCGGGAAAGGACTTCGGAATAATCCTCGTCGCCCGCGTGCCACGCCCGTTGTAGAGAACCTTTATCCCGCTTTCGACGTCGTAGCTCAGGCACATCGCCTGGCGAAGGGCCTTGGACGCGCCGACAAGCTTGTCCTGCATGTTGAACGCAATCCAATTGATCGACGGCGTTTCATACTTGGTCAGGCCGATATGCTTCTTGCTCCACTGGGCGGCAAGCTCACGGTCCGGGTTGATGACGAACTCAAACGTCTCCTTCGGAATGCTCGACTTGTCCGTCTGCCGCGACAAGAACCGCATCCACGCCGGGTAGTCTTCGGCCACAAAGTCCAGATGGATCACGTCGATAAATGGAACGCGCTTGCCGGCATCGGCGAGCAAACCGGCGGCCTTGTCTTCCGGCTGGCCTTGGGAAGGGTAGAAATCGGGGCGATATTCCGGGTTGCGGATCTGAACGATGCACTTCTTTCGCTCGAAGGTTGTCATGAGGTACGGCCCCGTGCCGACGCATTGCTCGGCCTCGCGGAACTCGGTGGACCGCTGCTCGACGGCAACGGGCCGGCGCCCGTCCAGGCCGTCATCGGCCGTGCCGAACCAGTAGTCGACGGCCTCGCGCGGCATGGGAGCGTAGACGGACATCGCCAACACTTGGAGAAGCTGTGGGAACGGCTTGCCAAGCGTGATCTTCAACGTGTTGTCGTCCAGGGCGATCAGGCCGGGCACGGGCAGATCGTACCGGGAGAAGTCGCCGATCTTGTACTTCTCGCTCTTGTCGCGCCAGTCGTCGAGCCCCTCGATGCGCCCGGACAGGAACGCCCACGACAGGCCGGAGTTGATGTGGTAGTCGGCGCAACGCTTCATGGCGAGGATGAAGTCGTCGGCCTTGACGCGGCGGGTCTTGAACCGCGTCTTACCCTCGAACTGCTCGGAGCCGAAGCACGGGTTTCGGTGGTACGTCACGTCCGGCCGAAGCTTGATCGTGTAGGTAAGCCTGTCCGGAGACATCTCCGGCAGGTCGGCTGCCAGTTGCGGGACGATTTTCGCCGGCCGCAGCAAGTAATGGTAGGTGTAAAGCCCCTCGAAGACGTTCGCCTGGATAGACGCCGAGGCCGTGTCGCCGCACGTGGCGGGGTCCAGCGACTTTATCGGGCTGCGGTAACTGTCCCAGAGGACCACCTTGCCGTCGTAGGCGTCGAGATCCTGCTTGTCCAGCAGGGCAAACGGCGCTACGGCCAGCGTGCCCACGACGATCAGCGATATGCCGTAAAACCACTTCATCGTCGATCCCGTGGGCTACGCGGGCCCGCAACGGTTTCGCGGTATGGCGCCCCGGAGGTTACTTGGGGGCTGGGAGTTCCTTGAGGGCCGGGGCTTCCTTTGGTGGCACCACGTCTTCCGGCCGCTTGATGTTGGACTTGCTCACCAACGCGTCAATCCACTTGAGCACGCCGAGTCGCACGGCCGCCGCGCGATCGCCGCCGGTAGCGTTCAGAGGCTTGCTTATGTAGGTCTCGTTTAGCTGGGTCAGGCTGTTAAGTGAGCTTTCGCAGTCTTTGAGCAGCTTGGTGATGGTGCTGACGGCGTACTCGCTCTGGGCGGCCTGGGCGCCGAGGGTCTTGGCATCCTTGCCGACCTTCTGGGCCAGTTGCCGGGCTTTGTCGGCGGCGTCTTTTGCCACCGCGAGGTTATCGTCGCTGGGGGTGGAGGCGGCCTTTGCGGCTGCCTTGTCGGCCAGCCTGGCCGCCTCGGCAGCGTCCTGGATGCCGAGTGCAAGGTCGAACGCTTTACCGGCCGACCATGTCATGTTCGCCACAAGCTGGATGGCGACCTGGTCGGAGACTGTTCCCTTCAGTTCACCCTTGAGCCTGCCGATGGCGTCCACCGCCGTTGACGCGGCCTCGGCCACGCTACCGTCGGCCAGCATGACCCTTCGGCACAGGTTCATCCAGTTGGCCTGGAGGATCTTGAAGAGACTGGCCAGTCCGTCGGCGTAGGCCTCCTGGGTGATGCCGCCGCCGGCCTCGGAAATATCGCGGAATGTGAACATCCTGAGCATCTCAGCCAGAACCTGCGGGTCGGTTTCCTTTTGCAGCCTGACCGAAAGGACGGCGTACATCGCCTGGGCGGCCTTGTCTCCCGCGGCCATCACCGGCCCGCGCATCGCCGCGTAGGCGAGCCATCCGAAGTACCTGACCGCGGGGTCCGCGTGCGAGACCATCGCGTCGGCAAGGGGGCCAAGCGTGACCTGCCCCATTCGCGAGATGGTGAGCGAAAGGTTCACTTCCTTGAGTGTGCGGAGCGGATCGTCCGCCGCGAGGCCTGCCAGCATCGGCGTGCCGTGCTTGGCCATGCTGGCGCCAAAGGCCGTCATGAACTCCTGGGCCTTGCTGCCGTAGCGGTTGTAGTTATCCGTCAGCTTGCGCCGGGCCGCGATGACTTGATCCTGGCTTGTCGCCTTTGCCATCTTGTCGACCTGGTAGGCCACGTACTCGTCGATCTGCGTGCGCTGCGCGTCCTGAAGGGCGCCTTGGGCGGCCTCATTGGGGATATCGATAACCGGTTCGGCCGCCGAGGCGGCAAGACTCGCGGCCAGGACACCTGCAATCCCCGCTGCGCACCAACGTGCTGGCATGTTCATCCGCTTCATTCTCCAACGATTTCCTGCGTTTATGACGGGTCGTCAATGATGCCGCAAATCGTAGGTTTCCGCCCGCGGCATGTCAAGAAGCTTCTGCCGAACATCTGCCGGTCCGCCGGGCGTCAGCGGGCAAGCCCGCGCCAGGCAACAGGTGCGGATGTTCGACCGTTACACGATCATCTTCCGCCGCTTGGCGTCTTCGCCTCGTTCTTCTTTTCCGCCTTGAGGCTGGGGGCGAGTTTTCGCCACTGCCGGCAGGCGGCGTCGATCTGCTCGCGAGTCGCCTTGCCGTCCCACACGCCCACGCCGTAGCAGACGTCCAACTCGTCGCCGGCCTTGACGACCATGGGCTCCTTCCACAGGTTGATCGTGGCTGAGAGATACGAGAACGGCTTGCCCATAGTAAACCACAAGGCCGGACGCGGATTGTCCGGATGGTCGAACATGGCCACCGTCACGGTGTTGCCGTCCACCGCCCCCGTGCAGGCCGCCCAGGCCGAGGGCGTGAGCTTCTCGTCGCCGCGAACGGCCAGGCTCTTGGCGTTGGGGTCGGCGAACATGAAGGTCGATGTGCTGTCCATCGACTTGACGAACCGCATCCCCAGACCGAAGTAATGGCTGCCGGTAAGCTTGATGGACTCCGCCCCCGCCGGTGGGGAAAGCTGGGTACGCCAGGAGATGAGCGTCGGACCGGTGGCGGGGGGGTTGGAATACAGTTCGATCATCCGCTTCTCGGTCGCCACGACGGTCTTGCCGTCGGGCTTTGTCCAGTTGATCTCCGCTGTGATGCCCGAGACGCTCCGTCCGTTGACCGACTTGGCGGCCGTGGCAATGCCACGCTGGACCTGCCTGCCGCAGGCCTTGGTCTCCGACCAGAAGTCCACGCCGTCGACGGCGACGGCGAACATCAGTGCGTGGTGGTGTATGTGGTCGGGCACGTTGTCCCGCAGCGGGTTGACCCCTTTAGGCGAGAGAAGCTTGTCGACGTACGGCTTGAAGGCGGCGAAGCCCTCGCCGCCGTAGACGTATTGGGCTCGCACGCCGCGGTCGTTGTTGAGTTCCGCCCGCCCGCCTCCGGCCACGACCGTCTGTGCAAAGCCCGCAGCCGCCACAAGCAAGCACGCCGCCGCGAGCATGATTCCCCATCGAGTCATGGGCGATCCTTTCATCATCTTATCGTATGCGTCAAACGCCTCGCCGACGCGCCAGCCTTTGGACTGCGGCGATGAAATCGCCGCTTTCATTGGACACTTGTCACGATCCTCGAGACTCCGGGACCGTTGGAGCACGCGCCGAGTGCGGTCACCCTCACCCGGCCCTTCGGGCCACCCTCTTCCGTCAAGGGAGAGGGATTTCGCATGAGGCCCGCGCCAACAACGAATCAGTGCACAGCCTCGATTCCTGATTTCGGGTTCCCGGTTCCTGGTTCCCGGTTCCGCCGTCCTCAAACCGGCTACCGGCTACCGACCACCGGCTACTTGCTCCCAATAACCTTCTTCAAATACTCGATGCTGCTCTTGGCCTGGTCGATGGTTCCGCACTCGACGCTGAAGACGATGTCTCGCTCCAGGGCGCGGCAGACTTCGACTACGGCGGGCCAGTCCACGACGCCTTCGCCGCACGCGCAGCCCACGGGCGTGCCGGTGACCTTGCCCCGCTCGGCCGCGGACTGCTGGACGGAGATGTCCTTGGCGTGCAGGTGGACCAGCCTGGGGCTGACGGCCTTGAGCCACTCGACCGGGTCCTGGCCGGAAAGGTAGCTGTTGCCGGTGTCGAAGTTCACGCCTATGGCGGGCGAATCGACGAGGTTGCAGATCCGCTCCAGCCCGGCGGGCGTCTTGGAGTACTGCTGATGCGGCTCGATGCCGATGAGAATCCCCCGCGGCTCAGCGACCGCGGCCGCCTCGGCAAGCACGTATCGCATGAGCGTGTGGTCTTCCTCGACGGTCGTCCATGCGGGCTTTGGGCCCTCGTCGGTGTTGACCACCGGCGCGCCGCACTCGGCGGCGAAGCGGATCGCCTGCTTGAGGTACTCGGTGCCGATCTCCGGCTTGCACAGGGGCGTGTGCGCCGAGAGGGCCGAGAGCTTCACTCCCGCGGCCTTGCACGCCCGGCTGAGGCGGAACGGGTCGTCGAGCATCGAGACGCTGTGGAAGTACCCGGCCTCGCTGAGCAGTTCCCGGCCCAGGTGGACCATTGGCTCGACGTACTCGTAGCCCAGCTCAGCGGCCTTGTTGACGGACCACTCGAAACTCTTGTCCGCGTGCCGTGCGAACTCCAGGTTGATGCCGATGCCGATTTTTCCCATTGTTGGATTCCTTCTCAAGGTTTAGCCCGGCCCGGGGCGGTGGGGGTCTGGCTGGCGCGCCCGGCCAAGCGGGCCGCCGTCACTGCCTCGGCGCGGAATTTTTCCACAGCCAACGTCGATAACCAAACGGGCACTGGGTTGAGCAGCATTCCGGCGGCTGGGACCGCGGAGGGCAGCGAGCCGTAGGTTTCGAAGGTGATTCCCTCGGCGTCGGGGCATACGGCCACGATCGACGGGCGGAGGTATTGCTCGACGGTCGTCAAGGGCGGCAGCCAGGTCGGGCGTGCATCCTTGAAACCGAGGGCGGCCAGCTTGTTTGCACCGGCAGTCCAGCCGATCAATGCCCAGTTGTAAACCTGGCGGGCCATCTTTGGGCCGTTGCAGTAGAAGAGCACCGACGGTTTGCCGGCCACGCGAGAGCGGGCCGGGCGGAAGTCCGCGGTCTGCGTGACAGGGCTGGCCGGGGCGTTGACGGCAATGGCGGACTGGATGACCTGCGGCCAGGCCGCCACGAGCAGGTGGTTCTTGTGCAATGTCCAGGCCGGGGCCAGCGGCATGGGCGCGAAGGCCGAGGGCAAGGCCAGGTAATGTATGTCTGCCCGCGCGAACTTGAGGGTCTCGACGCTCGGCCGGGATGTCGGGCCGGGGGAAGCCTTGCCGGCGCCGGCGGGGGCCGTCGTGGCGGGTGCGGGCGGCGGCAGCAGGGCCGACTCGATCTTGCCGATGGCTGCCGCCAGCTTGGCTGGGTCCTTGACGTCAACCGTCAGCATCGTGCCGGTCAGGAAGCCTCCGCGAGACGGCGCGCTGGACAGAACCCACGTATCTCCGAGCTGGCTGAGCACATCCTTGCCGAGCGAGACGCCAAGGCGCCGCTCGAAACCGCCGACGGCCTTGGCGAACCGGCTGTCGGCGTTGGGGTCGACGTCTTTGATCGCCCTGCGAAGCTCATCCCAAGCCGCCTGGGGGGAAACCTTCGCCGCCAGCAGGAAGTCCGCGTCGTCCGGCACGGCCGAGAGGTCCTCGTCGGTGATCGCCGGCCCGGCAAGGGCCAACAGCAGCCCTCGGTGCGGCGCAGGCGTGAAGATCCTCGTGCGGCTGTAAAGCCCGCGATCGACCACCCCGGTCGCGCCCGCCGCGGCTGAGACCTTGTCCAGCCCCATCGCCACGATGAGTCGGCGAATCTTCCCGGCGCGAGCCTGGGCCGCGTCTTGCTCGCCTGCCCCCCTCGGGGGCCCAAGGCCGGCCGGGGCCGGGACGAACTGCTCCAGCTTGCCGACCATGCCCGAAACGTCCATGTAGTACGCCATCTGCACGTCGCCGGCGGCGACGGCCTGGAGGCATTTGACGAAGTTCTTGTCGGCGGAGAGTTTGCCGGCCACCGCGGGCTCGATGATGGCCTTGGGAGCATCGGCGCCGATGCCCACGAACAGCACGTTGCCGATATATCCAAAGGAAATTTCCGGCATGTCGGCGGACCGGGCGTTGACTCGGTAGCTCACCGAGCCCAGAGTGGCGTCGGTAAGCCGGATGTAGCTGCATTCCGTCATGACTTTCAGCAGCCCGTCGAGCTGCTTGGCGAAGGCCTCGCGGTCGGTGTCCAGGTCGATCAGCAGCGCGGCCGTAGGGGTCGGGCCATGCTCGCCCTTTTTCAGGTCGATCAGTGCGACGGCAACCGGGTGCTGCCAGGCGATGCCACCCATGGCCCAGGCTCGGGTAAAGATATCCTTCTTTGCGGCGCTGGGGATGTCCTTACGGATTGCCTCGCCGATGGTCTGGACGATCTTGGCGATGTCGGGGTCGTTGAGCAACTGGCCGAACATCGAGCCGTCGAAGGCGAGGCCCCTGCCGGCCCAGCCGGCGTATGCAAGCGTCCGGGCCGGCAGACGATCCGCCAAGGGGGCCGTGGGGCCCGGCACGGCCTGCGCGGCCGCCATAAGCGGGCAGACCGCCAGCAGGACAGCTATGGCACGGCCCTTCATCCGATATTCTCCAAGTCGGTCCGATTCGGGAGGCAACCTTGGCTGCCATTGCCGCCCGCCGAACCGTAAGAGGACAATTCTATAGGCCCGAATCAGGTTCTGGCCAGCACTATTTCGTGGAGGGCAGTCCGTGACCGACCTGATCTTCTTGTCAGCCCCGTGAACGGGGCTGACAAGATCCCCCTTTCCCCCTTCTTTTCGACCGCGGATCGACTTCGCGATTGATCGGCTGGGATGTACAATACTTGGATGAGGCTTTTTAATATGAATATGAATCTGAATCTGATAATCCCGGCGCTGCTGGCCTTCGCCGCGGGCTGCACCGGCCCCGCCCAGTCCGGGCAGGGTGCGACGCCGCTGAGGATCCAGTTCCAGACCAGTAGCTGGGACACCGGCGATAACGTCGGGCGCGAGTTGACCAGTACCCATTACCGCATCTTCACCACCTCCACCAGGCCGGAGATCGTCAACTACCTGCCGGGCTTCATGGAGGCTGCCCATCGCAACTATTTGGCAATAACGGAGTTGGAAGCCAGGCCGGCGGGTGAGCCGATGAACGTCTACATGATGGCCACTCGGCAGGAATGGGCCGGGCTGACGCGATCGATCGTCGGAGGCCAGTGGGGCGTCTACGCGTCGATCTCCGCGGGCGGGTACTGCTACAAGGGGGTGTGCGTCTTCTGGGACATCGGCGGGCTGGCCTCGATGTCGGTGGCGTCGCACGAGGGGCTCCACCAATTCCTCAGCCACCGCGTCAAGGAGAACCTGCCGATGTGGATGGAGGAGGGCCTGGCCACGCTTGCCGAAGGCTACGAAGTTGACGGCCCCACCGTCCGTTTCACGCCCGAGCGGAACATCACCCGGTTCACCGACCTGCGAAAGGCGCTGGTCAACGACTGGTGGATTCCGCTGGAGAAGCTTCTGCAAATGGACGGTGGAGACGCCGTCCAACTCGGAGCGCCCGAGCGGGCCGTGGGCTATTATGGCCAGGTCTGGGCCCTGGCGCAATTCCTGCGAACCGATCCCCAGTTCGCCGCGGGCCGCCGCCGGCTGATCGCCGACGCCGACGCCGGGAGGCTCGTCGAGGCACTAAGCCGGACCGACCGCATCTTGGCTCGCCAAATGGGCGGGACCAGATCCTACAACCGGCAGGTTGCATTGCCGCTGTTCAAACGGTATATCTCCGATAATCTGCAAGGCTTCGAAAGCCGATACAAAGCTTTCGCGATGAAACTGGCCAGGCTGCAATGAAAAGAGGGTCTTAGATGGATCTGGTGGAACTACTGGACCGCAGGTGTATCAAGACCCGGCTCCAGGCCGACAACAAGAACGACGCGATCAAGGAACTCATCGACCTGCTGGCCGAGAATGGGGCCTTGACTGAGCCCGCCGCCGCCCTCCAGGCTGTGCTCGAACGCGAGAAGGTCCACACTACCGGCATCGGCCAGGGCCTGGCCCTGCCGCACGGCAAGTACCCGCACGGGCAAAAGCCCGTCATCGCTATCGGCCTGAAACCAGCCGGGCTGGACTTCGACAGCGTCGACGGCCGGCCTGTCGATATTATCGTCCTGATGGTCAGCCCCTCCAACCAGGTCGCACAGCACATCCAGGCACTGGCAAGGATCAGCCGCTTCCTGAGCTTCGACGAATTCCGCAAAAACCTCCGCAAGGCAACCACCGCCGATGAAATCTACGAAGTGGTCAAGCGCAAGGAAGAAGAAGCCGCCGCGACGGAGTAGGCCAGACAGCGGTCAATCCGGGAGCTTCTTGATCTCGACTTTCCGGAACTCGCACGGGTGACTCTCGGATTGCAGCGAGATGCTGCCCCCGGTGAGCATCTTGGGCGAGCCGGCGGCCAGCAGCTTCTTGGCGTCGCCGTCCTTCTCGTCCAGTTGGGGGTCCGTGTAGGTCAGGACTGTCTGGCCTTCAATGATGTGATTAATGGTGCTGCCGCGGACTTCCACCTCGATCGTCACCCACTGGTCGCCGCGGTAGGTCTTGGACTTCGAGTTCAGGACGTGCGGCGTGTAGAGCTTGCCGTTGAAAACCACGTTGGTGCCGGGCGTGCAGAGGTTGCCCGTCGTCCGCTCGCCGGTGCCCTTGCCGCCCAGCAACTGGACCTCTATGGAAACGGGGAAATTCTGATCCTTGCCCATCGTCGCGGGCATCTGTCCGTGGATCATGATCCCGTTGTTGCGGAAGGCCCATTCGGGGCCGTCCGGCATCTGCTCGCCGACGAAACGGTATTCGACGCGGAGGATGTAGTTCTTGAAGGGCTCCTTGTAGAACAGGTGCCCGAAGCGGTTCTTGAACTTGCCGCCATACTTGCCGTAGCAGCCCTTGAGCACGCCGTT
>CAZSBS010000105.1:13387-15479 GCA_964605095.1 uncultured Planctomycetaceae bacterium | reverse complement strand
GTCGATGGCGACGATGATCGCGCTGATAACCACCGACGCATGCGTAGCCCCGGCCGACCTGCACAAGGCGCTCGTCGCGGCCGCCGCGCGAAGCTTCAACGCCATCACGGTCGACTCCGACACGTCCACGTCGGACACGGTGGCTGTGTTTGCATCGGGGGCGGCCGCCAACAAGCCGCTGCGGCCCGGCTCGGCCGATTACGACAAGTTCCAGGTCGCCCTGAGCGAGGTCTGCTACGAGCTGGCGCGTTCGGTGGTCGTCGACGGCGAGGGCGCCACCAAGCTCGTCGAGATAGCCGTCACCGGCGCCCGCACCGACGCCGAGGCCAGGATCGCCGCCAAGAGCGTGGCCGACTCGCCGCTGTTCAAGTGCGCCATTCACGGAGGCGACCCCAACTGGGGCAGAATCGCCGCCGCGCTGGGCAAGTCCGCCGCCAAGGTCGATCCGGGCAAGCTCAAGATCAAGATCGGCGGTGTGACGATCTTCGCCAGAGGCGCCGGCCGAAAGTTCGACCTGCCCAAGGTCGAAGCACACCTGGCCGGCAAGGAAATAAAGGTCGCCTGCGAACTGGGACTCGGCAAAGGCAGCTTCACAGCCCTTACCTGCGACCTCTCCCGCGAGTACATCACGATCAACGCGGACTACCACACCTGATTGGTGGAAGAAGCGGAAGAAACAGCGTCTCACGCAGAGGTCGCAGAGAACGCAGAGAAGATAAAGAAGGGAAAAAGAAGGAAGTAAGAGCGATAGATGGTTTCTCTTACATGTTTCTTGGTCCATGTAATCCCCCTCTGACGCTGTCTCTGTCTTTTCAGTCTCTTCTTTCTCCGCGCCTCTCAGCGTTCTCTGCGTGAGATATGCTTTTGCTGTTTCTTCTGTTTCTTCTCGTACGGCACGGTCCCGGCGCGCATGAGCTTCTTGACCTCCGCCGGCGTCAGCTCGCGGCAGGCGCCGATCTTCAGGCCGCGGTCGGTGATCGGGCCGATGGCGGTGCGACGGATTCGCCTCACCTTCACGCCGAACTTCAGCAGGATCCGCTCGATTTCCTTGTTGCGCCCCTCGCTTATCGTCACCTCGAGCATGCTGCGGTCGGGCGTCTTGCTCAGGACCTTCAGAGCCCCCCCGCCGGTGCGCTTGCCGTCGAGGTACACGCCGTGCTTGAAAGCGTCAATGTCCACTTCCGAGAGCTGGCCGACGATCTCCACGGAGTACGTCGTCGGCACGCCGTAGCGCGCGTGCGTGAGGTACTCGGTCAACTCGCCGTCGTTGGTCAGGATCAGCAGGCCCGTCGTGTCGAGCTCGAGCCGGCCCACGCAGTACAAGCGGCCCCCCGGAGTCTCGGGCACAAGGTCCACGGCCTTTTTCCGGCCCTGGGGGTCGTCGGCCGTGCAGAGAAACCCGCGCGGCTTGTTCAGCAGGAAATACACCTTCTGCGGCATGCGCCGGCGAAGGGCCTTGCCGTCGATGAATATCTTGTCGCTCTCGGGGTCCACGAACATCGGCAGCGACGTTACCGGTCGGCCGTTGACCGATACCCGGCCGTCGGTGACCATTTCCTCAGCCGCCCTGCGACTCGCGACGCCAGCCTCGGCGAGAACTTTTTGGATTCTGATCTTAGGCATTCTTGTCTATCTGTTCTTCCGTTGGGGTTCAGCGTCCGTTGGGTCCATCGTCACCCGCACGCCGGCCGGCTCGCGGGCAAGCCCTTGGGCCCCCTGCCTGGGATGCCCGTGCCACGGTGCGAACGCGTTGGCGTCCTTATCGGTGTAGTATACCGCCCGCAACTACGCTCTGACTCTACCAAAACATGCTCCCTCGCCATGGCCGGCGCTCCAAAACCCATCGCCCGGCAAGCGGCCCCTATCCGCCGCACCACGTCAGCCCGCCAACTCGCCGGCGGAAACCTGGATAAGCTGGACAACTTGGATACGCCCGACACTCAAGGGGTGACATTGCGGATTTCGCTCTGCCCCGTTTCGCTGCCAAGGCTCTAGACGGCCAGCTTTATTTGGGACGGTCAGCGGTGCCAGTTGGATCTCTCAGCTTGCCGACCTCCGCCAACACCTTGACGCGTGCTTCATCGAACTTGCC
>CAZSBS010000105.1:9635-13287 GCA_964605095.1 uncultured Planctomycetaceae bacterium | reverse complement strand
GGCCTCTTCCGCCGGCATCACCTTGTCGTCGATACCGTCAATCCATATGTAGAACACATCCGGGTATTTCTCGACAAGCTCGGCAATCTGCTTCTTCTGGAAATCGATTTGCTCTTTCATGCTATGGCTTGCGGGATCGCATTCCGGCGGCAGGACCTTGTAATTGTTAGGATCGCCGAATCCCGGGTGGCGCCAGCAATAGTAGAGCCCAACTTTCAATCCCCGGCTCTTGAATGATTTGATAAACTGCGCCACCAGGTCCTGCTTGTACGGACAGTCGGGGTGCATGATGTCGTACGTTGTGTACTTGCTGTCCCACAGGCAAAAGCCGCCGACATGCTTTGCGGTCAGCACGGCATACTTCATGTCGGCGGATACCGCCGCGTCCGCCCATGTGTCCGTGTCGACCTTGCCGCCCGGATTGAACTCGGCGGGGCTGGGGTAGCCCGCTACCCATTGGACGCCCTTGTAGGTGGCCATGTTGTAATGAATGAACATGCCGAACTTAAGTTTCAGGAAGTCATCCTGCAATTCCTTGACCGATTTAGCCGTGGCGGGCGGCTCCGTTTTCGTATTGGCATCGTCTTTCTCCGCCGCCGACACGCCGGAGATGGACGTCATCATCGCTGCCAGCAGGCAGAGTGCGCCAAATAGTCTGTTCTTGTTCATCGTTTTGTTTCCTTTCGCAGCTTTCACACAATTCACTCTATCACATCATCCCGGAAGGAGTTTCTTCAGCAGTTCGGCGTCCACCGCCGCCTTGGGAGCAAAGGCAGCCGAGTCGAGGTATCGCAGGAGGCTGTGCAGCAGTTGGCGAGCTTCCGGCTTGTCCTGATGGCCCAGCAGATCGATTGCACAAATCAACATCGCGCCTTTGCCGACCCTCGTTTCCGCGATCAGCCCCAGCTTGTGGTTGGTAACGAAGTTGTCGATCATCTGAACCATGGGGCGATAGCTCTTCGGCGTCTCGTCCAGAATGATTGGCCGGGAGTTCTTCACCAAGTGCCACCACTGCCAGTTGCTGTAAAACTCCGTGGGAAACCCAGCCAGCACGGGCGCATTCGGGTCGCAGAGAACGCCCAACGTGCCGGGCGGCACGGGGAGGCCTCGCTTTCTGGCGGCCTCGGCGAACATCGGGGACCAGAAGTCGGTCTGGAACCCGCCCTCGACGCTGTGCGGCAGCTTATCCAGTTTGGGAAGAAGCAGCACCTTACCGCCCGCGGCGAGGTGCTTACTTGTTGCCTCGGCCGTGAAACTGTCCGCGACCAGCACACCCTTGGGCACGCTCGTATCGACCTTGGGGGGATATACCCATATCTCGTAATCGTTGCGATACCTGGTCCCCTCAATGGCCAGCGTGATCGTCAGTTTTTGCGGCTCGGCAATATCGCAAAGCGGCAGCGCGAACATGTCGACCTCGAAGAGCTTGCCGTGCTTGATCGTCACCGGATCGAACGCGCCAAAGGCGGCCTTTTTCCCATTACTGCCGGTGACCGTCCACGTCACCCGAGCGTCGGGCAAATCGGCCGGGCCGTAGTGGGCAACCTCGACGCGGCCAACGAACGTCTCGCCCGTCGTCCATGTATACTTCTTCATACGAAGCAACGGAACCGTCTCGCAGCAGAACTGTCGCCACGCCTCGGGCGTAATGAGCCCCTTGGATTCCATGAACACGTTGAGGATGCCCACCAGTGCCGTGCCCTGGCCCGGGAAATCCTGGATGTCGAGCAACTGGAATCCGCCCAGGTCGGGCGTCCTCAAGGTGGCCTCGATATCTTCGCGGTGACAGATCACCGACAACGCGCCCGAGGCGCGCACAAAATCGTGGGCCTGGTCGAGCATGCCAGCCTCGCGGAGCCGCTCGCGGAAGATCTCCAGGTTCCGCGCCCGCGTCACACCCGTGTACTCCGGAATCTCGCGGAAGTCGGGAGAGACCTCGAACGAACCGTTCTCGTGACTGATCACCGGGACCGGAATGCCGGCAATCGACTCGCTGAAATCGACCAGCGTCGAAGGAGAACGGTGCTCTATGTGCGGGTTGAGATAGTCGCCCTGGAAGAACGCGCCGCGAACCGGAAGCGTCTTGCTCGTCTTGCAGGTGACCCAAAAATCGTCGCCCTCGGCCAGGCTGGGATTCCAGTGCATATTGTTGGATCCCTGCGCGTAAAGCCGGCGCGGATCGATCTTCTTGTAATGAGCCACCAGATCGAACATGCCCTGGCTGCGCCCCAACTCGTTGCCGAGAGTGAACATGACGAACGACGGGTGATTGCCGAACGCCTTGAAGATCAACTCACCCTCGCGCTTGGCGTATTCGTAAAGTGACTTCGTTCGCAAGGTGCTTTCCGCGTCGAGATGGTCTATGTTGTGTTCCGCCGCTTCTTTGCTGTCCGGAGCATTGAACGCGCTGCGCTTGTTGGGGATTTCCACTTGGAAATACATCCCCAACTCATCGGCCACCTCGAACGCCGCTTCCGGCGGGCACCATGAGTGGAAGCGGTAGTGATTCATGCCGTAAGACTTGGAAATCGACAGGACTCGCAACCAGCCGGCCTTGTCCATGGGCGGATAACCTGTCAGGGGGAACAGGCAGCAATCAAGTTTGCCCCGCAAAAATGCCGTGCTGCCGTTGATGGTCAAACGGTTCCGCTCGGTGGCGAATCGGCGCAGGCCGAACTCCACCGTCCGCCGGTCGCCAAACGCCTCACCCCCGGCCGTAGCATTGAGCTCGAGATTCAGACGCAGCATGGCCGGCTGAAACTCGTCCCAGAGCGGCACATCGTCGCCCGGCTGGTACGTGAACTCGACGACGTTCTCCCGCTGGGGGGCTTTGACCTCGAATGACTGCGTCTTGAACGTTGACGGTTTGGCGACGTTGTGGCTCGCGCAGGCGACCGTGATCCGCCCCGCCGCCGCCTTGCCCGTGATGTTGCCGATAACCGCCCGAACGACCGCCTGTTTCTTCTCCACGTCCGGATAGACCTGCACGTCTTCCAGCCAGACCGGCTCGGCCGCGCTAAGCTCCATCTTGCCCACGATGCCGTTCCAGTTGGTCTGCGTCCGCTCATCGACCGCATGGCTCGGGCCGACCGGCGGCAGCTTGGCGTTATCGACCAGTACGGTGATCGTGTGCTCGCCGGGCGTCATCGCCGCGGTCACGTCGAACAACTGCGGGGCGCTGAGCGTGTCATCCCCGCCGCAAAACGTCCGGTCCACCCACACCCGGGTATGCTTGGTCCGCTCCAGCAGCAGCATTATCCGCTTGTCCTTCCAGGCGTCTGGAATCGTCACGCGGCGCTGATACCACGCGGGCCCTTTCCAATACCAGACTCGAGAGAGCCGATCTATGCATTGCTCATCCTTCTTGATGCCCTTGTGGTTCTCGTCGGTCGTGCCGGGCAGCCGGACCGTGTCGTCGAGGTCCTTGGCGAACCATTGCTCGCCCACTCCGGCGTCGTTGGGGTCCAGCGCGAATCGCCAGGTTCCGGCCAGCGAAATCGTTTGTCGATTCACCGGGGCGGACTGATCGCCGGATTGCTTTGCCTGTGATGCGACGGCGCGTTCGAGCGAAAGACAACACAGGATCGCCGGCAGGCAGGCGAGCAACAGAACGGGCGTGCGGGTCATCAGATACATGGCTGAATCTCCATAC
>CAZSBS010000105.1:0-9535 GCA_964605095.1 uncultured Planctomycetaceae bacterium | reverse complement strand
CAAATCTGAAATTCCAAATCTGAAATTCCAAATCTGAAATTTCAAATCTGAGATTTCCAATGTCGCAAAACGGTCCTTGTCCATCGGTTCCTTTACTGATGGCAGTCATCGCCGGTTCGATGCCAGGCCGGTCCAATCCCGCCCGCGAAGCTTTTCCACGCCTTCTCGAGGGCGTCGGTATCGCCAGGGCCGGCGTGGATCAGGATGCCGTACCGGAGCTTCAGCTTCTGGCCCGGCTGGAGGGTGTAGTCCTGCCTCGATGCCGTGAACGCGGGGTTGAGGTACGGGTATTGCGTGCGCACAGCCCATTGCGTCGGGTATCGCGGGTTGTCCGGATGGTCGAACATCGCGATGCACGTGGGCCGGCCGTTCTGGGCCTTGCCAGCGTAGGCCATCCAGCGGTTGCCCGCGGGCTTCATGGCTTCGTCACCGGCTTGTTCGGCGCTCTTGATGAACGTCCATGCGTTGGGCTCCTTGGGCGGCTCGCCGGCGAAATCGGCGGCGAATCGAATCGCCAGCCCGCCGTAGCCGTTGCGGTTGAACACCACCGGCTTGTCGCCCCCGGGCGCAAACTCCGCCTGCCAGTCGATCATGTAGCTGCCCGCCCGGTCCGGTGCGCTCACTTCAATGATGCGTTTCTCCGTCGCCAGCGGAGGCCCATCCGGCACATGGTATGAGATGGTCATCTCGATGCGGGCCGAGCCGTCGTCGCTGAGCTTCGTTGCCACGGCCGTCGGGTCCGTGCCCTCCTGGTGCTCTTCCCAGAAGTTGATGCCGTCGATGCCCTTCCACGACCACCACAGCCCCTTGTGCCATACGTGGTCGTTGCGGGGATAATTCGCGGGGAAGGGCCAGGGGCGAGTCAGCTCCGTGCCGTCGAGCAGATGGATGCTCATGGACGGCTTGCCGGCCTTGCGGTCGTGGTCGTGCTGCCAGACCACATGTCCATTGTTCAACAGCGCCACGGATGTGTCGGACTTCTGCCAGGTGAGCTTCCGCGCTTCGGCCCCGTCGGCAAGGGCGGCGTTGGTCGCGGTGGTGGTCGGGACTACGGCTGAACACAGCAACGCGACGGTCAGGGCAAGCGTTATTCTTCTCATTGCTCTTCGTTCAAAGCTCCACGTTATTCCATTCGAAAACAGGGACGCTAAACAATCATTCCTAACCCCTTCTTATCCGGCAGCGTGACTTCCAGCCAGGCGCAGGCGCTGTCCGTAACGATTTCGGGATGCTCCAGGCACGCCGGGACCAGGACGGTATCGCCGGCGCGGACCTTGGTGGCCGGCTCGGCGGGGCCGGCGTGGCGGACCTCGGCGGGGCCTTGGGTTTCGAGCATCATCAGGGCTGCGCATCGCCCTGCCGGCAGGGCCGCGGGCTTGCCCGCGGAGGCCTCGCGACGGGCGACGGTGAAGAACTCCGTCGCCAGCAGCGTCTCGCCCTCGGCGCCGGGGGCCGCATCGTCGGCCTCGGTGAAGTGGATGCACTGCATCGACCGTTCCACGTGTATCTCGCGCCCCCTGCCCCAGTCCGTCACGCGGTAGGTGGTGTCCGACGGCGTCTGGACCTCCGCCACGACGACCCCCGCGCCCAGCGCGTGAACTGTCCCGGCCGGAAGATAATGGAAGTCCCCCGCCGCCACCCTATAGGCCGTTACGAACCGCTCGACGGTGTCGTTCTCTATCGCGCCGCGGAACTGCTCGGCCGTCACGCCGGGCCGGACGCCCTTGTAGATCATCCCGTCGCGACTCTCGATGACGTACCAACATTCGGTCTTCAGGGCGGCGGCGGGGCCGATGGCTTTGACGGCCTCGGAATCCGGGTGGACCTGAAGCGAAAGGATGTCGTTTGCGTCCAGCAGCTTCAGCAGCAGCGGAAACCGCCCGTCGGGCATGGACTGCGAGCCGCCGAGCAGATGCGGGCCGAGCCGGCGCGTGAGGTCCGTCAGCGTAGTACCAGCGGCTGGGCCGTTGGCGACCCGGCTGACGCCCTCGGCGAGGTCCGCAAGATCCCAGCTTTCGCCGATGGACTCACCCGGGGGCAGGTCCCGCCCAAAGAGCCGCTCAAGGTTCCGCCCACCCCAGATCTTCTCTTTGTAGAGCGGCGTGAACTTGTATGGGTATGGTTCCATTTCTGTAAGCCCCGAACGGGGCGGCAGCATTTGGCCGGGGGCAAATGCTAAAAAGCCCCCGGAAAACGGGCTCTATATAAATGAGCCCCAAAGGGGCGACAGAGCAAACATGCCACTTGGCCACTGGTACGCTATTGTGTCGCCCCTTCGGGGCTCTAGTTCTAAACGCATTGTTTCCGGGGGCTTATGCCCCCGGCCAAATACTGTCGGCCCTTCGGGCCTACCGAACCGGTCTGTTTGTGATGTAAAACGAATCATCCATAACATAGGGCATTCGTCTTAGTGATAGTCAGCGTTCTAGCGTTCGGCCAATGGCGTCACTCCGTTTTGCCGGGCCAGTCGCCGGTAAAGACCTCTGCGGCAGGGCCTGTCATCAGGACGTGCTCGTCGGAGGCGCGCCATTCCAACCTGAGGTCGCCGCCGGGCAGATGTGCCAGGATCTTGCGGGCGGTTCTGTGCGTCTGGACGCCCGCAACGCACACGGCCGAGGCCCCGGTTCCGCAGGCGAGCGTAATACCGCTGCCCCGCTCCCAGGTGCGGATGGTAACTTCCGCCGGCGAATGGACCTGCACGAAATGCGCGTTCACCCGTTCGGGGAATACCGGGTGGTGTTCGATTTCCGGCCCGAGTTGGGCCAGCGGCACGGATGCCACGTCGTCGACGAAGAACACCGCGTGCGGGTTGCCCATGGACACGCAGGTCATCTGGAGTGCCCGGCTGGCCGTCTTGATCGTCACGTCGACGGCCCGCGCCTGGCGGATGAGAATGGGGATATTCTCCGGTTCGAGGACCGGCTTGCCCATGTCCACCGTCGCGGTGGCTACCTTGCCGTCTGGGCCGAGTTGAAGCTCGATGGTCTTTATTCCCGCGGCCGTCTCCACGCGCATGGGGTTGGCGGCGGCATGTCCGTGGTCGTAGGCGTACTTGGCAACGCATCTTACGCCGTTGCCGCACATCTGCGCTTCCGAGCCGTCGGCGTTGAACATGCGCATTCGCACGTCCGCGGCCTCGGTCGAGGGCATCACGAGGATAAGCCCGTCGGAGCCGACGCCGAAGTGGCGGTCGCTGATGGCGATGGCCAACCGCAGGGGATCGTCCACCTGCTCGGTGAAGCAGTCCACGTACACGTAATCGTTGCCCAGACCTTGCATCTTGGTGAATCGCATCGTCGCATCCTTCCGCCGCCGGCGCAGGGACAATCTTCGATTGCGGCTGCAATTGCACAATAGTATCGCGCGCCGGCCCGGCGGGCAACGCAGAAAGAAGGAAGAGCGATTGCGGATTGTCCCGGCGCGCCGGGACGGTGATCCGCTTCTTCTTCTTCTTCTTTTGCGAAATATCGAGGGAACCCCGGCGACTACCGAAGTGTCCAATAGAAGGCGTACGGGCCGCGCCGCGGATTAAGACAATTTGCCTTGTCCGCCGAGCCGTTTGACGTAAGAATATGGTGTGGGTAGAAAGCCCGAGGAGCACAGCCTGATCGAAAGGGGTAATAGGCCATGGCAAACAGCAGGAAAGGCGCGCTTGAACGCCGGCTCCGAGATGTCCGCATTCGAACCGCCCTGGACGTGCTGCTTCGCCAAGTAGCGGTGGTGCTGGCCCTGGCGGGGTTGGCGACGGCACTTACCGTCGCGGCGGAGCGGGTTCTCGCGATTCGGCTGATAAGCCCCGTTTCCGCAATCTCGGCCGGGGCGGCGGCGATATTGCTGGCGGCGCTGTTTTCGGCTTTGCGGGTGCCCAATCGCATGCAGGTGGCGGTGCTGATTGACGGGCGGCTCGGCGCCAAGGAGCGCTTCAGCACGGCGCTGGCGCTTGTCGGCAGCGACGATGCGTTCGCCATGGCGGCCGAGGCGGAGGCCCACAAGGCGGCCGAGGGATTGGACATCCGCGGGCACTTCCCCATCCGTCCGACGCTGCACTGGGCCGGCTCGGCGGCGGCGTGGGCGGTGGCGGCGGCGGTGTTCTTCCTCATGCCGACCATGGACGTCCTTGGCAACAAGGTCCGCGGGCAGCAGGCCCAGCAGCAGGCGGCGGCATTGGCCAAAGCTCAGGCGGATGTCAAGCAGGCGGCCGCAAGCGTCAAGTCGGCTGTGGAAAACGCCAAGCTGCCCCAGTTGGCGACGGATCTGGACAAGTTGGCCCAGATGCTCTCGGGCGACAAGCCGGCCGACGTTCGCCGCGAGGCCATAAGGAAGCTCACCGATCTGGGCAAGAACCTGCGGGACCTCCAGCAGGAACGACAGAAGAAAGCCGGCCTGGGCGCCGCCGAACGGATGCTAAAGGACCTTCGCGGCACGCCGCAGGCTTTCGACAACAAGCTCAACCAGGCCCTGGCCAACGGCGACTTCGCCGGCGCAGCCAAGATGATCAAGGATGCCTTGGACAAGCTCAACGGGGGCAAGCTCTCGGATGCCGAGAAGGCCGCCCTTGCCAACCAGCTTGCCGACCTGGCCAACCAGGCCGCCAAGATCGGCGACCCGCAGAAGCAGGCAGCCGACATGCTCGCCCGTCAGGGCATGGACCCCAACTCGGCCGAGAAGATGGCTGGCATGAGCCAGCAGGACCTCCGCGAAGCCCTGAAGAATCAGGGCATGTCGGACAAGCAGATCGACGAGTTGATGGACAAGTTGAGCCAGTGCAAGAACGGCGCCCAGGCGTGCAAGAACCTGGCCGAAAAACTGGCCAAGTGCAACAGCCCGGGTTCCGGGCTTAATCCCAACGGACTGATCGCCTTGAGCGAGGGCCTGGCCCGCCTTGGCGGCGAGCAGGTCGGCGAGATGGCGACCGAGGACGCCCTTCGCGAGTTGGAGGGCGCAATAGCCCGTCTGGGCCAGGGCGATTGCCAAGGCGGCGAAGGCATGGGCCTGATGCCTGGCGACCCCAACGGCCCTGGGTTATGGATACCGGGTGAAGGCGACGACCTCGTCGGCGTGGCCGGTGGCGGAGGCGGAGGCCGGGCCTGGGGAAAGAGGCCCACCGGCGATCCCGAGGACGTCAAGCTCAACGCCGATGGTGTGCGAAACAAGCCCACCAACGAGACGGAGATCATCGGCAGTTGGCTGGTCAGGGGCGCTACGGTCGCCGGCGAGTCCAAGCGAAAGCTAAGCACCGCCGTCCAGGCCTCCAAGGACGCCGCCGCCGAGGCCATTCGCGACAACAAGATTCCCCGTAAGTACGAAGGGGCCGTGAAGAAATACTTCGGCGGCATGGAGAAGGTCGCCGGCGCCGACGCCAACCAGCCGTGACGCGACAAAGCGTTATCATGCGTGCTTTCCTGGTGCCAAGGACCGGATCATGACCCGCTACCGCCGCTGTAATTCCCGGGTATTCAGTTACTCGCCATCCAATGGGTGCCATGCTTCCGTCTTAGGAAGCATGTTCCCACGAGCCTCATTGGTGTGCCGGCCTTCTGCCACCAACTTCGCACAGGGAACATGCTTCCGCAAACAGCGTGCGGAAGCATGGCACCCTATCAGTCGAATCATGTGCAACAGAGCACGCGTACTTTTTACGATGCTGGCCGTTGCGAGCGTCGTTGCCGCCGCCGGATGCGACAGCCGAGACCGCTCCGACGCCAACGCCCCGAAGAAGGTCGTCGTCTACTGCTCTGTGGACCCCGAGTTCGCCAGGGACATCCTGAGCGCCTTCGAGAAGCAGACCGGCGTTAAGGCGGTCGTCCGCTACGACGAGGAGGCCACGAAGACCACCGGCCTCGTCCAGCGACTCCGGGCCGAGGCCGACCACCCCGTCGCCGACGTGTTCTGGTCCAGCGAGTGCTTCCAGACAATCGCCCTGGCCGACGAGGGAATCCTCGCGCCGTACAGGGGTTCGGCAGTCAAGGACTGGCCCGCGAAGTTCGCCGATCCCAACGGCCGATGGCACGGGTTCGGCCTGCGGATGCGCGTCATCGCATGGAACACCAAGCGCGTGCCGCCGGCTGACGCGCCGCGAAAACTCGAGGACCTGCTCGACGCCAGGTGGAAAGACCGGATCGTCATAGCCAATCCCGGCTGCGGCACAACTCGCGGCGACGTGGCGAGTTGGTTCGCGCACTACGGACCCGAGCGAGCCAGGGAGATACTTCGCGGCCTGGCCGGAAACGGCGTGCGACAGGTTCAGGGCAACAGCACGGCCGTGAGGGCGGTGTGGCTCGGCGAGGCGGATGTCTGCCTGACCGACACCGACGATGTTTACCGCGCCCAACTCGATGGCTGGACCATAGAGATGGCCCCGCTGGACCAGGGCGGCGACGGCGCGCTGGCAATTCCCAACACCGTCGCGCTGGTAAAGGGGGCCGGTAACCAGGCCGCGGCGGGCGAACTGATCGAGTTCCTGCTCGGCGAGCGGGTCGAGCGCATGATGGCCGCCAGCGAGGCGCACAACATTCCGATTCGCCCGGCCTTGGCGGCGGAATATGCGAAGTACGCCATCGGCAAGCCCCTGGAGATCGGCTACCGCAAGATTGCCGCCCATCAGTCAGCCGCCCTTGCAGCCGTCAAGGAGATCCTGCCCTGATGAGTCGTGATCCGGCGGCAAAGCTCCTGGCGGCGGCCTCGCTGGCCCTTTGGGCGGCCCTGGTGGCTGCGCCGCTGGCCTGGCTGTACGTGGGCGCCTTGGCGCCGCAGCGGACCCCATCGGTGCCGGTGGTCATGGACTGGGGGGTCGTCGGGCAATCGTTCGCCCTGGCCGGTGCAATCGCCGCCTTGAGCGTGCTGCTGGGCTTCGTGCCGGGTGAGTTGCTCGGCACGGCCCGCCGCGGACGAACGCTGCTGGCGGCGCTGCTGCTGGCGGCGCTGCTGCTGCCGCGATACCTGCTGCTCTACGCGTGGAACCTGCTCCGCAGCCCGACGACGCCTCTGGGCGACTACATCTCGGCCAGGCCCGAGCTTGCCCGGGCGGCCGGGATCGCCATAACCGGCTTCACGCTGCTGCTGTGGTACTGGCCGCTGGCGGCGCTGCTGATCGGCCAGGGATTTCGCAACCTCGACCGCGACTGCCAAAGCCACGCCCTGCTCGACGCCGGGCCATGGCGCCGACTGACGGGCGTGACGCTGCCGCAACTGGCGCCCACGCTGGGGCTGGCCTTTGGCCTGTGCTTTACGCTGCTTCTGGCGGAGTTCGCGACCTTCCACCTGGCTGGCGTGAGGACCATCGGCGCCGAACTGGCCACGCTCTACGAAGAGACCGGCTCGACGGGCGCCGTTGCCCTCGCGGCCTGGCCGACGGTTATCCCAGCCGGGCTCGTTGCGGTGGTGTTGTGGCGGCGAACGCGCGACTGGTCCACACACGCCCCGCTGGCCGAGCCGGCACCGCCGAGCCGCGTTGCGTGGCGGTGGGCTCTCTGCGCCGCCCTGCTGGCACTTACCGTAGTTGCACCCGTGGTGCTTCTGGCAGCCTCGGTCCGCGACATGAGCGGGTTCTCCATGTTCTGGGACCTCCACAGCGAGGAACTCGCCACCAGTCTGCTGGCCTCGTCGGTCGCGGCGGCTGCGGCTCTTGTCATGGCGGGCGGGGCGATTCTTTGCGGCAGCCTCGGTCGGGCCGGGCGGGCGATTGCGGCCGCGGCAATACCGACGATGCTCCTTGCGGCGCTGATCCCCGGCAGCCTGGTAGGCGCGGCGCTGGTGCGCCTCCAGGGGAGCCTGCATGCCCACGTGGGCCTGGCCGAGGGCTGGTGGAGCGTCTCGGCCGGGCTTGCAGCCAGGCTGGCCGGCGTGGCGCTGGTGCTGCTTCGCCTGGGTCTGGACCTCCGCAGCAAGCAGCTTTCCGAGCTTGCCGCCACGGACGGCGCTTCCGCGTTGCGGACGTGGTGGTCCGTCCACCTGCCCCGCCAGTGGCCCGTGCCCGCGGCGGCGTTCGTGCTGATTACCGTGCTTGGGCTGACGGAGCTTCCCGCGACGAGCATTCTCCTGCCGGCCGGGGTGCCGAACTTCGCCCAGGGTCTGCTCAACCAGATGCACTACGCCCGCGACCAGCAGGTGATCGCCACGTGCCTGGTCCTCGTCGGCGGATATGCCATGCTTGCCGCGGCGATCCTGGCAGTCCGCCGGCTTCTGCGCCGCGGCGGCGCGAGGGCAGTTGCAGCCTTGCTGCTGGCCGGGTGCGCGGCGGCCCTGATCGCCGGCTGCGAGCCCACCGGCCGGGCTGACACGCCACGGGTCGTCCGCCACTTCGGCTCCAGCGGGCCTGGGCCTGGCGAGTTCCTTTACCCGCGAGCAATTGACATCGCCGGCGACTCCACAGTCTGGGTGGTCGACAAGACCGCCCGCTTCCAGCATTTCGACGCCGACGGAAAGTATCTCGACAGTTTCACCATGCCTGAGTTCACCACCGGCAAGCCTACTGGCTTCACCATATCGCCGGATGGCGACCTGTGGGTGGCTGACACGCACTACCACCGCGTGATAGTCTTTCGCCCGGACGGAAAGGAGGTCCGCCGCTTTGGCCGATACGGCACTGGTCCAGGCGAGATGATCTTCCCCACCGACATCGCCTTCGCCGGCGACGGGCGCGTGTTTGTCAGCGAGTACGGCGGCAACGACCGCGTGTGCATCTGGACGGTCGATGGCAAGTACGTCGGCAGCTTCGGCTCCTTCGGCTCCGACAGCGGGCAGCTATCCCGCCCCAGCGCCCTGGCCGTCGACGCCGCGCGAAATCGCCTCTACGTCGCCGACGCGTGCAACCATCGAATCGCCGTGTATGACCTTGCCGGCAAGCTCGAAAGGTACTTCGGGTCGGTCGGCCGGGATGCAGGCCAGCTCCGTTACCCCTACGACCTGGCCCTTGATGCCGACGGGCGAATCGTCGTCTGCGAGTACGGCAACAATCGCATACAGGTCTTCTCGCCGGATGGGCGCAGCCTGGCGGTGATGGGCAGCCCCGGCCGGCAGTTGGGCGAGCTGGCCTATCCGTGGGGCGTGGCGCTGGACGGATCGGGCCTGGCATATATCGTGGACGCGGGCAATAATCGCATCCAGGCGTGGAGGCTGCGATGATCGCGACGTACGGCTTCTATTTCGAGCAGCCATGGTGGCTTGCCTGCGGGCTTATCGCCGGACCGGTTGCGTACCTGGCATGGCGGTCGCTGCGCTCCATCGGGGTTGTCCGCCGCATCGCCGCCATCGCCCTTAGGGTCGCGGTGGTGCTCGTGCTGGCAGCCACGCTTGCCAGGCCGTCGATAACCGAGACTCACGACAAGCTGGCGCTGCTGGCCGTCATGGACCGCAGCCAATCCGTGCCCGAGGCCCTCCAGAAGGCCGCCCACGCTTACCTCACCACGGCCTTGGGCCGCAAGCCGGCGGGCGACATGCTGGCAGTGGTCGATATCGCCGAACGGGCCGACATCACCCGACTGCCAAGCACCGCCGGCGACATCCCCGTCCGCACGCTGACGCTCATCGGCACCCA
>CAZSBS010000104.1:0-15634 GCA_964605095.1 uncultured Planctomycetaceae bacterium | reverse complement strand
ACTGGCCGAACATGTAGCCGATCTCGCGCCCGCCCACTCCGATGTCGCCGGCGGGCACGTCGGTGTCGGCCCCGATGTGGCGGAACAGCTCGCTCATGAACGACTGGCAGAAACGCATGACTTCCATGTCGCTCTTGCCCTTGGGGTCGAAGTCGCTGCCGCCCTTGCTGCCGCCGATCGGGGTGGTCGTCAGTGCGTTCTTGAAAATCTGCTCGAAGCCCAGGAACTTGATGATGCCCAGGTACACCGACGGGTGGAACCGCAATCCGCCCTTGTAGGGGCCAAGGGCGGAGTTGAACTGGACACGGAAGCCGCGGTTAATCTGGACCTCGCCCTTGTCATCCACCCACGGCACGCGGAAGATAATCTGCCGCTCAGGCTCGATCAGCCGCTCGAAGACGCGGAGCTTGGCGTACTCGGGGTTCTTGCGGTAGACGGCCTCGACCGACTCAGCCACTTCGCGCACAGCCTGGTGAAACTCCGTCTCGCCGGAATTGCGCGCCATCACGCCGGCCATCAATTGCTCGACATACGAGTCCGAGAATGCCTCGGAGTACGTCTTGGGTCCACTTGCAGCATTCATTTGATTTTCCTTTTCCCTTTGAAACCTGATACACCACGGCGATCCACATGCCGCCCGCGGCGCGTCTTCATAACATGCGGATATTCGCATATCCGACGTTTGCGGATCGGCACGAATGAAGTATACTCGATAGGCGAGAAGACCGCCTATCAGAGAGTCTAATAGGCCGGTGAAGATGGTCTAATTGCCCGGCCGGGCCTTTAACCACTTGGCCCCGGCCAAGGCGCGACGCGAAAATGGCACAGATAGACTCAAGCTTGAGCACGGGCCTGCCCGGTTTCGACCAGATGATCAAGGGCCTGATCCCGGGCGACAACCTTGTCTGGCGCGTGGACAGCGTCAGCGAGTACGCCCGGTTCGTCGGGCCGTTCTGCCAGGCGGCGGAGAAGCTTGGCCAGCCGCTGATCTACTTCCGATTCAGCAACGACCCGCCGCTGATCGGCCCGGGCACCGCCGCGGAGGTCCACCAGCTAAACCCCGGCGCCGGCTTCGAGGCGTTCGTAACGCAGATCCACAAGGTGATCGAGAAGACCGGCCGGGGCGGGTACTACCTCTTCGACTGCGTGTCTGACCTGGCCGACGCGTGGTACAGCGACCAGATGCTGGGCAACTGGTTCATGCTGACCTGCCCGTACCTTTACGACGTCGAGGCGATCGCCTACTTCGCGCTTCGCCGCAACGAGCACTCCAACCAGGCCATCGGCGCGATCTGCGAGACCGCCCAGGTTCTCGTCGACGTCTATAGCCACAAGGATCGGCTGTACGTTCACCCGTGGAAGGTCCAGTCCCGCTACTCGCCGACCATGCACATGCTGCACGTATGGGACTCCTCGGAGTTCCGCCCGGTCACCGAGAGTTCGACCATCAGCGAGGTCCGCAACACCGTGCCGTGGGCTCGGCAGGAGTCCATCACGCACCAACTCGGCCTGTGGAACCGCTCGTTCGCCCAGGCCCAGGAACTCGTCACGCTGCCCGCCGGCGACCCGGAGGTGGACGAGCAGGTGGACGAGTGTCGCCACCGTCTGCTGCGAATGGCTGTCTCGCGCGACGAGCCTGTGCTCGAGCTGGCTGAGAAATACCTGGAGCTTCGAGACCTCGTCGAGATCGGCAAGCGGATGGTCGGCACGGGGCTCATAGGCGGCAAGAGCGTCGGCATGCTGCTGGCCAGGGCGATCCTCCGCCGCAAGTCGCCGCGCGTGGCGGCGCTGCTCGAACCGCACGATTCATTCTTCATCGGCTCGGACGTGTTCTACTCCTACATCGTCCGAAACGGCATATGGTGGATGCGCGAGCGAAAGACCGACCAGGACGGCTTCCTGATCGGCGCCGAACGGGCCCGCCAGCGAATGCTCATCGGCTCGTTCCCGGACAATATCAGCGGGCAGTTCGAGGACATGCTCGACTACTTCGGCCAGTCGCCGATCATCGTCCGCTCCAGCAGCCTCCTGGAGGACAACTTCGGCAACGCGTTCGCCGGCAAGTACGAGAGTGTCTTCTGCGCTAATCAGGGCCCGCGTCACCAGCGGCTCCAGGACTTCCTGGCCGCGGTGCGGACCATCTACGCCTCGACCATGAGCGAGAAGGCCCTGATCTACCGCAAGCAGAGGGGCCTGCTGGACCGCGACGAGCAGATGGCGCTGCTTGTCCAGCGAGTCAGCGGCAAGATGTACGACAACCTGTTCTTCCCGCAGATCGCGGGCGTGGCGCTTTCGTTCAACCCGTACGTCTGGGACAAGACGATCGACCCCGAGGCCGGGATGACTCGCCTGGTCTTCGGCATGGGCACCCGGGCGGTGGACCGCAGCGACGACGACTATACCCGTGTGGTCGCCCTGAACGACCCGCGCCGCCGGCCCGAGACCGACTTCAAGGAGGTCCGCCAGTTTTCCCAGC
Organism: uncultured Planctomycetaceae bacterium; assembly: GCA_964605095.1. Taxonomy (GTDB): domain Bacteria; phylum Planctomycetota; class Phycisphaerae; order SM23-33; family SM23-33; genus JAUWQU01. Next base: position 13,158 of record CAZSBS010000104.1, on the reverse strand, counting down.
GAAACGTCGACGTGCTCGACTTGGCCGCCAACCAGCTTCTCAGCCGGCGTTTCAGCGACGTGATTTCGCACGTCCGCCAGGGCGAGCTGCCGCTGGAGCTGCTGGCCAGCAGGGACAAGGAAACGGACGCCCGCGCCGCCGAGGCCGGCATCACCGACGCGTTCCCGTGGGTGCTGACGTTCGACGGGCTTTTCGACCGCACCGATTTCGTGCCCGACCTGCGGGAGATGATGGGCATTCTCCAAGAAGCATACGGCTGTCCGGTTGACGTCGAGTTCACGGCCAACTTTTTCAACGGGACGTACAAGATCAACCTCGTCCAGTGCCGCCCGCTCCAGGTCCGCGGCGGTGGGGCGATCATGGACGCGCCGTGCGATCTGCCCGCAGATCGCAAGGTCCTCGAGGCCCACGGCGCGGTCATCGGGCAGGCGGAGATCGGGCGGCTGGACCGGATCGTCTACGTCGTGCCGGGGCAATACTCGCAACTGCCGATCCGTGACCGCTATTCCATCGCGCGGGTCATCGCTGATGTCTGCCACGCCTCGCGCGGACCCCAGGCGCCGGCGATCCTCCTGGTCGGACCCGGGCGATGGGGGACCACCACGCCCTCGCTGGGCGTGCCGGTGCGGTTCTCGGACATCAACACCGTCAGCGTCATCTGCGAGATCGTCGCGATGAGCAAGGACGTCGTGCCGGACGTGTCACTGGGCACGCACTTCTTCAGCGAGATGATCGAGATGGACATCCTCTACTTCGCCCTGTTTCCCGGCCGGGCCGGCGCGCTGTGCAACGACGAGCTGCTCTGCGGGGCGGCCAATCACCTCGCGGACATCGCCCCAGGCTCGGCCCAATGGGCCCACGTGGTCCGCGTGATCGACGCGTCCGACCTGCCGGGGTCCCGGCAGTTCGTCATCAACGCCAACCCGCTCAAGCAGCACGTGATCTGCTACCTGGCCGGCCGGGCGGAGGAGGAGGAGACGCCGTGAGAAAGTACGTAGAATCGCTTAGCACCGACGTCATGAAGACCTTCTGCGATGTGGTGGAGACCAGCAGCTTCACGCGGGCGGCGGAGTTGAACAACCTCAGCCAGTCGGCGGTCTCGCAGCAGGTGGCGGCTTTGGAGCGCGACCTTGGCACGAGGCTGCTGATCCGCGGCGGCGCGGGCGCAGAGGCCACAGACGTCGGCAAGGCGTTCTACCGCGGCGCCAAGGACATCCTGGCCAGGCTCGATCGAATGGTGGAGGAGGTGGCGGGGATAGTCAAGTCCGCCTGCCCGCTGCTGAGGGTCGGGACGATCTACTCGGTCGGCTTTTACCTGCTGGATGCGTATGTGCGGAAGTTCATCAAGGCGCATCCGGAGGTCAAGCTGGACGTGCAGTACACCAAGTGGGACGAGATCACCTCGGCTGTGCTCGGCGGCGAGATGGACCTGGGCATCATGGCGTTCCCGGAAAAGCAGCGGTCGATCGAGATAATCCCCTTTGCCGACGAGGAGTTGATGGTCGTCTGCGCCCCGGGCCATCGCCTGGCTGACCGGGCGAGCATGGCCCCGTCGGACCTTCGCGGCGAGCGTTTCGTGGCGTTCGAGGCCAATGTGCCGACGCGGCGGTTCATCGACCGGCTGCTTCGCGCCAACCGGGTGTCGGTGGATGTGTGCATGGAGTTCGACAACAACGACACGCTCAAGCGGGCCGTCGAGGTCGGCGCGGGGCTGAGCATCGTGCCTAAGGGCATCGGCCAGAGGGAGGAATCGCTGGGCCAGTTGTGCTTCATCCCCTTCCGCCAGCCGTCAAAATGGATCCGCAAGATATCCATCATCCGCCGCCGCGGCCGGGAGCACTCCAAGGCCGAGATGCTTTTCCTCAGAATGCTCCGCGCGCCGATCTGACGGGGGTGCCAAGAAGAAGAGGAAGAAGAAGATTACCGCAGAGGCACAGAGACACAGAGGTTGAAGAAGCAAAGAAGAAACATCCGGAGGGGGATTACATGGATTAAGAGATTAAAGGGATTAAAAACAAATGGATTCTTTAGTTTCTTCTTAATCCATGTAATTCTTTAATCCATGTAATCCCCATCTAATGCTTCTTCTTCTCAGAACCATCTCTTGCGGAACTGGCACTTGGCTCGCCATGCCAGCAGCGTGCCAAGGGCGACATTCAGGCTGGTCAGAAATGCCAGGTACGTCAGCGACTCCGCGAAGTCGGCCGAGCCGAGGCCCGCCCAGTAGAATGTGATCGAGGACCAGTCGCGCGTGGATGGCTTGAAGAAAGAGAACCTGTCTCCACCGAGGCGTTCGGTGATCATTCCGGCCTGGAAGATGGGGTTGGCGTCGACGACATAGCCGGCGGCGTCGCGAAAATCGCTTGGGTATACCGTCACGGCCTCGGCCAGCAGTGCAATGCCTCCCGGCAGGGCCGCCCACAGGCCCAGCCCGAGGGCGATGTTGAGCATTACGGCCGTGGTGGTGCGGCGGAAACGAGACCCGCAGTACAGCCCGCCCCCGACAAGCAGGACAACCGCGCCGCCGGCGATCAGCAGGTACATCGGCAGCAGGGCGACGTGGCAACAGCCGATGAGGGTGAACAACAGTATGTGCCCTATGGGCAGCAGCCAGAGCGGCAGGCAGCGGCGCAGCGCACCGACGAACTTGGCAAGCAGGATGTGCCAGTCGCCAAGCGGGGTGCAGAGCAGCAGCTCCCATGAGCGGGATTCCTTTTCGCTGGTGATGTTGGTGGCGGCAAGGACGGCGGTGCAGATTGCGCCGATGATAGTGTAGGTCACGATGAACACCGAGTGGGTGCCGCTGTAGTTGTACGCCTGGCCCCACGCCCATGCGATCAGTCCGTAGATCATCAGCAGAAGCCAGAACCCGACTCCCAGGAGAACCCAGTACAGCACGCCTCGCTTGAGCCAGGTCGAGCGAAGCTCCCGCCAGACGATCGGCGAGCCCTTGATTTCCCGAACCTTTACGCGCCTGGCCGGCGGCGGCGTGCGCGGCGCCGCTGCGAATGAGGGTGCGCCGGCGACCTGCTGTGTCGCGGGCGCCAAGGCCGGCCCGGCCGAGGCCGCGATCGCCGCGGCGCTGCTTGCCCCGGCGCCGGTCGCCCCAGCCACCAGGCGCAGGCCCACCCTGCGGACCATCGCCACGCACGCGGCGAGGATCACCGAAGCCAGCCCCAGCGAGATCAGGCAGTTGAGCCACCAGGCGAAGAAGAAGAACTTAGGCGCGCCGCGCATTATTTGGCCCGGTTCGAGCGTCTCCATGGTCAGAAAGACCATCATGGCGACCGGGTGGTAGTTTACGAACAGCGTCACCAGGGGCCAGATCGACTCTTCGTCATGAACTCCCACCGCAGCCACAAGGAGGCTAAAGATCAGCGGCACAAGCCCGTAAACAACCGCCAGCACACCCAATGACATGAGTATGCTCACGAACGCCCAGCGGAAGAGGATGGAGAAGAACATCGTCACCGCCGCGACGAGCAGCGCGGTTGTCAGCGTGACGCAGAGCGTGGTGACGACGAAGTTCCATGGCACGCCGCCGAGGACCCGCAGGACGGCAAGCATCGGCAGGCTCGCGGCCAGGAGGATAAGAAGCTGGAGGATCTTGCTGAAGAGCTTGCCCACGACAATCTGGAAGCTGTTGATAGGCGTGGTCATCAGCACGCCGAGCGTCTTGGCGTAGACCTCCTCGCTTATGGACGTGCTGAGCATGATGACAGTGACGATCTGGATTACGATGAACTGAAACCAGGCGATCCAGACGATGATGGTCCGGCCCGCAATGGCCATGCTGTTGACGCGCTGTGCGTAGGAGCCGCCGTCGTCCCACCGGACGTTGCCGAGCCAGACCAGCAGGACAAAGACGGTCAGCACTGCCAGGTACACGCTGCGCAGGACGTAGTTCCGCCTCCGCCTGCTGGAGACGCGGAGTTCCTTTGTGAGGATAGGCCCCGCCAGCGCGGCCGGCACGCCCACCAAGCCATGCCATATCCGCGCGACAGGGTTTATGGTTGCGGTTGCCATGACTCTATCTTCTGTTCCGAAAGAGAAGGTAATCGGATGAACCGAAGGTTCATGTGCGCCTGTTCCTGAACCAAGACCTCATTACAAATCCGTTGAGTAGCCAGCAACCACGTGCCGACCCGAAAGACGTGGTTGCTATGTCGCTTCGCGACTCCGCAAACCACGGCACCCTATTTCTTGTCCGTGTTCCCGGTTCCGCCGTTTTCCTTTCCCGGCTACCGGATACGGGCTACTGGTTACCGCTGTCCTCACTGCACGATTCCTTTTGTGAGTTGCAGGAACGCGTCGTCGAGTTTGAGCTGCTTGGGCACGATGGCGACCACGTCGATGTTGGCGCGAACGAGCGTGCGTGCGATGATCCCGTCGCCGCCCTCGCCGTCGGCGAGCGTCACGTCGAAGCCGTCGCCGGCGAGTTGGACGTCGGTTACCTGCGGCAGGGAGCGAAGGATATCCGCCGCGGCGGCGGGGTCGCCAACCACGCGCACCCGGACCTTGAGGCTAAGCCCCATCCGCGCGGAAATCTCCGCCATCGTGCCGCTGAAGATCAGCCTGCCGCGTTCGATTATGCCCACGTTGTCGCACATCTCCTCCAGCTCCGAGAGGATGTGGCTGGAGATCATGATGGTCTTGCCCATCTTCTTGAGCTCGCGGAGCAACTCGCGTATCTCGATCCTCGCCCGCGGGTCCAGGCCGCTTGCCGGCTCGTCCAGGATCAACACCTTCGGGTCGTGGATGAGCACGCGGGCAAGCTGGAGCCGCTGCTGCATGCCGCGGGAAAGCCCATCTACCGGCGAGGACCGCTTGACCGTCAGGTCCGTCAGCTCCAGCACGTCGCCGATGATCGCCTTGCGCTTGGCGCGGTCCAGCCCGAAGGCCGCGGCGAAGAACTCGAGGTACTCGTAGACCTTCAGGTCGTCGTAGACGCCCATGAAGTCCGGCATGTATCCGACCATGCGGCGAACCTTCAGCCCGTTGGCGCCGACCTCCATGCCGTTGATGAACCCCTGCCCGCGCGTGGGCTCCAGCAGCGTCGCCAAAATCCGCATCGTCGTGGTCTTGCCCGCCCCGTTGGGGCCGATGAACCCGAAAATGTCCCCCTCGTTGATCTGGAGGTTCAGGTCCGTCAGGGCCGCCAAAGGGCCGTAATACTTGGTCAGGCCTTTCGTCTCGATCATCGCCATGGTCCTATTTCCTCCCTTCCGGGAACACCACCAGCCTCGCCAGCAGGGTGTGCTGGAACCGGCAGCTTTTGCCTTCGATGTCAAACGGCACGGGCGCGTCGTCGTACTCGGCACAGACGACCACCGCCCCGCCCTTGAGGTACGACTCGATCGCCTCGCTTCGATGTGATGAGCCCTGGGCAAGCGAGGCTTCGTTCAGGAAACCGGATCCCAAACCTAGGGATCTAGTCCGAAGCTCCGTACTGCCGCCCGGCTGCCAGGGTGTGGTGCGACCCGTGAATTCGCCGGTCTTGCCGGGCGGGACGCTGCCGCACTGAACAACCTCGCGCGAGCCCACGCGGGCGTAGCAACGGGCGATCGTCGCGGGCCCGGTGTTCTTCACAGTGATCGTCCACTGCCCGCCGGGCATCTGCTTTGCCGTGGCGGCAAAAGGCGCCTTGGCCAGCCGCGATTCGCAGATCAGCGACTGCATGGACCAGATGTTGATGGGCACGGAAACGGGCACGCTTCCGCCGTCAATGTGCTGTTGGCAGTAGATTGTCCGCGAGGTAGTCGTTTCGTTGTAGCGGGATATCTCTCTGTCGCGTTCCGGGGCTATTCCCGCCCACCACTGCTCGCGGTCCACGCCCGCCAGGCTGTAATCGTCGCTGTGCGGTGCGAATATGCCGAGGTATCGCGTGGCCCAGACGCTGTTGGCGCCGTCAACCGCGTCGACCACCGAGACGAGCCTCGCCTGGAGCTCGCCGGCGCGGAGATACTCCACGCCGTAGTACGCTCCGACGGAGAACACGGCGATGCACGCTGTGCTGGTCGCCCAGGTCCACGTAAGCCGGCCGGCGGCCTTGAGAACGAGATAATCCACCGGCCCAATCAGCACGGCCAGGCTTGCAAGGACCAGCACGACCCAGCCGATGTGAATCGGCTTGAGTTGCTCGACGGAGTAGAGGTACTCCAGCACCGCCTTTGAGGCGTCGCCTTCGGGGCCCAGGTCGTAGTCGTAGCGGTAGTCGTTGTCGTTGTTATCGGGGTTGTTGCTGAGAGTGATCTGGCGCTGATTCAACAGCGGGGCCATTTGCGGCACCCAGAAGTTGGCGAGGTCCTTGCCCTGGCGGCAGCCTAGCTGGGCGGGGTCGAACAGCAGGACGCCGGCCTTTCCGAACCCCACCGGCCCGGATGCGAAGATCGCGTTGCCGTTCGTGTCGTTGTCGATAACCCAGCCGGGGGCGTTGGCGTCTAGCGCCGCCCGCCAGCAGGGGACCCTGTCGGTTTTCGGATCGCGGCAGTTCCACTTCAACAAATCCTGGCGGGCAAGCTGGATTTCCTTCGGGTCGCCGATGCCCAGCGGCAGCATCCTGGCCAGCAGGCTGCCTGCCGGCAGGGGCTTGGCGCCGAGCACCATAAGCACGCTGCCTCCGTTGGAGACGTACTGGGCGATGGCCCGCTGCTGGTGGTCCGTCAGTTCAAGCCAGTCGGGGTCGTAAAGCACCAGCAGGTCCAGGCTGGCGTAGCCTGTCCAGTCCGCGGGAAGCAGGCGCTGAAAGCGGTAGCGGGTGTAAACTCGGCCCTGGTTGTTACCATGCTTGCTGCCCTGGCTCGTCTGTCGCCGCGAAACGCACGCCTGCTGCACCTGCATTATCGACGCGCCCTGGCTGCCCGTAACGCCGATGAGCGCCTCCCAGTGCTGGACCGTCGTCAGCGGGCGACTGCCGCCGGACTGGTTCCACAGTTCGTATGTTCGCGACCAGAATAGCGGGCTGTCCGTCCCCGTGATCGTCAGCGTCGCGGAGTTGACGGCGTAATTCAGGCGAGCCACGAGCGGGATCTGCTTCGGCAGGCCGGGCATGAGCACCTCGCGCCGCGAAATGTCCATGTTATTGAGGCTGTCCTGCGCGGCCGAGAAACGAACCACGCAGTCCACCGGTTTCTCGAATGGCGTGGTGATCCCGACGGTGATCGGCGTCCACTCCCTAGGCCGGTAGCATCCGTCCCAGCCGACGCTGAAGTCGACGTTCATTTCCTTCTTCTTCTTGTCCTTGCCGTCCTGGCCCTGCGCCGTGGGGACCTGTACCGCCAGGCACATCAGGCACGCCAGGCTAAGAAGTTTGATTCCCGTTCGTATGAACATGAAAAGTTCTCCGCTTCCCCGTGCGGTCTGTCCCGTCACAGTCGCGCTTTTGAGTTATACACTATCCACTCCAGACATACCAGCGCCAAGGCCGCTAAAGCCAGGTATGGCCAGAGGTCCTGGTTTGTCCGCCTGGGGGCAGTCGTCATCGCCTTGACCGGGCCGGTGGCCAGGACTATCTGATTCGACGGCGCTATGTTGCTCTCGACCTCGTCCAGCAGGTTTACCGCCAGCAGCGTCGCGGGGCGGCCCGGCGAGTCGATCCGGTACACGCCCACCCGGTCGGTGGCGGGGTAGCGGAACGCGCCGGAAGCCTCGCCCGCGAGACGCTCGGTGGCGCCGTCGGGGCGGGTGAGCGTTGCAAAAGGCTGGCCGTCGGATTGGATGGCGATGGCCTCGCCGACCTTCATGTCCGTCGGTTTTTCCCGCCCGGCCTCGGTGCCCATGAAGTTAGCCGCGTTGTAGCAGAACATCACGAAGCTCGACTCCAGGGGCCAGCGCGTGGCAAGCACGTCGAAACCCACCAGCAGGAAGGCGCCTCCGCGCCGCCGGACGACCGCGATGGCTGGGCTGGAGGCGAACTCCGCAAGCACGGATGCGTCGCGAGGCAGCTTCATGTTCACCGCCTCGGCGACGTACATTTCGTTGAGGTTGACGAACTGAAGCACCGGGTGCCGCCCGCGCCAGTCGACGATGAACTGATCCTTGAGCAGGCTGGCGGTCTGCACGTCGATATCCGGCGGGGGCGAGCCGAAGATCAGGTACCGCCCGCGCGGCAGTTTCGCCGGGGCGTGTCCGTCCAGGACTATCAGGTCGTAGGGCGGGGCAGGGGCGTCGTTGGCGATAACCGCGTCGAAGGCGGCGGGGTTCACAATATCCAGCCGGGCCAGGGAACAGGCCTTAAGCGCGATCTCCAGCGGGGCGTTGCCCTTCGTAACAAGCAGGGCGCTTAGCTTCCGCGGGGGCGGCAGGATCGTCCAGGCCGCGTCGTCGCCGGCCAGGGCGTCCTTGCGGAGTTGGCGGACCTCCACGACGCCCTTGCTGGCGTGGGTCAGCGTGAACGACAGCGAGGTCTTGCCGATCGTCTCGGGCTTATCGCCGTCGGCCGGCGTGGTTGGCGGCACGGTGGCGCGGCGCACGGACCGCACCATGGAGTCGATGGAAAGCTGCACGTCGCAGTCGGCGGGCTTGTCCCCGTAATTGGCAAGCGTTGCGAAGACGTGGACCTCGTCGGCGTTGTCGTACGACCTGCGGGCCTGCATGGCGATGACGGCGACGTTGTCGCGGGAGCTGCCCAGGCGGTGGAACTGAAGCTCGCCGGGCGCCAGCGACAGGCCGGCGAGGTCTTCGATCCGCCCGTCGCTGAACAATTCAAGCTGTGCAGGGGAAGCGGCAGATCGGTTGTTTTCGCTGACGCCGGAGGTCTGGGCGAACGCCCGCGCGACGGTGACCGCCTCGGCCAGGGCGCTGCCGCCGTCGGTCGGCGTCACGGCGTCCATGGCTGCGGCGAGTTGGGCCTTGTTCGACGTGAAGTTGCACATGACCTTGGCGTGGGAGTCGAAGGCGAGCACCATCGCCTCGTCGCCCTTGCTGCCGAGTCCCAGCAGACTCGGACCCCGCATGGACTCGATGAGGACCTTGGCCTGCCTCTTCGCCTCGGCCAGGCGAGCGGTGCCGCCGGGGGCGTCGGCGGCGTTCATGCTGGCCGAGCGGTCCAGCAGCAGCACGAGCCTCTTGCCCGGCCCGGCCCGCAGGCTAAGCACCGGCTGGGCCAGCGCCAAGAGCACCGCCACAAGCGCCAGAAGCTGGAGCAGCAGCAGGATGTTCCGCCTCAGCCGCTGGAACGGGGCGTTGACCTGGAGGTCCTGCACCGCCCGCTTCCACAGCAGCGTCGAGCTGACGGGCACTTCCTGACGTTTGAGCTTCAGGAAGTACAGCAGCACAAGCGTCGGCACCGCTGCCGCGGCCGCGATTGCTCCAACAAGTGGTGTCAACCATTCCATTGACTGTTCCGGTTCCTCTAACTGATCTCGTTCGCACGCCAATGCTCCCAGGGATTGCTATCCCTGGGCTTCAAGAGTTCCTTCTCGTGATTCCTTCCACCCACTTCACGCTTCTTGTTTCTTCTTCTTTCTGCTTCTTCTTCCTTCCTTCCTACCTTCCTTCCTACCTTCCTTCCTTCCTACTTCTTCCTTCCTACTTCTTACTTCTTCTTCACCTCAGCAGCCCCCGGCGCCGCAGGTAATTCAGCATGAACGGCTCGATGGGCTTGGACGAGTCCGTCATCGCGTACGTGGCCCCTCGCTTGCGGCAGAACGTCTGAAGTTCGCCGCAATAGGCGGCCAGGTTTTTCTTGTAGTAATCCAGCAGGGCAGCCGACATGGTGATCTCCGCGTCGTCGAAGTCCTCGACGTCGATGAGCTTCAGGTCGCCCGTCATCGGCGGCGAGATTTCCTGTGGGCATAGCATGTGGATGCAGTACAGGTCGTAGTGGCGGCTTATCAGCCGGCGAAGGGCCTCATCGTAGCCTTCCTTGAAGAAGAAATCCGACACGACGATCATCACGCCGGCCCCGGTCCGCCCGGCGGTGATCTGCCGACAAGCCTTGGCGAAGTTGCTCGGGCCTTGGCAGTCGGCATTCAGCAGGAAGTCCGCCATCCTGCCGATGTAGTTGCGTCCTCGCATGTTCGGCAGTTGCCCGACGACACCGTCGGCGAACAGGCTGATGGTCACTCGGCTGTTGTTTACCATGGCCACGTACGCCAGGGCCGCGCCGAGGCGTTTGATGGCCAGGGCCTTGGGCGGCTCGCCGGTGGCCGACGAAGCGCTGACGTCCAGCACCACATGCACGCTGAGGTCCTGCTCGACGAGGAATATCTTGAGGAACAACTGTTCGAGGCGCCCGTAGATGTTCCAGTCCACGAACCGCAGGTCGTCGCCGGAGACGTAAGGCCGGTGGTCGGCGAACTCGGCGCCGCTGCCGCGTCGCTTGCTGCGTTTCTCGCCCTGGAGCCTGCCCTGGAGGATCTTGCGGCTGACGATGTCCAGCGCGTCGAGCCTGGCCATGAACTTGCTGTCCAGCAGGTCCGACAGGCGTCTTGGCGACGAGGATGTTCCTGGCGTATCCGTCATCAGGCCTTGAGTTCCTTGCTGAGGGTGGTGGGCACCTGGTCGAGCACCTCGCGGAGGATGTCGTCGTTCTGGACGCCCTCGGCCTGGCCCTCGAAGTTCAGCATGATTCTGTGCCTCATGGCGGGCAGGTAGCTCTGGGCGACGTCGGCGAAGCTGACGTGGTATCGCTCGTCGAGCATTGCCCGCACCTTTGCCGACAGCACGACGGCCTGGACGCCGCGCGGGCTTGCGCCGAACCGCAGGTACCGCCCGACCTGCTCGCCGGCGAACTCGCCGCCGGGGTGCGTCGCGAGGATAAGCCGGATCGCGTAGTCCTGCACGTGCGGGGCGATGGCGACCCGCTGGACCAGGTGGCGGGCGGCGAGGATCTGCTCAGCCGAGACAACCGGCTTGGCTGCCAGGCTGTGGCCGGCGGTGGTGCGGTCGAGGATCGCGCCGAGTTCCTCGCGGTTGCTGTACTGTACCAGCAGCTTGAAGAAGAACCTGTCGAGTTGGGCCTCGGGCAGGGGGTATGTGCCTTCCTGCTCGATTGGGTTCTGCGTGGCCAGGACCAGGAACGGCTCGTCCAGGCGGTACACCGTTCCGCTGCTGGTGACCGAGTGCTCCTGCATGGCTTCGAGCATTGCCGACTGGGTCTTGGGCGTCGCACGGTTGATCTCGTCGGCAAGGATGATCTGGGCGAAGATCGGCCCGCGCTGAAACTCGAACATCCGCCGCCCGGTGGCTTGGTCTTCCATGACGATGTTCGTGCCGATGATGTCGGCGGGCATCAGGTCGGGCGTGAACTGGATCCGCCTGAACTCCAGCGACAGCGCGTCGGCAAGGGTGCGGACGAGCAGTGTCTTGCCGAGCCCCGGAACGCCCTCCAGCAGGATGTGCCCGCCGGCGAAGAGCGCTATCAGCACGTCGTCCACGATCTCGGAGTGTCCCACAATAACCTTGCCGATTTCGTCGCGCAGTGATTGGAACATTTTGCGGAAGTCGCGGCAAAGCTGTTCCACGTTGGTCTGTTCTTCGGTCATGTTCTCTCCTTGCTGTCCTTACTGTTTCGTATCCTTGCCCTGTCCCTTTGCGCGGCGTTTTGCGTCGAGCAGCCGGCTGACGTGCGTTTCCTGGCCGGCCGGGGGGGGCTGGGGTTTCTTCGGTTCAGGCAGCGGGGGCGGGCGGTGCGAGGGCGGCGGCTTGGCGACGTCCGGCTCGGGCAGTTCGGTTGCCGCGCCCTTTGGGGCCGTGAAACGCCGCGTGACCTCCTGCTGTCGCCCCTCGGCCTTGAGTTGCTGCTGGACGGACTGCCGCCTGGCCTTGAGCGCCGCCAGCGTCGCATCCGCAGCGGCGGGGATCGCGCGGGAGAAGATCATCCCGCGGAGCAGCCAGCCGGCCGCGGCAGCAAGCAGCATGGCGGTAATAGCGATAAGCCATAGCAGTCCCAGTTCCACCGGCCGAACGCCGATGCAGACCAGCACGCCGAGTGTGATAGCCGCGGCCGCAATGGCCGAAGCGCCCGCCAGTTCGCCCGTTCGGATGCCGAGGCGGCGCGCGATGGCGGCGAAGTCGATGGAGATTCGCCTCACGGCCACGTCGGCCAGGAACAGCACCACCCACGCCAGCAGCAGGGGGATGGTCAGTGGCAGGGCGGAGCGGGGCTTGACGAGTCCTGCCCGGCTGAACAGATCGGCCTTTTGCGGGTCGGTGTCGAGTATCCGCCCACCGGTGCTCTCGGCGACTTGCGCCATCAGGGCGGAGTTGTCGGTGAGGTCCTCGAACTCCGGCGCGAATGGCACGGTGACGACGGATTGGACGATCTGGTCTTTTTCGCCATTGCCAGCCCGTCGGTATCGTAGGTTAACCAGGAAGCTGCCGCCCTGGTCGGCCTGGAAGTTGGCGCGGTACTGGCCCGGGCCGATCTGGCGCAGTTCGAGCGGGCGGGTGGTCATGTCCGGCGCGATAACCTGTCCGACGATGTTGGCGAACTGGACGAACTGGCCGCCGGGCTGGACCGCCTCGACGGTGAGGGTCACGTCGCGGCCTTGGATGTCGGCGAAGGCCTCGCAGTCTGTCGCCTGTGGGCTTTTGGCGGCCCAGCGGACGGTCTGCTCCCAGAAGCGGTCGAAGCCGCCCCATGCCAACCATTTTCCCGCCCATCGGCTGTCGGCGCTGCTGGTGAAGGCAGCCACGCGACCCAGGCCCGCCTGCTCGGTCGCCAGCAGCGGCTCCTTGTCGGGCGCGGCAAGGACTACCTCGCTGAGCCCGCCCTTGGGTCCCGTCAGGATCCGCCCGTCCAGCACCGGCAGGGCGGTTACTCCGCGGAGGATGTCGCTGAGGCCCGAGGCGATCCGCGGCTGGAACGGGTCCTCGATAATCAGCGACCTCCTGACGACCTGGGCCTCCTTGACGAAAATCTTCGGCAGTTCGTCAGGGTTCTTGGGGTTGTAGAACCGCCCGCCGGTAGAGCGGGCCAGGGCCTGGAGGCTTTGCACCTGGGACTGATCGTGCGGGAACACAGCCACGCCCGTAATGGTGATCCTCTCCTTGACGACGGCGTTTATCAGCGCGGGCGGGGGCATCTGCGGGTCGCCATCGGAGATTATGATTATGTGCTTCTGCCCGGCCTTGGCGGCCTTGAGGGCGTTGTACGCGGCCTGGACGGGTGGGCCGAAGTCCGGCATGTCGCCCATCTCCATCTGGTTGATCTTG
>CAZSBS010000103.1:0-15784 GCA_964605095.1 uncultured Planctomycetaceae bacterium | reverse complement strand
CGTCGCCAAGCAGCGCAACGGCCCCACCGACACCGTGTACCTGCGCTTCATCAACGACATCACCCGCTTCGAGTCCGCCGCGCCGGATAGCTACGCGATGTGAGGCCGCCATCCCGGCCCCCCGCCTATGCAAGATCACAAAGAACGTCGCCAACATCGACATCGAATACCACTAGGACAACGAGGACCTCGACGATAGGCTCAGCGAACTCAAGAGCGTCAAGCTCAAGGCGCTCGAGATCACCCTCCAACCGCCTACGGCTCAGGACAGAATATGGCCTGCAAGGCCCTCCTAAAGGCACTGCGACGCATAGACAAATGAGTTTCTTCATAGCCGAGAGGAATCAATTCGACAAGAAAGGTAAGCCTTTAACAACTTGTAATATAAACAGTTACAACGCAGACGGGGGCTATTGCGGGTATGGCCGACCTGGAGAGAGGCTCAATTTGCCACTTGACGGGCACAACTCCTGTGTTAACATCCTTTAGTATCGAGGCGCTAGCAAACGAAAGGGAAACCATGGCAAAAGCAAGAACCTCGGTCGAGGTCAAGCGTCAGGCCCTCTTGAAGGGCATGACGGCAGCGTCCAAGGATCGGACTGCCAAGGTCGTTCGCTTTGCAAACAATGATGTGCCTTCTTTTCTGGTGAACCTCGATAGATTTCAAGCTTGGTCGCGTCGGACTCGGCCTAAGATCACAGTCAAGTAAGTTCGGTCTTTAGAAATATCCCGTTCGCAGAGAAGATCAGCCTGTTCAAGGCAAGGGGTAATAATGGTTAAGTATGCGCGTCTCTCGCCAGCCAAGAGCGTGTGGAAGCCCCAATCGATTCTCCGTCCCTTCTCGAATTTCGACTTCATCGACCGCCGATTCCCAAAGATTGATCCGCTCAGAAGAATCATGTCGCAGATTCGGCGGCTGGGTGGGGCGACGTTGCTTATCGAAAGACTGGATGCAGACAGTGCTGAGGACTTGCGAGAGGAGAACGAAGACATCCATCTACGATATAGCCAGTTCACCTCCAACGACAGTCGTGTCTACCGCCTAAGCTTCTTCTCGAAGGAGATTGTCTCACTGCATCAAATCGGCGATCTCTCTGATGATGACTTTTTGGGGTTTTCTATTGTCAAATGCGACGGTGTGTCGGGGATCGAAGCGGTTCATCGCATCTACGAGTCGGTGGTTCGCCGTACCCCGTACTTGAATAGTTTCGTGCGCGGCGAGCCCATATGGACATGTCACGTGACCGGTCATGAGTTTCATGTTCAGGGGTATCTATATGCCCAGCAGAACAATATGACGAACGTTTGCGCTCACGTGGCGATACGTACGGCAGCGTCGCGTTTCCACCCCAATGGCGACATGACATACCGCGAAATCAACACACTGCTTGGCATAGATCACGTGAAGCGGAAGGTTGGTGGGGCAGATGGCGGCGGCTTAGACTATCAGGAAATCTCACAGGCAATTGAATCCGCTGGGGCCAGATGTTTCGTGGGGAATTACACAAAAGCACCTCCGAAAGGAGTAACTGCTCTTCCATTCCAGAAGTATCTGTATGGCAGCATTGAATCAGGATATCCAGCAATCGTCTTCTTTGGCACTTCGTCCGGCGCCTATCACGTAGTGCCTTTGTTTGGTCACACTTTCAATGAAGACACATGGGTTCCGAACGCAGAGTTTTCATATTTTAGGATTGGTGCTGGGACAAGATATGTGCCAAGTGAGTCTTGGTTGAGTGCGTATATATCGCATGATGATAACTGGGGATCGAATTTCTGTATTCCTCGACAGTTCCTATATGCTCGACTGAGTTGTACCGCGTCTTCTGGAGCCAGCCTCTGCAGTATTCAGCCAGAGTGTGTCGCCTATATTATAGCAACTCTCCCAAAAGTTGTCCAGGTTGATCCTATCAAGGCAGAGGCGGTTGGTGCCGACTATCTGTTCAGCATGATTCCGGACTTGCCTCATTACAGTGAACCGTGGGAAACCCGCCTCTCGTTCTATGCGCGACAGAACCTTTTGGTCCTACGTCCAATACTCATTGATTTTAATGAGTATGCCTCGCATATGGCGAGGATATCAGACTGGACTCGGAATGGCATTAGGAACAACCTGGTACATAATCTGCGTTCTCTTAGTAACGAGAAGGTATGGATGGTGGAGTTGTCCATTCCTGAATTGTTTTCTGCGAACAGGCGAAAGATCGGCGAAGTCCTGCTTCAGGCTGAGGTTCCGGGTGGTACGAGTCGTGACTTCAGCAACTTCCTGCTTGCCAGGCTGCCCGGATGTTTCGCCCTGTATGAAGGCGGGGGGCCATCAAGACCCAAGTACCGCTTCATTCCTTCAGGAACACAGGGCCATGTCGAACTCTACGGATGCGAAGAGAGAACCGTGTGAAATTGGACAGTCATTTCTCCCATGTCGCCATAAGCTTGCCGCAATGGTGGCATTCACGCCGGCGCATGGCTCGCCTGCCCCAGGTGGGCCGCGTGCAGACGACGCGGATATACTTGCGCCCACGATAACGTTCGCAAGACGCTCACGATTCTATCGGCAGATCCAGCATCAATGCCCGCACGTACCGCATCGGCGGGGAGCCGTAGCTCAGCAACTGGTCGTGGTAGGCCTTGAGGTTGAACTTGTCGCCGGGCTTGCTTTCCACCTCGCGGCGCATGGCGATGTGTTCGAGGTAGCCGACGAAGTACGTCGACAACTGGGCACTGGAAAGCTGCGCCCGCGTCCACTTGCCCGCCGCCTCGCGCTCCTCCTGGAACGTGTCCTCGATCATCAGTTCCATCGCCTGCTCGCGCGTCATGCCATCGGCATGCACGGCCTGGTCGAGTATCGCGTTGGAGATCGCCCGCAGCAGCCATTTCAGCACGACGAGTTTCATCAGCGGATCGTCGCCGTAGGCCCCCCGCTCGACCATCATGCCCTCGGTGTACACGGCCCAGCCCTCGATGAACGTGCCCGATGAGAGCATCGCCCGCAACGTCGACGGGTACCGGCTGGAATGCGTGATCTGGAGGTAGTGGCCGGGCATGGCCTCGTGGACGGTCAGGTTCTCCAGCGAGCGGGTGTTGTACTCGCGGAGCAGGGAGCGGACTTGCTCGGCCGACCAATCGCCAGGCGGCGGGGCAATGGCGTAGAACGTGCCCTGCCCGACGTCCAGCGGCCCCGGCGAGTCGCAGTACGCCAGCGTCTGGCCGCGACGGAACTCGGGCATCTCGATGACCTTCACCGGGTCCGGCTGGACCGTCACGATGTCGGCTGACCGCACGAAATCCGTCAGCCGGTCCAGTTGCCCCTGTGCGATCTCGACGATCCGCGTGATATCCGGCGTCTGGCGGCAGGCCATCTCAAGGCACGCGCGGATAATCGCCTGCTGGTACTGCTTCGATGGACTGGCGGGATGCCTGGCGTATGGGTACTCGCGCCGGTAGACCTCGGCGGCGAGGTCGTACATTTCCTGGCGAATGCGGAGCAACTCAGCCTCGGCGAGTTCGCGGACTTCCGGCCGGGTCAGCCGGCTGGAAAGGGCAAACGAGAGTTTGCGGTCGAAGAGCTCCGCCCCCAGCCGCCAGTTGCCGCCCGCACTCGGCAGGACCTGGCCCTCGAGCCACTTCTGGTGGCCCTCGATGGCCTGGCGGGCGGTGGTGATCGCCTGTTCCATCCGCCGCCGGTCGGCCTGGCCAAGCGAGCCGACGTGCGGGCGGATCATGGTCTCGATGAGTGTTATCACGCCGGGGTTTTGTTTGACGGCCGTCTCGGCGTGGACCTTGGGCACGCGGGATATTTCGATCGCGGAGCGGCCCTGTGCTAGCATTCGCGGGATCTGCTCCATTCGGGCGGCGGCATTGGCGAGGCGTTCGGCCAGCGGGGCGAAGTCGCGGGCGACCAGCCCGTAGATGGCGCCGCCCGCAAGGGCCGTGCAGGCCATCGGGTTCCAGGACCACTCTCGCAGCTCCTCGAAGTGCCAGATCTCCGAGCGCAGCCGATGCTCGAGCATGGCCGCGTCGACCTGGTTGGCCCGCGAGAGCTGTTGTCGCGGGATCACCGCAAGCTCATCCAGCACGGCCCGGCAGAACGCGGTTTTCGCCTGCCGCGCTTCCGGCGAGACGTCGTCGAGTATGGCGTCGTGGCGGTGGTCGCCCAGGTGCGTGGCCCCAACCGGCGAGTAGGCCGTCACCTCGTCGACGTAGCGTGCGGCGAGTTGCTCGAAGGAGAGGTCGGAGGGGGAGGAGGGTTCGTTCACATTTGCCATGACCAGGGCTCCCGAAGAAATCCAAAATCCGAATTTCCAAATCCTAAACAAATTCAAATGACAGAATTCAAAATCCCAAACAAGACGATCCTCACGAGGGCGTGCAGACTTCTCACAAGTATTCTGCTCCCCGTCTACGTTTTGAACATTTGAATTTCGTGCTTTGGCTTTATTTAGGATTTAGTGCTTAGAAATTCGAGTTTCCCGCAAAGCAGGGCGCCGATTGCCGCCAATTCCCTCGCCTATTTCTTCCCGTGCAGGTGGCATCTTACGGTCCTGCCTTCTCCCAGGTCGGTCACGGGCGGGTAGGTTTCCTTGCAGATCCCCATGGCGCGGGGGCATCGCGGGTGGAAGTGGCAGCCCGACGGCGGCTTGCTTGGCGACGGCACGTCGCCGTCGAGGCGGATGCGTTTCCTGCCGGTCTTCTTTTCCAGGCCCGGCACGGCCGAGAGAAGGGCCTCAGTATACGGGTGCAGCGGCTCGTCGAAGAGCCGTTCGGTTGAGGCCTGCTCGACGATTCGTCCGAGGTACATGACGGCGACCTCGTCTGAGAGGTACTCGACCACTCCGAGGTCGTGCGTGATGAACATGTAGGTCAGCCAGTCGTCCTTGCCGCGTCTTTGCAGCCTCTTGAGCAGGTTGAGGATTTGGGCCTGGATGGACGCGTCGAGGGCGCTGGTGGGCTCGTCGAGGACGATGAATTGGGGCTGGACCGCCAGTGCCCGCGCGATGCCGATCCGCTGTCGCTGCCCGCCGGAGAACTCGTGCGGGTAGGAGATCATGGCGTTTTGTTCGAGCCCTACCTCCGCCATCAGGGCCCTGATTCGTTCGAGCCTGTCGTTGTGGTCCGCGCCGATGCGGTGGACCTTCATGCCTTCCTCGATGATGTCCTGCACGAGCATTCGCGGGTCCAGCGACGAGTATGGGTCCTGGAAGACGACCTGTGCGCTTCGGCGGAAGCGCAGCAGCGAGCGTCCGTCGAGTGCCATGATATCCTGCCCGTCGAACCAGACGCTGCCGGCGCTGGGCGGCAGGAGGCGGATGAGCGTTTTGCCCAGGGTGGTCTTTCCGCATCCGCTCTCGCCGACGAGTGCGACGGTCTGGCCCCGGCGGATGGTCATATCCACGCCGTCGACGGCGCGGACGTGCCCGACGACTCGCTGGAGTATGCCCTTGCGGATTGGGAAGTGCATGCTCAGTCCGCGAATGTCCAGCAGCGTGTCGTCGTGGGGCCTTTGGTCCGTCGTGGCGGCGGCCTCGGTGATCGGCGGCGTCCAGATTTCAGGCTTGGCGGCGCCGCTGTAGAGGTGGCAGGCCACGAAGTGGTCGGGTTCGACGGCGGCCAGGGCCGGCTCGTTCATGCGGCACGGCCCGAAGACTCGCGGGCAGCGGTCGCAGAACCTGCATCCCGGCGGGTAGTCCTCGGGGCTCGGGACCATTCCGCGGATGGTATCGAGTTGTTGCCCGCGGCGGTCACGGCTGGGCCTGCACCGCAGGAGGCCCTCGGTGTACGGGTGCAGCGGCCGGGCGAAGAGCGCCTCCGCCGGGGCGGTCTCAACGATCTTGCCGGCGTACATGACCGCGACCCGGCTGGCCATCTTGGCGATTATCGCCAGGTCGTGAGTGATGAACAGGATCGACATTCCGAGCTTGGCCTGGAGGTCGCGCAGCAGGTCGAGGATCTTGGCCTCGACGGTCACGTCCAGCGCGGTGGTCGGCTCGTCGGCGATCAGCAGTTCGGGCCGGCACGCCATGGCCATGGCGATCATCACGCGTTGGCGCATTCCACCGGAAAGCTGGTGGGGATACTCCCCGAGCCGGCGCTCGGGCTCGGGCATATCGACCAGCCGAAGCGCCTCGACGGCCTGGGCGAGGCGCTCGGCGCGGGACAGGTATCGGACGGCGCCGTCGGGGCCGCCCTGGCGGATCGACTTGCCTATGGCCTCCAGGAGTTGCGTGCGGACGGTGAGCACGGGGTTCAGGCTGGTCATGGGCTCCTGGAAGATCATCGAGATGTTCCGCCCTCGCATGTACCGCCTGCTGGCGGGTGGCAGCTTGAGCACGTCCTTGCCCTTGAAGAGGACCTCGCCTCCTGCGGCCCTGGCCGCCGTCGGCAGAAGCTGCATCACCGACAGCGCCGTGACGCTCTTGCCGCATCCGCTCTCGCCGACAAGCCCGAGCGTCTGGCCTGCCTCGATGGCGAACGACACGTTGTCGACGACCTTCTTGGGGCTCTCCGGCGTGCCGAAATAGGTTCTGAGGTTGTTGACCTGCATCAACATCATCCGCGATCTCCCGCTCCGCGAACGCGCAGCGACGGGTCAAGCGCGTCGCGCAGGGCGTCGGCAAAAAGATTGGCCGGCAGGACGAGGGCCAGCATCGCCGCGAACGAGGCCACGAGGTTCCACCACACCACCGGATCGCGCCCCAACTCGTTGCGGGCCCCGTTGATCATAGTGCCCCAACTGTACGTGTCGGGCCCCACGCCGATGCCAATGTAGCTCAGCATCGCCTCGGAAAGCACCCTGCCGCTGAAGCTCAGCACGACGGTGATCAGCACCAGGTGCATGAAGTTCGGCACGATGTGCCTGGCCAGTATGACGTACTTCGACACGCCCAGGGCGGTGGCGGCCTGGACGTACTCGCGCTCGCGAAGCTTAAGCGTCTCGCCGCGAAGCAGGCGGCACAGGCCCACCCAACCGGTTATCCCCATCACTATGCAGAGTTGGACGATCCCCCTGCCGAAGATCAGCATGAAGCACGCGATCAGCAGCACCGACGGGATGCAGCTAAGCGTTGTGTAGATGTACGTGATGACGTCGTCAACCCATCCGCCGAAGAAGCCCGCGATCACGCCGAAGAGTATGGCGAACGGCACGGCGATGATCGTGGTGAGCCCGCCGATGATCAGAGCCGTCCGCACGCCCTTGAGCGTGACGTAGAGAACGTCATTGCCGGTCTGATCTGTGCCCAGCAGGTGCGTGCCCGGGTACTCCAGCGGCTTGTAGACGCGCTCCTTGAGGGGCTGGCCGTCCACCATGACCAGCTTGCCGTCGACGAGCTTGTCGACGGTTGCTTTGCCTACCAGCGTGTCGGCCAGAGGGGCGGAATAGGTCTTCTCGGGTCGTGCTCTAAGCGGCGCGCAGATCCGATCGAGGATCGACAGCGGCGGCGTCATCGCCGCCTGGGCGTTGGGCGCGTTGCCGGCGGGGCGTTCCACGTCGGACCAGGACACGCTGTCCATAAGACCCACGACCAGGAAGATCAGGACCATGACCATCGAGGCCATTGCCAGCTTGCTGCGGCGGACCTGCCGCCAGGCGTTGACCCACAGCACGCTCCGCCGGGCGTACAGCACGAAGCCGACGAGCCCAAGGACCACCCCGGCCGCGCCCAGGTTGGTGCCAAGCGGCAAGCATTTGCCGATGTTCGTGATGAAGTTGACCCCGGAAAGATACATGTAGCCCTTGTATATCCCGTAGCCCGCGTAGCCCAGGACCTCCAGCGTGACCAGGATGGTGGCCACGTCTTTGCGCGATGGCTGGCCCTGGAGGCTCCGCAAGCCGCCCGAGCCGAGCGTGATCCGCGGGTCGACCAGGGTGTAGCTGACGTCCGTCATCAGCAGGCCGATGATGTAAAGCACCGCGCCGATGAAAGTCATGGAGCGGATGACGGCGAAGTCCTGGGCGTTGATGGCGTTTATGGTCATGCTGCCGAGGCCCGGAATCCCGAAGAACGATTCCATGAGCATGCTGCCCATGAACAGGAACGGTATGGACATCACCGCGCCGGTGAGGATGGGGATCGAGGCGTTCTTGAGCACGTGGCGGAACATCACCGCACTCTCGCCGAGGCCCTTGGCTCGCGCGGTGCGGACATAGTCCTTCCCGACCTCCTCGACCATCACGGTCCGGCCGAAACGCACGCTGCCGCCTATCCCGCCCACCACGCCGATGAGCACCGGCAGGAAGACGAACTTGACGGTGCTTCCCCCCCAGTCGAAGCCGGAGATGGGAAACAGCTTGAGCCACTGCGCGAAGACGAACTGCCCGCCGATGATGTAGAACAGCCCCGAAACCGACATCATCAGCACGCACAGCACCGTCGCGCCGCGGTCGAGGTATGTCCCGCGGAGGAACGCGACAATGAGCGACAAGGTTATCTCTACCAGCAGGCCCAGCGCGAACGACGGCACGCCGATGGCAAGGCTGGGCATCATCCGCCGACGGATTTCCCCGGCGATGTCGCGGTCGTTGGCGTCGGAGCGCCCGAGG
The DNA here is from genome assembly GCA_964605095.1 of uncultured Planctomycetaceae bacterium. Lineage (GTDB taxonomy): Bacteria > Planctomycetota > Phycisphaerae > SM23-33 > SM23-33 > JAUWQU01. The sequence goes on along the minus strand of CAZSBS010000103.1, from coordinate 7,245 downwards.
TCGAAGACCAGCACGCGGGCGCACTTCTGGTAGATCAGCGTCTGCGTGACCTTGTTGGCGCCCTGGGCCTTGTTGTTGTAGAACAGGGGCAGGTCGTAGCCCCGCTTCTGGATCCACTTCGTGATGGCGGCATCGTCGGCCTTCATCCCCAGCGCCTTGCGGGCCATGTCGCGGGGCGAATTGGCGATGAAGAACATGGCGAACGTGAGAAACACAATCCCCAGGACGGTGGGCACGGCGTAGAGAAGTCGGCGGATGAGGTAGGCAATCATTGTGTCACTTCTCCCGCATGTGCCGCCGGGTTGTCAGAGCCGCGGGTATCGCCAGGGCCGCCAGAACCATCAGCAGTATCGCCAGAGGCCAGTATTTCGGCTGGTTGTACTTGTTGCGGTAGGCCGTCCGCTGGCGGACGTCTATCCTCAGGTACTTCATGGTGTTGCTCGCCAGCGGGTAGGGGTACATATTCTTCAGCCATGAATGCCTGAGGGTCAACGCCATGCCGTGGGACTCGAAGACGGCCGGGGCGTCCTTGCACAGTATATGGAGCATCTCCCGGAGGATCGCCTTCCGCTCGGGGGTGTTTTCCATGCGGCTCATCTGGCGGTAAAGCTCGTTGAAGCGCGGATTGTCATAGCGGGGCTGGTTCTGCATGTCCGGCGTGACCACCTCGGGCATGTAGAACAGGATCAGGAAGGTCTCCGGGTCCGGGTAGTCCGCCAACCAGCCGAAGCGGACGAACTGGAAACTGCCCTTGCGGATCTTGTCAAAGAACCGGGTTGTGTCGCAGTCCTCCGTTTCCAGCCGTATGTTGATCCGCCCGAGCTGCTTTTGCAGCAGCTTCAGCTCGCTGCGCTGCCCGGGCGTCGGGGACATCATAAGGTACTTGATTACCAGGGGAAGCCCGTCGGGGCCGTAGCCGCCGGGATAACCCGCCTCGGCCAGCAGTGCCTTGGCATCCTCGATCGACCGGCGGACAGGGGCGTTGCGCTGCTTGTCCCAGCGGAAGACGTACGGGTTAATGCCGGCCTCCATGGCTTCGTGACCGAAGACGCCCGGCGGGATCGCGTGCTGGGCCTGCGTGCCCAGGCCGTTGTTGAAGATGTCGAGCTTCTCACCGGCGTCAATGGCGATGCTGATCGCCTGGCGAAGCTTCTGCTTCTTCTCGTCGAGGCCGCCCAGTACCGGGTCGGTCATATTGAACGCGTAGTACCCCAGATAGGCGGAGTTCGCCGTCAGCATCTCTATTCCGCGATCCCGCATCTCATCCGTGATGGACAGGTCGCCCCTGGAGCTCAGCGACACGGCCTGGTCGAACGAGTCGGCCTGAATGCCCGATGCCTCGTAGTAGCCCTGCATGAACTTGTTCCATCGCGGGATGGACTCTTTCTCCATGCGGAAGACGACGCGGTCGATGAACGGCAGCCTCTTGCCGGAGTCTTCGAGCATACCGGCTTTTTTCATCAGCTTGTAGTTCTCGACGGCCTCCGGGTCGGCGCCGGGCGCCGGTGGGGCCAGCGACGGGTAGAGCTCCTCGCGGAAGTTGGGGTTGCGGACCAGAACCACCTGGTTTGTCGGGTCGTAGCTTTCGAGCACGTATGGCCCCGTGCCGACAGGATTGAAGTCGAACATTATGCCCCGCTTGAGAAGCCCCGGCTGGTTGTAGAAGTCCAACGCTTCCGGCGGAACCGGCGAGAAGAACTGGAACTCCATCCAGTAGAGTATCTGCGGGTACGGGTGGAGAAGGACCACCTCGAAGGCGTACTTGTCCACTTCGCGGATGAAAGGGAATCCCTCTGCCACCTTGTTGTAGTCCAGGATTACGGGGTTGAACTGCTCGTCCTGCTCCTGGTTGTAAAGCAGCCCGGCCGCTTCGGCCCGCGCCTTGCGCTCGGTTTCCAGGACTTCCTTCAGCTTGTCGACGTAGTCCTGGAAGCCAAGGAGGTTCGCGGCCAGCGCCCCCTGAGCGGGGCACTCAAGCCGCAGGTCGCACAGCCGCCGGATGCCATACACGAAGTCGGCGGCCACCATCTCGCGAGTGGCGGTCTTCTTGAAGTCCGCGACGCCTCTTATGCCCCGCAGATCGTCTTCCGTCAGGCGGCGGTTGGCCTCGACGAAACACGGGTGGTTCTGGTAGATCACGCCGCGGCGAAGGCGGATGGTGTAGACCGTCGCGTCGATGGTCTTGCCCTTGTACTGCACCTTCCGTTGCTCGGACTTGGGCACCTCGACAGCCAGAAGCGGATCGAGCTTGTAAGGACGGTCGACGTAGTTGTACTGGAACGGGGTCTCGGCGATGTTCGCCAGGACGGCACTGTCCCCCCCGTACACCCTGGCCGGGTCCAGGTGGCCGATCTCGTCCGAGATCGAGTTGTAGTAGATGTTGGCGTTGGCGTCCTTGTCCGGGTACGGGGAGTCGTTGCACGCGACCGGCAGGATCGCCAGGGCCATCACGGCTGCGCGAAGGGCGCCGGTGCCCAGCCGGCGACCCCGGCCGGGGGCCGTCGCGGGCGGGCAGGACGCCCGGCGGCCAAGGGGAGATTTCAAGCGGCAGGTTGTCTTGAAACTCACGATCATCTCCTGCAAATCATCGTCGACAGAGCGCCGGCACTCCGCAGGCCCGTTCGTCCGGCGGCATAGTATCATCCCCGGGGGGCCGACGCCAAGAGGGACTTTCCGATTCCTCGTCAGCGAGGCTCGAACGTCACCTTGTAGTCCAGCCGGTCGGCCTTGGCGGTTATCGTGCCCTTGGTCTGGTCGAAGTCCACCAGGCGCACCCGCCACATGTACGTCCGCGTGCCATCGGCGTTCTCGTCCACGACGAACTTGCCCATCCAGCCCAGCGGCTTTGCCGGCGACTGGACCTGCTTGATGCTCTTGACCTTCCGGTTCGTGCGAAGCGTCGCCCAGACGTAAGTCTCCTCGGCATCGTAGCCGGCCTCGAGCCAGTGGCGGTCCGGCCAAGAGCCGGCCCCGCGAAGCACGTAAAGGTCCTTGTCCGTCCAGAGCTTCCAGTCCTCTGGCACTCGGATTCGGCAGGGCCACCACTCGGCCGGGGGGTAAACGCTCACCACGTCGTCCATGACAGCGACGCGGGCCGGCGCGGACTTCGGGGCCGACGGCACGTGCATGGTGAAGCCCGGATCGCCGAACAGGCCGCAAAGGTAAAGCATGTAGTGGTTGGGCCCGCCGCGCTGCTGGCCGGTCTCCAGGATCACCGCGACCGCCCCGTTGGACGCGTCGAGCTGTGCCTGGCCCATAGTCCGCCCGGCCAGGACCGAGTTCCAGAACATTATCCGCTGCTGCTCCTGGTATGCCGTGGCTGGCAGGGCGTTGCCGAGGAAGCCCGCCGCACCGTTGCGCATCAGCCGGGCCACGACGCTGTGGAAGTCCGCCTGGCGGTCCAGGGCGGTAGCCAGGCATCCGCCGGACTCCACCACCGCCGGCGCCAGCAGGACGTCGGAATCCCAGTCGTAGGTCTGGCCAATGTCATGCCACCACGAGTGGGCCGTGTGCGCGATGGCGGCCACGCTTGAAAGCGGCGAGCCCTGACCGAAGCCCTTTGCCCGCTTGCCACGCGACTTGCCCGCGGGCTTCTCGATCCACCGCAGCTTGTCCACGTCGTGGTGCGGGGCCATTACGAATCCGACGTTCTCGAAAAGCTTGTCGTAGGTGTTTTCCCAGCGGGCTTGCCCGGCCTTGTCCGACCAGGTCGAGTCCAGCAGCATGGGATACGTGATAACCCGGCTGGCGTAGAGGGTGGCGAAGGTCGCGTTCTCGGCCGTGACGCGCCCAACGGCGACCTCGCCGAACATGTCCTCGTCGGCGTTGGTGAAGGGGAAGTCCGAGCACAGGTCGCGGCCATCGCCCTCGCCCGCGCCCTCGGGGACGATGGCCTGCGGGATGCCGTCGGGCATGGAGACTATGGCCAGGTGGCTCGGCGGCCGGCCCATGGCGGCGTAGAGGCTCTTCAGGTCGGACAGGACCTGCTCGGCACACGGGGCCGTGATGCGGATGTCCGCCTTGCCCAGGCCGTTCCGCTCGCCGAGCGTGATCGAGCACTTCTGCCCGCCGAGCGTGACGACGTCGGCGGCGTGGAAGGGGCCTTCGCCGGCGTCGCCGAACTCGCCGTTGCCGTTGAGGTCGAAGTTGACCCGGTCGTATTCCTTGGCGCCCCGGCCGCTGGTGACGACGAAGGCAATCTCCTTGCCACCAACGCTCACCGTGCCCTTGTGGAGCGGCTTCTTGCTGGCGGGGGCGCCCTTCGGCACGCCGTCCTTGCACTCTTCGCCGGTGAAGCCGGCCTTCCAGATGGCCTTGTACGCCAGCGGCACGGCAATGCCCCCGCGCCCGGCCGCAAGAAGCGACGACGCCAGCGAGAGCTTGCGGATTACCAGCGTGTCGCGGTCGTCGGGGTTGGTCACGGCCAGGTAGGTAACGGAGATTTTCTCCTGCCGCATCCAGCCCACCACGGCCGGGGTGTCGGAGACTTCGACGACTTCCAGCCCGGCGACCTTGAGTTGCTCGGCGGCCTTGCCTGCCTGGCCCACGACAATGGCCTTCTTGACGCCCAGGTGCCTCAGGCAACTCACGACGGAAAGGTCAACGCCCCGTGCGGTCGAGTAAAGCAGCGGCGCCCGCAACCTGGCTGCCAGCGACGAGGCCGTCAAGGCGGCGGCGTAGTCGTTGGCGTCGCAGATCACGGCCTTGTCGGCGGACTGCCAGAATGTCGTCGCCAGCGTCCATGCGGCGGACTCAGCCGACTCGGCAGCAAGCCTGGTGCCGGGGCCGATCGGCGCGGGGGCCGGCTGGGCGGATGCCGGCTGGGTAGTCGGCTGGGGCCGCGTGCTGACGGGCGAGCCGAGGCAGTAGACGCTCGTCGGCTTGTAGCGGCGCAGGTAGTCGTCGATCTCGCGGGTGACGGTGCACGATTCATCCAGCGCGATTACGGCAGGGGCGCCGCCGTTGAGGGCAGTCGCCGCGGGCACGGCCGCAAGGAAGGCGAAGTCCTGCCAGCACGCCCCGGCCTGGGGCCCGCCGGCGCCAGGGACGCGAACGAAGATGACCGACCGGCCCGGGCCGGCAGGCGCCGGGCCGGCGACCGCATTCGCGGCCAGGCACCCGGCAGTCGCAAATGCAAGGATTGCCAGCATCGAGAAACACCGGCCGGGGAAGTTCCGCCATGGTTGCGCGTGGATTGGGTTTCGCGTATTACGCATTGTCAGATCGTCTCCTGAAAGGACTGTTTCGTGCTTACGAGCGTTTAACTCCGCTCGGCCTGGGGTGGTTTCTCGCCAAAGTGTGTTTGCCGGCCAGCCGGGGCGGCATGCTCGGCAGAAAGCAATTACTTGGCGATCTCGTTGTCAGCCCCGTTCACGGGGCTGAAGAGAAGGTCGCTAGACAGTTACGACGAGGGCGAAGCTCCCAGGCCGCTCATCGCCCGGCGATTTCCGCAACCAGTTCCGCCGGGGGCCTGGGCGTCACGCCCTTTTGGGGACGTAAAACGGGTCAGAACTATTTTATCTTGGGTAGTACCAATATGTTAGGAGTCTTTTCGCCAGGAATACAGCATTGTCCCACAAGCAAATGAAGCAAAAAAACGCATATAACTACCTGCCCAATAACAAGATAAAATAGTTCTGACCCGTTTTCTTGACCCCACGTGTAGGACACGTTGGGGTCCGTGCTGGTGGCGGGGCCGTCCGACGCGGCCTCACCGCGGCGCGACCAGGATTCAATTGGGCAAGAGGCATCCCGATTCGGATTACGCAACAAATACCTGCCCGGCAACCCTTATTTTATATTTTAAGGGCTGACCCCAACTGTCCCCCCAACTGTCCCCTCATCAACGGCTCGGAAGTTCGTAATCAATGTCTCGAGTGAGGCACTGCAGGCTCCGGCCTGGGGGTGCCAGGAACGCATCTGCCTGAGGGCCGCATCGATAGAGTCGTCAAGGGAACCCCATACGGCGGAATTGAGGGGCTTGAGGTGTCTTTCCGCCTGGTCCCATGCGGACTCCAGATCCGTGATACGGGACTTGGCTGAGGACCAGTCGCCTTTGTGAACGAGGACGAGGGTGTCCTCGGCTATCTGTCGGAAACTGGAAAGATCGCCCAGCGGGGACCCCGGCGAGGTCTCAACAGACGAGGCGGGACTCAGGACACGGCAATACCAGTAGCAACTGGGTCCCGCCGCGACCACCAGCGCGAACATCGCCACGGCGACGCTCTTTCGTCCCATCATCGGGCTTCCTGAGTGGGCGACAGGTGCGTATCTTCTGGTGACGGTGGAGCCGTCTGTGGAGGTGCCTGCAGCCACATCCATCTTTGTGATAGCAAGGTATATGACCGTTACTGCGATGGCGGCCAGGAACGCCAAGCTCGTTGTTACAGTCCCCAATCCAAGGCCGCCGTTAGTGGGTGCTTGCGACAGATAGTCGCCCAGTGACGCTCCTAGAGGACGCGTCAACACGTAGGCGGTCCAGAACGCAAGTACCGGGTTCAGCTTGAGACGCCAAGCGACAGTCATGCCCGCGATCATCACCAAGGACATAATCCCAGCCACAAGATAGCCCAGGCCCAGTCCTTCCGCCATCAGGTCACCGGCTGCGGTGCCTAGTGCAAAGGTGAACAGGATGGCCAGCCAGTAGAACACTTCCCTCCGCCTGGTGAAGATTGTGTGGATCGACAGAGTTCGTTCCTTAGTGAACCAGATTGCGAATGTCAGAGCCAATGCGGCGCTGAAGATAATCGTAGTGGTTTCGAGAGGAACCCCGTACTTATCCGTGAGATTGTCTGTAATCAGGGTTCCGAAGATGCTGATCAAGACGACAGCCAGCCAGTAGAGGCCAGGGATGTACTTCCTTGAGCGCAGCTGGAAGTAGAGCACGGCAGCGAGCGCGGCTCCCATAACATAGGATGTGCCTGTCAGGCCGAGGTTGAGTCTGGTGTTCATGAAGTCGGAAGCTGTTTCGCCTACCGTAGTGCAGAGGACTTTGATGATCCAGAAGAAGACGGTGATCTCGGGGACCTTGTTGAGCATATCCTGTTTGAGTGTCTTCACAATCGAGGCTCCTTGCACAGGCATTGGCGGTGTTGGGGTATTGATACTGGCAGAACCCGTCCAAACCGAACATGAGGATACGCCGGATGCATGAAGCCAGACTGAAACAGACGCAATAACTGGCGCTTTCTCACTTTGGCGGAACAATTAGTGCTTGAACAGAAAACGGAACAGAAAACGGGGCAG
>CAZSBS010000102.1:0-15902 GCA_964605095.1 uncultured Planctomycetaceae bacterium | reverse complement strand
GGCGGCGGCGACGCGCCGGCGCAGACCACGCCGACCAGCGAGACCAGCCAGCAGACCTCCAGCGGGATGATCCAACTCTCGATGTCGACCAGGCTGCATGCAAGCAGGCCGCAGAACAGGGCGGCCAGGGCCAGGAACGTCGGCCAGGTATCGCGGATGTCGCCCGCGCCGGACCGCAGTCGGGCAATGTAGAGCCATAGGAACAGCCCAGCCACCAGCACAGCCGTGACGGCCTCGACCACGAGATACCGCGGCGAGATCGGCGCCTTGCAATGCCGACACTTGGCGCGAAGGGCGAGCCAACTCAGAAGGGGGATGTTATCGTACCAGGCGATGGCCCGGCCGCAGCGAGGGCAGTGGCTGCCCGGAAAGACAATGCTCTCCCCGCGGGGCAGCCGCCATATGACGACGTTGAGGAAGCTGCCCACGCAGGCGCCGATTGCGAACAGGAATATGAGGAGGATGACTTCCATGTTGTCGCGGAAGCTACCGCGCGGGCTGTGCGTTTGCAAGCCGCGGCGGCGGGCTTACATTTTGCCTCGTCCCTTCATTTGCAGGCCGAAGAGTCGGATGAAGCCAGTGGCGTCGGATGGCGTGTACTCCGAACCCATGGTGAAGCTGGCGAGTTTGTCCGAATACAGGCTGTTGGGCGACTCGATGCTCGCGGTCCGCGCCAGGCCCTTGTAGAGTTGCACGCGGACGGTGCCGGTAACGTTCTTCTGCGTGGCTTCGACGAAGGCGTCCAGCGCGTGCCTCAGCGGGCAGAACCACTGGCCGTTGTAGACCATGTCGGCGTACTTCAGCGCCACCTGCTGCTTGTAGTGCAGAGTCTCGCGGTCGAGCGTGACCGACTCCAGCGACTGGTGGGCCTGGTAGAGGATCGTGCCGCCGGGCGTCTCGTAGGCGCCGCGGCTCTTGATGCCCACCAGGCGGTTCTCGACGAGGTCCACTTGCCCGATCGCGTGCTTGCCGCCGATGGCGTTGAGCCTGGCGATAAGCTCGTGCCCGGCCAGGCGAACGCCGTCCAGCGCCACGGGCCTGCCCTGCTTGAAGTCGATCTGCACCGTGGCCGGCGTATTGGGGGCCTTGCGGATCGGCACGGACATCACCCAAAGGTCGTCCTTGGGCATGTTGGTGAGTTCTTCGAGGTCCGCGCCCTCGTGCGAGATGTGCCAGAGGTTGCGGTCGCGGGAGTAAATCTTCTTCTTGGACTGCTGGATCGGGATGCCGCGGGCCTTGGCGTACTCAATGGCCGCCTCCCGGCTGGTGAGCTCGAACGACGGATCCTTCCACGGAGCGATGATCTTGAGCTGCGGCGCAAGGGCCATGAATGTCAGCTCGAAGCGCACCTGGTCGTTGCCCTTGCCCGTTGCCCCGTGGCTTACGGCGTCGGCCTTTTCCTTCAGTGCCACCTCGACCTGGGCCTTGGCGATCAGCGGCCGGGCTATCGAGGTGCCCAGCATGTAGACGTTCTCATAGACGGCCCCGGCCATCATCATGCGGAAGCAGTATTGCTCGGCGAACTCCTTGCGGAGGTCCTTGACGATGCACTTGCTTGCCCCCGATGCGAGGGCCTTTTTCTCGATGCCGTCCAGCTCGCCCTCGCCCTGGCCGACATCGGCTGCCATGGCGATGACCTCGCAGCCATACTTGTCCTTCAGCCACGGCAGGATCACCGAGGTGTCCAGCCCGCCGGAATACGCCAACACGATCTTCCTGACTTTGTCCGCCATGAGTATTACTCCTGCGTGATTCGTGGAAAGTGAAGTCCTGCGGACCTCGCTCCTGTTCACTGGTTACTGAAGGACGAGGTCCTTCAGACTTCATCCTGCTCGCTGAAGCGAGCAGGCCTCGACAGATCAAGACGCGAGATTACCGTGAGCATCGGGGAGTGTCCAGACTGATCCTTGCGATTACCCTCTCCGTGTGATTCCGTAACGCTCAGGATTCTGGATCTGTCAGAACTGCTTTTGAGGCCTGTTCGCTTCAGCGAGCAGGTTCCAATTTCCGGGCGACGATATCTCGCATCACTTCGCGTGGGGCGGGTTTTGCGGTCCATCGTTCGAACTGGGCGACCGCCTGGTTGACGAACATTTCCAGGCCCGTTATGGCGGCGCAGCCCGTGGCGCGGGCCTGGCGGATGAGCTTCGTCTCGACGGGGTTGTAGATCGTGTCGAACACGGCCTGGACGCACGGGGGGATCTTCTCCAGCGGCGAGGCGTCCACGCCGGGGTGCATGCCCACGGAGGTGCAGTTGATGACGATCTCGGCGTCGAGCTGGCCCAGGTTGTCCAGGCCGGTCGCGGCGGCGCCGAACTCCTCCGCCAGTCGCTGCCCGCGCTGCACGGTGCGGTTGTAGACGGTCACCTCGCATCCGTAGTGGGCCAGGGCGGCGACGATGGCTCGCGCGACGCCGCCGGCGCCGAGCACGGCGGCACGCCTGCCGGCGAGGCCCTCGCGGGTGATTGACATGCCCGCGCAGAGGGCGTCAAGCGCACCGGCGTAGTCGGTGTTGTCGCCGGCGAGCGAGCCGTCGGGCTCGATGGTGATGGTGTTGACCGCGCCGATCCTGACGGCCAGGGCCTCGCAGTTGTCGGCCCCGACGTAGCGCAGGGCGTGCTCCTTGTGGGGGATTGTCACGCTGAGGCCGCGCCAGTCCATCCAGGGCCGCTCCAGCAGGGCGTCCATGAACCGGCAGAAATCGTCCTCGCTCGGCTGGATGAGCAGAGGCACGTAGCAGGCGTCCATTCCGGCGGCGGCGAAGGCGGCGTTGTGAATGGCTGGGCTCATCGAATGGGCGACGGGGCAGCCGATCACGCCGTAGACGGCCGAGGCCGGCGTGAGGGACTTGACGCGGTAGAGATCGGTCAGTTCCGCGATCGTCGGCTGGCCTGGCGCGGACTCTTTCCCGGCCGCCAGTGCCGCGAACGTGCCGAACGCCCCGAGCTTACCGCCCAGGATCCGGCTGATAAGGCCCGCGGCACCCATGGACAGGGCAAGGGTGGGCTTGTGGCATTGGCGGAGCAAGTCTAGAGCTCGCAGGGCGTCTTCGGGTCCGGCGGCGGCGAAGGCGATCTTGTTGACGGCGGCCTCCGAACCGTCCAGGCGGGTGGCGATTGCGTCGAGGTCCGGCGGGCACCGTTTGAAGTCGTGCCGGCTGAGGATAACCCGCCCGACCGAAGCGGGCCAATAGTGGGGCGTGACCGCGGCCTCGACGTCCACCCAGTTCGCCCCGAGCCGGACGGCATCGGCGAGGATTGCCAGTCGGTCGGATTCCGGGCCGGTGAACTTTCCTCCCTCGGCCATCGGGCGGCAGGTGACGATCGTCTCGACGGGGGCGCCGGTAAGCAGGTCGGCGATCTCCTGCCTGCCGGGGGGGATCTGGAGGTAGTCCAGGCGGAGCTCGACGGCGTCGGCGCCCGCGGCGGCGGCGTCGAACATGGCCTTTCGCATCTCGGGTACGCTGCCGGCGATCAGCGGGCAGATGATGCGAGTTCGTCCTGTCACCATCTTGTCTGTCATCTTGACATGTCCTGCCGACAGGCAAGCTTCGGGCTTCGAGATTCGGATTTTCACCGCGGCTTCTTCTGTTTGTTCTTGTCGGCCCAGTATTTCTCGATTTCCCTATCCTTGGGCACCTTCATGGCTGGGGCGTCGCCGCTGTGGCAGGCCGTCGCTACTCGATTGAGCATCGTGAGGATCGTTATCCCCGGATAGACTTCCGTCTTCTCGTAGGTGCTTATGTCGTCCGGCCGGAGGGCAGGCTTGGAATAGTTGTAGTAAGTGCGTTTGCGTTCGAACGTCAGTTCGATGGCGACGGGCCGGAGGATGTCGTAAAGCGCCTTGCCCTCGTCGGGGCTCATCTTGCGGGCCTCGGCGCCTATTGCCTGGATGATTATCATGAAGAGGCCCGAGCGGTCCTTCTCGACCCTGACCAGTTCGTCGGCCAATTCCTTGTACTGCGCCGGGTCGTGGGAGTACGCCATGAGTTGTAGCGCCCGGCCCTGGATGGAATAGATGGCCTCGTTAACCCTCGCGATGGGCGTTTCGCGTGCGATCTTGTCGTCCTGGCGTTTCTTGAGGGCGGCTAGGGCCACCTTGCTTTGGTCGGTCGGGTTCTTCAGCCATTTGAGGTCCGTTTCGCTGAGGGGGGGGAAGTCCTTGTGGAGATCGTCGACGCGTTTGGCGAGGCCCTTGATAGTGGGCAGGGCGGCCAGGATGGTCTGGGGCTTGGAGTAGGTAAGCTGGCGCAGCAGCCGGGACGCGACATACAGGCCGTTGGGGTCCAGCGGCACGGCTGCCAGGGCGTCGCACAGGAGGTCGACGGAGCCCGGCTCGAAGAACAGCATCTTCAGGGCCAACTCGGGGCCCTGCTCGAGGGGGAGGCCTTTTTGCCAGAGCGGGCCATTGGTTCGAAGCTGTGCCACGACGGCGTCGATCTGGGCCCTGGTCACCGCGGCGACCGGGGCGCTTTGGGTGGCGCTGTTGGCGTCGGCGGCGAAGGCCGCAGCGGCCAGCAGCCACAATATCCCGGCCGCGGCTGCGATGCGGGCCGACATGGGCGGTTGTTTCATGGCTACTTTCTCGGCTTGTTGAAGTCGTCGATTTCCTTCGGTGTGGGCACGGGAACCTTGGCGAGGCTCTTGTCTTTGGCTATTTCCACGAGCCTGTTGAGCAGCGCCAGCACCCTGAGCCCGGCGTAATCATCGATAGTGCTCATCGTGCTGGTGGCGTCCGTAAGGAGCAGGGTCTTGCCCTTGAGGGTGTATTTCTTCCTGGGCTGTATTCGCAGGCGCAGCGCGGTCGGGCGAAGGATCCGGTAGAGCTTGGCGGCGCGGGCGGGTTCCATTTTGAGCGCGGCGGCCATGTACGCATCGAGAATGGTTGTGAAATTCGCATCGCCGACCCGTTCGGCCAAGCCCATCGCCGCCATGGCCCTGGTGTCGTCATTCTGGTTGCCGCCTGCGGCAATGAGTTTGTAGGCAGCCTGTTCGTTATCCCACGCGGCCTCGTTCTGCTTGGCGACGACAATGTCGCGCTGCTTCTTGGCTTCCCGCTGGACGTCCACGGAACCCATGCGGGTCATGATCTGCTCGGTGGTCATACGGGGGTCGAACTTGGGCAGGCCCCCGGTATTTCCTGGCGCCTTGTACGGGGGGAAGGGCCGGTAGAGACCCTTGGCCGCCAATCCTATGCGTTGGGCCTCGGGCATAACGGCGCGGATGGTCTCCAGGTCGCTGCTCTGCAATCGCTCAAGCAGCCGGGCAATGACGTAGAGGCCCTCAGTGTCGCGCTTGATGCCCCCCAGCGCCGCCATGATCACCGGGGCCGATTCCTTGTCGAACTTCAGGCTGTCAAGGTCCGCCAGGTCGTTGGTCGGAATGTTCTTGTCCTGGACCCAAATCTCGGCGTTGGCGCTGAGTTTGGCAATGGCCTTGTCGAGTTGCTCCTTGGTCACTCCCGCCGCAGCAGGCCCAGCCGCCGCGGCCAGGCACCCAGCCGCCAGCAGGACCGCCGTGAATACCGCCGATTTGCTCATGTGTCTGTCTCCCGGACTGTTACTGACGCCTTGGCGGGCGCAAATCGCCCTGACGTCGCCATCATACCAGAACCGGCGCGGCTTGTCAGGTCAGTACTTTTACCTGCAGCCACGGGCCGGGCAGTCGGCGGGCGGCTACTTCTTGAAGTCCTTGAGCGTCTTGGCGAATTTTTCGATGGCCGAGGCGGGCAGGAGCAGCACGCCCGGCGTTGACGAGGTCGTCGCGTAGCGGTCCTTGTCGGCTGTCTTGCCGGTGTATGAGACTATCAGGACGGTCTTCTTGCCGGCCTCGTCCACCAGTTCCAACCGCAGCCAGGGCTTGTCCAGGCCGAAGGCATCGAGGTCCTTGGGCGCGGAGTTCTGCTCGTACCGGTCGGCCTGGATCTCGCCGGCATCCTTGAGGAAGGCGGCCACCTTCTCGGCGTCGATCTTCACGTATGGATCCGATATGCAGGTCCAGCCGTCGCCGTCCCGCTTCAGATCGACGCCGTCGGCGTCCGAGACAACCTTCACCTGACGGACGCGAGCCGGGTCGATGGACCATACACGCCGCCCGCGCAGCTCGCCGGACAACTCGTTGTAAAGGGTCAGCGGGAATTGGCCGATCGTGACGAGTTTGCCGCCGGCAACCCACACGAAGCAGTGCAGGCCGATCTTGGCGACGGTGATATTGTACGTCTTTACGACGGGCTTGGCCGGGGCAGGCCGCGTCGCCGGCGCCGCGGGGACGGGCTGGCTGGCCGGCGCCGTCGCTGATTGCGTCGTGGGCTGGCTCGTGGCGGGTTGGGTGGCGGGCTCGGCGGTCGTTGTCAGGATCACCTGCATGATGTCCTTGCCCTTGGCGTAGCTTTCCGGGACGCTGCTACCAAGGTTGACGATCCTTTCGGCCTGGAGGTCTTCCAGGCTGTCGAGGATCTTGTTGATCTGCTCCTCATTGGCCGGCGCGGCAAGAGGGGCCGTCAGCCGCCAGGCGCTGTTGGCGTCGTGGACGAGGCTGTAGCTGTCGTCCGGGCGGCGAATGTCCAGTGAGGCTGCCCTTGCGCCCGCCGGCAACTTGAGGATGGTCGTGTCCCAATACGTCGCCGGCTCGGCCAGAATAGCTCCCAGGTCGCTCGTGCGGACGACAGCCACCGCCGTCGCCCCCCCACGGGACCCGAGGCCGGCCGACTGAACGAACGTCATCTCCCCGGAGGGGCTCTTGCCGCCGATAAGCAGGCTGACAACCTTGCCCGCGCCGGCCATGCGGAACTTCAGCTCCGCCATCGGCTTGTCCAGGCCGTACAGGGCCGGGTCGGTCACGTCGTCTTTGAAGCTCTCAGCCTTGAGATTGGCCGCGTCGTTCAGTAGCTTGTCAATCGCCGATTGGCTGGCCGGGCCGGCCAGAGGCAAGGCCATCCGCCACTTGCCGTCGGCCTTGACGAAGCCCGCCTTGCCGGCCGGCACCGAAATATCCACGCCCGTCACGGCCTGAATGTCGATGTCGCCCACCTTGCGGATTCGCAGGTCCGCCAGCTTCGGCTGGAGGTTCTGGAGCAGGTCCTGGCGCACCCTGAAGACGGCGGGGCAGTCCGATGCCTTGGCGTAGATCTTGTCGCCGATCTGTTTGCCCAGGGCCAGGCTGTATACCTTCGCTGCCGGGCGCGTGGCGGCAGGCTTCGTGGCGGCGGGGCTGGTGGCAGGCTCCAGCGGGGCAGGCTCGGGCGCCATTTCCACCTCCGCAAGCAGTCGCGGGCGGGCCAGGCCGTAGGGGGCCAGGTCGTTGGCGTCGTCGGCGACGAAGTCGCTGGCCGTCACATGCGCGATCGCGTCGAGGAGCTTCTTGACGTTGTCCGGGTTGGCCGGGGCGGCCACAGGCGAGGCCAATTGCCAGTTGTCGGCATGCTTTACCAACTCGAAGCTCTCAGGTCCGGCGACCTTCACGCGGGCCATCGAGCCGCTCTGGAGGTCCAGCACGGTCATGTTGCGGAACTCGCCAGAGGGCTTGCCGAGCTTGGCGGCCAGGTCCACGTCGGTCACATACGCCTGCTTGCCGTCGTCGGCGCGGACGTAGGTTTGCGCGGCCCGCATTGGCCTGGGCAGGCCGACCATGAGTTTGTGCGTGGCGTTCTTGTCGTCGGTGACGGTGACGGTCCACTTCGGAGCGCCCAGGCCGGTGGTCTGGTCGTCCACATCCGCGGCCTTGACGCCCTTGATGTCCTTGATAGCGTCGGCGAGCTGGTTGACGCTCGATGAGTCGGCGGCGGCGTCGAAGGGTTTGACGATCCGCCAGTTCTCGCCTTGCTTGCGGAAGCTTATCGTCCCGGACGGACCCTGGACGGTGAGTTCCGCGACCTTGCCCACGGCCGGCGTAAAGAGATTGACCTGGCCCGACTCGGCCTTCTCGGGCGGGGTGGTCGTGAAGATGTCGCTGGTCAGCAGCGCCACGGCCAGGCAGGCCACAAGCAGTGCCGCGAGTATGATTATCGTTGTTGGCTTCATCCTATGACCTTCTCTTGTTTGGCTATCGTGACCGCTTGTACATTACCAGCCCGCCGATTCCGACGATCAGCAGTGGCAGCACCACGCAATAGGCAGCCACGAGCAGTGTGCGGAGGGTAGGCGGTATTTCTCGCATGGTCGCCTGGACTGGCCCGCTGGAGATAAGCCCGCGCCGGCCAATGAGCCAGTAGATGCTGTTGATCGGCAGGTCGGCGTTGGCCCGCGGGGGGTCGGCAAGGGACAGAGCGCCCTTGGCGTCCCGCACGGGCACTTCCTGGTCCATGTACCCGCTGGTCAGGCTTGCCCCGACGGTCATCACCACGATCCGCACGGGCTTGACGCCCTTTTCCTTGTCCTCGGCCTTGGTGGCTGCCACGGCCAGGTCGAACGGTACGGGCAGGTCCCCGGCCCCAGCCGAGTAGTCCGGCGAGATGTAGCTGCCCTCGCTGGTGCGGAACTGCGTCAGAAGCTCTTGTATCCGGCGTGTGGCCCAGGTGGACTTGTCGCCACTTGGGAAACTAAGTACCCGCTGGATCGTCACGCCTGATGGCGGCTCCGAGGGTTCTCCGCGGGTGGTCAGGATGCCGACGACAGGGCAGAGGTTCGTCCACATGACCCGCTGACCCTGGAGCGGTTTGCCGATGGGCTGGTCGGTGAACGAACTCAGCGGCAGGAAATTGAACCGTTCGGCGTCTACCTTGTACTTGCCGGGAGTCTTCTCGTCCGTTACGGCCGGGACAACGAGGTAGTTGGTCTTGACGTCCAGGCCCCATTGATCTCGGAGGTACTGGCCCCATGCGTAGGGCGCCGAGGCAGGCGGCATGAACGGGCTGACCTGCCGCGGCGGGCTGAAGGTTGCCAGGAATACAGCCGGAATGCCGCCGGAGACGGCGTCGGTGACCTTCTTCGCGTTTTCGGGGCCGAACTGCGGCATGGGGGCCTGCTGTGGCTGGAAGGGGTTCTGCGGCGCGGCAGGGGCCGGGGGCAGGACGATCAGCACCTTCTGGCGCCCCTTGTGCTCGTTGGGGTCGGGCATGTCGTTGTTGAGGTTCCAGTCCTCGACGGCAAAGTTGGCCGCCTGGAGCCTGTCTCGAAGGGCCGCGAAGGCTTCGGGCGGCAGGTCGGATCGGGGCATCCTCTCGGCCATCTGCGGTGGCATGTCCGGCCCGGGTCCCCAGTAGGCCAGCAGCACCAGCGCGAACGGCTGGCTGGTCATTCCGAGTATCTGCGAGCCGATTGCCGCGTCGCCGTTGAACTCCCGCGCCTGCGGGCCCTGGCCTTCGGCCTCCATGCCCATCGGCCTGACCTTCAGAGGCCAGACTTCGTTAAACGAGATCACCTTTACCTTCTGCTCTTTCTCCGGCCCGGCCTCGACGATGATGATGTTCTCGCCGGTGATGTCCGTCGAGATCGACGTGTCCTTGAGGGCGGGCAGTTTCTCAGCCGCCGCCAGGGTCGCCTGTATCTTGCCCAGCGGGCCGGCAAAGAGCTTGCCGGTCTCGGCGGCGGTGAACGCCTGGCGGCTCATCGCGTCGACCTTGCCAAGCTTTCTGACAGCGCCGTCGGCCAACTTGCTGATCTCGCCGGCCGAGGCCACGAGCGACTCGGTATCCTGGCGGATCTGGGCGATGAACTTCTTCTGGTAGTCGGCCTTGGTGTTCTTGACCACCGCATCGACCTGTTCCGCCATCTTGCGGAACGATGCTGCCAGGGCCTGCTGGATGTATGTCGTCAGCGGAATGCTCACCGCGCCCAACGGCAGCACGAGGAGCGAGTTCTGCCCTACGAGCTTCGCCTGTTCCGGCCCGGCGATGTTGCTCACGGCCTTGGCAAGGGCGGCGGCTTCATCCGCGGCGGCGGTGGCGGCCTTGGCGTACTTGCCGAGGATGGCAGCCGGGTCGTTTGGATCGGCCCCGCCGGAGTTGATCGCGGCGGACGTGGCGGCGGCGGAGTCGGAGAACTTCTTCACCTGCGCCAGCAGGCTCCGCTGCGTGTTGGGGTCCGCGGCGGCCTTGGCGATCTTGGCCAGTGATTTCACGAACGCGTCGGACTGCTCGATCACGCTGCGGCAGCTCTCGTCGGCTTCCTTGATCTGCTTGACGAGATCGGCGTAGTCCGGCAGGCCCGCGCCGCCCAGGGCGGCGTCGACTTTCTGGCGGGTCTGCTTGAGCTTGGCGGCGGCATCGTCGAGGGCGGAGGAAATCTCCGCCGGAAGGCCCCATTGGTTGAGGTACGAATCAGGCGAGTGGGCCTTCCACGCCTGTGCCTCCTTTTCCAGTTCGCCCTGGAGGGCCTCGGAGTCGGCCTGAAACTTCTGCACGAACTTGCGGTGAGCGTCGGCCTGCGTGCCCAGTTGTCCCCGCAGGCGGGCAAGCAGGCGGGCCTTGTCGCCGTCATTGGTGATGTTGTCCACCTTGATTCTGTCGCAGTACAGCTTCATGTCCTCAAGAAGCTCCTGCACGCGAGCCCGTTTTTCTTCGGTGCCCTTGGCCTTGTCGGTCGACGTGTACACGCACGATAGCCGGACCGGGACCGCCACGTCCTTGAGGATCTTCTTGGTCCGCTCGCTCAGGCCGTAGCGGCCGAGGGTCTCCAGCGACTTGTGCAGGGGTTTCTTCCCGGCCAGCATGTTCACTGCCAGCAAGGCCGCGATCGCGAAGCTGATCGACACGATCACCATCGAGGCGTACCTTTGCCGGCTGTGCGGCTGGGATGCGCCTGTCAGCAGCACCACGACGATAGCGCCTAACACGAGCATCGCCAGCGAGCCCAGGGCAACCCATTTTCCGGCGGACTCCGGCGCCAGGCCGAACAGCCCTGCCAGGTCCGCGGGGATCTTCCACAGGCTCGCCGCCAGCGTTGCGCCTATCGCGGCGACGACCACGGCCAGCCAGTATCCCAGCAGAAACTGCTGTGCCCCGATGTGCCTGGTGATCGCCAGTGCCGCCGCGGCGATCAGGCCGACAGCCGCGAAGGCCAGCACGGGCGACATCTGCCCGGCCAGTTCCGCGCCGGCAGAAGGACCGCCCAGCAGGCGGATCATCCAGATGCTCAGTCCAGCGGTAGCCGCCAGGCTCACCGCCGAGGCGACTGCCCCGGCCAGACGGGCCTTACCCGCATCCAGCGATTCCATTTTTTTTACAGTAGCATCGGCAGTGGCAGCAGGAGTCTTGTCTATCGCCATCTTCGACTCTCCAGGGTCTTTACGCTAAGGAACAGAAACAGCGCCGTGGCGCTCAGAAAGTACACAAGCCCGCGGGAATCGAACACACCGCGGGAAAAGTCGCGGAAGTAAGTCATCGTGTTGAGTTTGGCGGCCACATCCGCCCAAGGCCGGATGCCCAGGCCCACCACGAATCCCATCAGCAGCACGAAAAACGACAGGATGCCGATGGCCACCACCGCCGCGACAATCTGGTGGCGAGTCAACGTCGAGGCGAATATCCCCACCGACAGATACGCCGCCCCGAGGAGGATCATGCCAAGGTATCCCATGGCCGCCACACCAGCGTCGGGCCGGCCGTATGCCATCATCAGGCCAAGGAACACCAGCGTCGTCGCCAGCAACGCCAAATAGAACACCATCACGCCCAGGAACTTGCCCAGCACCACCTGGGCGTCGGTAACCGGGCTGGTGAGCAGAGTCTCGATGGTCCCGCTGTCGAACTCCTTGCTCAGAAGCCCCATCGTCAGCAGCGGAACCGCCAGGACCATCAGCAGCGCCATGCCGTCGAACAGCGGCCGCAGCGACGCCTCGCCTCCGATCCGCAGGTTCAGGAAGAACCACACGGCCGTAAGCAGCAGAAACCCCGCGCCAATCACATAGGCGATGGGGGAGTATAAGTACGCCGTCAATTCACGTCTTGCCAGTGTCAATGCCTTCATCGCACGTTCCTTCCGGACCTCGCGGCCTCTCTTGGCTTTGGGCTATTGTGCCAGCCGCCCGGCCGCCTGCATGTTCTGCCTGTACGTCACCTGGACGAAGAAGTCCTCAAGCGAGCCGCCGGTGTGCTTGAGTTCGCGGAGTTGCCAGCCCTTCTCAGCCACCAGGCGGTAGACTTCCGCCCGCCGGTCGCTCTTGCCGTCGCACTCGATAGCCAGCCTGGTCCAGCCGCCAACGCCGGAGGCATCGACCTTGTGGACGCCTTCGATGGCGCCAACCGCCTTTGCAAGCTCCGCCGGCTCTGCCCCGCGAAGCTCGGCCAGGATATGCGAGGGGCCCGAGACCTTTTTGCGAAGCTGCTCCGGCGTGCCGTCGGCGACGATCTGCCCGCCGGCGATCACGATGATGTGGTTGCACGTCTGCTCGACCTCGGCCAGGACGTGGCTGGAAAGGATTATCGTGTGGTCCTGTCCGAGTTGTTGGATAAGCTCGCGCATCGCCCGGATCTGGTTGGGGTCCAGGCCGATCGTCGGCTCGTCCAGCACGAGCACCGGCGGGTTGTGCAGCAGCGCCTCGGCCAGGCCCACGCGCTGCTTGTACCCGCGGCTAAGCTCGCCGACCCGACGTCGCATCACGTCGTCCGGTTTGCTCAGCCAGCATCGCTCAGCCACCCGGTCCACGGCCGACTTGCGGTCGCGAGGGGGGATGTCCCGCATGGCCGCGCGGAACATCAGCAACTCGCGGACGCGCATCTCCGGGTAGAGCGGCACGGCCTCGGGCATGTAGCCGATGTCCCGCCTGACCGCCAGGGAGTCTTCCAGCACGTCGTGGCCGGCTATGGCCACCTTGCCGGCCGTCGCGGGCAGATAGCACGTAAGTACCTTGAGCGTCGTGCTTTTGCCCGCCCCGTTGGGACCCAGAAAGCCGACGATCATGCCCTTGTCAACGTGGAACGTTATGTTGTCCACGGCAAGGAACCGCCCGTACCATTTGCTCAAGTGCTTGACGTCAATCATCTTATGGAGTCCTTGTCAAGTTGCGTTTGCCCGGCGGCACACGGCTATGTTATACGCACAGCAGCGGATTTAGTTTGAACACGATACCCATCTTGGGGTTGCGTGGAGGATTTTCCCGCGGCCGCACTCGGGTGACGATCTCGGCTGCGATTGTCCCCAAGCCGGCCCGCTCGAGGGTCCCGTGGACAGCCCAGCGGTCACAGTCCGACTATCCTGACCTACGGCGGGGGGGGCTGTCAAGAGTTTTCGTCGCCCGGCATTGTCGCCAGCATGTCCCACAGGTAATGCCCAGTCTACGTGCGGGGGTTCGTAGTGTCGCCGTCCCCTTGGGGGCAGGAAGGCGATTCTTCAGGAAGCCCCTCACGGGGCCACTACAAGCGGGCGTCTGACGCCGCGCGCCGCGCCGAACGCCCAGCCCTTGCTTCACCGCCTGGATGCCGTATAATATCGGCGGTGCGGGAGTCTTTCACAAGGAACGCCTATGAACATTCGCGTCGTGATTGAACAGGATGAGGACGGTTTCTATGCCGCCGAGGTGCCGGCGATGCCCGGGTGCCTCTCCCAGGGACGGACGCGCGAGGAGGCGATCGCCAACATCCGCGAGGCGATTGTCGGCTGGCTGGAGGTTATGGAACGCAAGGCCGGTGCCGTCCGCGGCGAGCCGATCGAGGTCTCGCTCTAGTGGGCCAACGGCTTCGACTGGTCAGTGGGCGAGATGCGGTGCGCAAGTTTGAGCATGCCGGATGGACGCTGGTTCGGCAGTGCGGCTCCCATAGGATGCTCACCCATCCCGCTTATCCCTGGACGCTTTCGGTCCCGGACCATCCTCAGTTGGGCCGCGGACTGCTCCGGAAACTTGTCAGACAAGCCGGAATGACCGTGGACGAGTCCAACGCACTTTAGAAAGGACCGGGGGGAGATTCTCCGCCGGTGGCCTACCGAATAATCATCCTGCCTTCGGCGGCGGCCCGCAGAAGACGCTGGCGCACTTTTTCCACGGCGTTGCGATCCTTTCCAGCGAGAATGGCCCGATGGTTATTGGCATGAGGGCTTCACCTTATGTTGCCGTGTTGCGTGACGTGGTGCGGCCTCTTCGGCACGATGACTCGGGCGATTCTCGATTCTCGGCATGGCTCTATGATAGCGGCGTACGCCGCCCAGGCAATCCTAATTCGGTATCTGACGGTGTCTGTCGCCAAGTTCCGAAAAGGTTCCTGCCCCCTTCGCCGCGCGAAAAGTGTAGGCCATTCAAGGCAAAAGGCCCGTCTTTTGTGCCTTCACCATTTGGGGCGGGACGCTATGCTTATTGAGAACCGGCCACCAGCCGGCAACCGAAGGAGATGGCGTGATGGCCAAGCAGAAGTGGACGGCTGAGCGGGTGTTGGGTGTGACTCGGGGGTTTCAGCCGGCGTGCGTGCTGGCGGCGGGGGCGGATTTGGATGTCTTCGGCGTGCTGGCGGGGCCGGCGAAGTCCGCGGCTGGGCTGGCCAAGGCGATTGGCGGGGACTTGCGGGCGACGGCCATGCTGGCCGACGCGCTGACTGCGATGGGGCTTCTGGAAAAGTCGGAGGCGGGGCAGTACAGCCTGGCCGACGGCGTGGCCGACGTGCTGTGCAAGCAGGGGGCCTCCAGCGCGCTGGCAATGGTCCAGCACCATGCCAACTGCCTGCGGAGTTGGGCGCAGCTCGCCACGGTGGTCCGCACCGGCCGGCGTGCGGAGCGCGAGCCGAGCATCCGCGGCGCGGCGGCGGACCTGGAGTCGTTCATCGAGGCGATGCAGGTCGTCAGCCGGCCGGCGGCTGGGCCGCTGGTCGCGCGGATCGGCCCGCCTCCGTTCAAGCATCTGCTGGACGTAGGCGGGGGGCCGGCGACATGGACAATCGCTTTTCTCCAGGCTGGGCCGGCGGGCAGCCGGGCCACGCTGCTGGACCTGCCGGACGTGCTCCCGATAGCCGAGAAGCACCTCCGCGAGGCGGGCCTGCTGGGCCGCGTAACGCTTGCCGGCGGAAACTTCGCCGTGGACCCAGCCCTGCCCGCCGGGGCCGACCTGGCGTGGGTAAGCGCGATCGTCCACCAGAACAGCCGGGCCGAGAACCGCGACCTGTTCCGCAAAGTCCACGCCGCGCTGGCCCCCGGCGGGAAGGTGCTGATCCGCGACCTGGTGATGGATGAATCCCGCACGGTCCCCGCCGACGGTGCGATGTTCGCCGTCAACATGCTCGTCAACACGCCCGGCGGCGGGACGTTCACGTTCCGCGAGCTTTCCGAGGACCTCGCCGCCGCGGGCTTCACCGACCCCGTCCTGCTCATCCGCGATGAGGGAATGTGCTCCATCGTCCAGGCCCGCAAGCCCTGACGCGCACGCGGGAGGCTTTGTTGGAAGGTATGCCGGGGACCGTGGTTGCGGTCTCGGGGTTGCTGTCTCCTTGACCGGCGTGTCTTGGGATGCGATACTTATGGGACTATCGGCCCGGGCGTGTGCCGGCCGGGCCTGCTTAACGCTCACTGCACTGGTAACGCTATATGTTGAGTCTGCTTAGGAAGTTATTTCTGCTGATGATCGGCGGCAGCCGGAATGATCGCATCATTCGCGGCAAGATGCGTTTCGTGCGCGAGCAGGCCAACCCGCTGGCTGAGAAGCTCTCCGAACTGACGGATGAGCAGTTGCTCGCGTGCAGCGACGAGTTGAAGGCTCGCAGGGCCAAGGGGGCCTCTCGCAACGAGGTCAAAGGCGAGGCGTTCGCGCTTGTCCGCGAGGCCTCGCGGCGCGCGCGCAATCACCGGCAGTTCGACGTGCAGCTCGTGGCCGGGTCTGTGCTCGATGACGGGTGGGTTGCCGAGGAAGCCACCGGCGAGGGCAAGACCATCGCCTGCTACCCGGCGATTTACATGGCCTGGCTGGACGGCATGAAGACTCACGTCGTGACGGTCAACGACTACCTTGTCCAGCGCGATGCCGAGTTCGCCAGGCCGATCATCGAGCTGC
>CAZSBS010000101.1:1316-15912 GCA_964605095.1 uncultured Planctomycetaceae bacterium | reverse complement strand
GCGATAGACCGCTTCTTCTTTACCGCCGAAGCGTCGCGACGCGCCGGGCCCATCGGGCCATGCGGGCCGGGGCCACCTCCACGCCGAGCCCCGCGCCGCCAAGCACGCCGAGTCGTCCGCCGTAACCGAAACGCGGGCTGCGCCGCACGATGTCGCCGGCCAGCAGGAGCCGGCCGTAGTTGCCCTCGACGAATCGCACGCCCGGCCCAACCGCCTGGAGCAGCCTTCGCTGGGCGGCTGAGAGAATGCCGCTCTCGCCGACCATGCAGCCCAGGACAACCGTCGAGCCCGCCGACGCCGCCCACGCCGCCAGCCTGCCGGCCCGGATGAGCCCGCCGTTCTTGCTGATGCGGACGTTCCACCACAGCTTCGCCGGCTCGGCCAGGAGGGCCTCGGCGTCGCTATCGGTCAGCAGGCTCTCATCGGCAATCAGTGGCAGTTCGCACCGCCGGGCCAGCTCGACAAGCTTGCTCGCCCCGCAGAAAACCGGCTGCTCGACCGCGCAGACGCCCATGCCCCGCAGCTCGGCCACTCGCTCGGGCGTCTTGTCGGCGGTCCAACCGCCGTTGACATCCACACGCAGCGTGCATTGCCCAGCCGCCAACGCACCGGCGAGCCGTGCCCGCACCACGGCCAGGTTCGCCGTGTCCACATCCGCCCCCAGGCCCAGCTTGAGCTTGAAGTCCCGCAGGCCGTACCACCGCATGAGCCGCAGCCGCCGGGCCGTCTTGCCCGCGTCGGCTGAGCCCAGAACGCCCGTGACACGCGGGGCAATCCGCCCGCACTGGTGCGGGATGTCCGCCTCCACCGCATGAGGCCTGCTCGCTTCAGCGAGCAGGGAATGAGAGCGAATAATCTCCCCCGCCGGTGCAATCGCGCCCGCCGCCGCCAAAAGCCCCGCCGGTGAAACCAGCCCGCGGCGCTTCATGTGGGCGTCCACGCACGCCAGCTCAGCCGCACAGGCCGCGGCGTTGATGCACCGCCCATCCGCCCCGGCTGTCGGAATCACCGCGATCGTCGCCGCAACCTCGGCCTCAACGCCCGAGAAATCCGCCTCCGCAAGGGCAGGCCAGATTATGCCATCGAGGTCCGCCGCGACCGACTCCAGCGTCTCGCCCGTAACGTAGGCCCGCGGCAGCGTCTCGCCCCAGCCGACCGTGCCATCTGAAAAAACCGCGCGAACGACCACCGCCTCGGCCTGGTTTCGCGTCGCGGCCGCGTGCTCGAAACTCCGCATCGCAATCGCTGTGCGGTAAATGTCCAGTTGTACGGCACGAATCGCCATAGGCCCGCCAGTCTACGCCCGCGCAGCCTTCACGTCAAAGTCCCGCTACAAGGCTCCGTGCCTCCCGCCGTCGCCCCTGTTTTGCTGAAGCTTCGCGGGGCAGCGCCGGCTACGAGTCCGTCACCTCGTCGCGGCTTGCCACGGACGGGGGTATGGGGATGATCCGCCCCGTGCGGTCGACACAGGCGATGGTGGTCTCGGCCGTGCAAAGCAGGGCTGAGTCGCTCTTTCGCCTCAACTCGTAGGTATGGTCGATCCTGGCGGCGCCGACTCGGACGATCCGGGTCGTAAGTTGCAGCACCTCGTCGTACCGGGCTGGGGCCAGGAACTTTGCGGAGCACTTTGCGACCACGAAGAACGCCCCCTCGCGCTCGAGGTCGGCGTAGGCGACCCCGCGTGCGCGGAGCAGCTCGACTCGCCCCATTTCAAAATAGACCCAGTAGCGGCTGTGGTGGAGCACGCCCATCTGGTCTGCCTCGGGGTAGCGGACGCGGATCTCAATGTCACATGCCATCGGGCGGTCGGTCATTCGGGGGTCCTTTCGTTACGTCCTTTATACCGCGCCGGTTGCGTTGCGTCCAGACCGCGGGCTCGCCTGCAATGGTGTTGCGGCCTATGCCGGCCGAAAACTCCCGGCGCGGGGGGAGATTGTTGGCCGGCGCGGCGGAAATCCCTTGCAGCGCGCGGGGCTTCCCGTAGTATATGTTCGCCCCGTATTGTCGGAGCACGGGCTCCGTGCGTGCGTGGGGCATGAAGCCGTCGGAAGGAATCCAGCGGCCCCGGCGTGGCGGGGCTCCAACCTGGCAGAAAGGAGTTGCAACTTGAACTTGAAGATCTTGATGACCGAGTTGAAGAAAGACCCCAAGGTGCTTATCGGCCTCTCAGCGGCCGCGGGCCTGATTGTGATACTAGCGATAATCGCGGTCGTGTCGCCGTCGGAGATCGAGATTCCGCTGATATGGTGGCTGGCGCCCATTTGCGCCATAGTGGCGCTGACCTTCGCCTGGGTGTTTTACAGCGAGGTGGCCGCCTCCGACCCCGGCGACGCGCGGATGCAGGAAATCGCCGGCTACGTTACGACCGGCGCGATGGCGTACCTCAAGCGCCAGTACAAGGTCGTCGCCGTGTTCTTCATCGTGGCGTCCTCGCTGCTGGCGTTCATGGCCTACGGGCTTCACGTGCAGAATGGGCTGGTTTGGTTCGCGTTCCTGACCGGCGGTTTCTTCTCGGGCCTTTGCGGCTGGCTTGGCATGAAGACAGCCACCATGGCGTCCAACAGGACGGCCCAGGGCGCCAAGAACAGCCTCAACCAGGGCCTCATCGTCGCATTCCGTGCCGGTGCGGTCATGGGCCTTGTGGTCGTGGGCTTCGGCCTGCTTGACATCACGATGTGGTTCCTGATCCTCAGCAAGCTCGCCCCGCTGCTGGGCTTCACGTTTGAGCTGCCCGTTATCACGGTCGTCATGCTGACATTCGGCATGGGCGCCAGTTCGCAGGCCCTGTTCGCCCGCGTCGGCGGCGGCATCTTTACCAAGGCCGCGGACGTGGGCGCCGACCTGGTCGGCAAGGTCGAGGCGGGCATCCCCGAGGATGACCCCCGCAACCCAGCCACCATCGCCGACAACGTCGGCGACAACGTCGGCGACGTCGCCGGCATGGGCGCCGACCTCTACGAGAGCTACTGCGGCTCGATCCTCTCGACGGCCGCTCTCGGCGTTGCCGCGGCGTCCGCGCTGTTCATCGGCCAGCCCGAGCTTCAGCTCAAAGCCGGCATGCGCATGCTTGCCGCACCGATGGTCCTTGCGGGCGTCGGCATCCTGTTGAGCATCCTGGGAATCTACATGGTTCGCACCAAAGAAGACGCGGGCATGAAGCAGCTCATGGCCGCCCTGAACCGCGGCGTGAACGGGTCGAGCCTGTTTATCGTCGTCGCCGCGGCCGGCGTCTGCTGGCTGCTGATGCACGACATCGCCGGCGTGAATTGGTGGGGCATCTGGCTGGCGATAGTCAGCGGGCTTGTCGCCGGCGTGATTATCGGCAAGGCAACCGAGTATTTCACCAGCTACGACTATAAGCCCACCCGCCGCGTGGCCAACAGCTCTCAGACCGGCCATGCCACCGTCATCATCTCCGGCATAGCCCTTGGCATGAAGTCCACGTGGATGGCCCTGACGACCGTGATCGTGGCGATTCTCCTGGCCTTTTCGTTTGCGGGCGGCTTCCATGAGGTGCTGCTGGGCCTCTACGGCATCGGCATATCCGCCGTCGGCATGCTGGCGACACTGGGCATAACCCTGGCGACCGACGCGTACGGCCCGATCGCCGACAACGCCGGCGGAAACGCCGAGATGACCCATCAGGCGCCCGAGGTCCGCAAGCGCACCGACGCCTTGGACAGCCTGGGCAACACCACCGCCGCCGTCGGCAAGGGCTTTGCCATCGGCTCGGCCGCCCTTACGGCCCTGGCCCTGCTGGCCGCGTACGTCGAGGAAGTCCGCACCGGCCAGGTCCGCGAAGCAAAGGCCGCCATCGTCCAGGTGGACAGAACCTACGGCACCAACGCCAAGGCCGGCGTCGGGACAATGTTCAGCCTCGGCCACGGCAAGATCGCCTACAAGAGCGAGGAAGGCACCAACGATCTGGATTTTGACGCACTTATGGTCATAGACGAGCCAGCCGGCTTCGAGATGCCCGCGGGCAACCTGACAAGCATCGCCAATCTGTCCGACTTCGACCCCAATACCAACAGCCGGCCCCTCGTCATAACTACAGGGACAGGCCCTGACGCCAAGCAGCACACGCTGGAAGTCATCGGCGCCCAGCGCGCGACATACGACCAGTACATGACCTTCTATGGCGTGACCCTGATGAACCCGAAGGTCCTGTGCGGCATGTTCGCCGGTGTGCTGCTGGTGTTCCTGTTCTGCGCGATGACCATGGAAGCAGTAGGCCGGGCCGCACAAAATATGGTCACCGAGGTCCGCAGGCAGTTCCGCGAGATCGCGGGGATCATGGAGGGCACCGGCACGCCGGACTATGCGCGCTGCGTGGAGATTTCCACCGCCGGGGCCCAAAAGGCGATGGTCATACCCTCTCTGATGGCGCTTGTGGTGCCTATTGTCGTCGGCCTGGTGCTGGACGTGCCCGGCGTGATGGGCTTGCTGGCAGGCGGGCTGGCATGCGGGTTCGCCATGGCGATCTTCATGGCAAATGCCGGCGGCTCCTGGGACAACGCCAAGAAGTACATCGAGTCCGGCGAGCTTGGCGGCAAGGGCAGCGACAACCACAAGGCCACCGTCACCGGCGACACAGTAGGCGACCCGTTCAAGGACACCTGCGGCCCGAGTCTCAACATCCTCATAAAGCTGATGAGCATGGTGTCCGTCGTGTTTGCCGGCCTGATCGTAAAATATGCGCCGATAATCTCCCACGCCCTGGGCCTGGGCAAATAAGGAAAGGCACTTGCCCCGAAAAGCCAAGGAAAAAGAGCCGGCCAGGGAACTGGCTGTCGCGGCCGCCCGGATCGCCAAGCGCGATAACTGCGAAGGTATCGTCGTGCTGGATCTGCGCGGCATAAGCCCGATAACGGACTACTTCGTGATAGCCACCGGCACCAGCGACCGCCAGATGCGAAGTGTTGCCGACGACATCGCCACGGACGGGCGAAAGATTGGCCAGAAGCTCTGGAAGATGGCCGGCGAAGACACCGCCGAATGGATCGTGATGGACTTCGTCGACGTGGTGGTGCATCTGTTCGACGAGGAGCATCGCCGCTACTACGACCTGGAACTGCTGTGGGGCGAAGCCCCGAAGGTCCGCTGGCAGGCACGGGCGACGAAGAAGAAGCCGGCCGACGCAGCGGCCGAAGAGTAGCCGGTAGTCGGTAGCCAGTAGCCGGTGAAGGCGAACAACGGAACCAGTTATCAGGAACCGGGAATAGAGGAACAGTGCGCCTGAAGTGCCAGGGCGACCGCCTACCCGCCCCGGATGGGGCGAAGGAGGTTCCTCCGCCCCATTCGGGGCGGGTTTGTTGATTGATCGCCTTCCACGGGTTCCGCATCGCCCTTCGGGTGTTGCTCCACCCGTGGCTACAATCAACCGCCCCGTCCGGGGCGGGAAGAGGCGTTTTCTGAAGCGCGAAGCCTGCAGTCTGAAGCCTTACTAATGAACCTTCGATCTGAACTTGACAGGCTGATGAGCGAGGCCTTCCAGGCCGCGGGAATACAGGCCGACGTGCCGGTAATGATCGCCCTGCCGGCCAAGCGGGAGTTCGGCGACTACCAGGCCAACGGCGTCATGGCCGCGGCAAAACGCCTGGGCACGAATCCCCGACAATTGGCGACGAAGGTCGTCGAGGCCGCCGGGCCGATACTCGTGGGTCCGGAGAAGCTGGCCGAGAAGGTCGAAGTGGCCGGGCCGGGATTCATCAATATCCACCTCAGCAAGGATTGGCTTTCGTCGAAGTTGAATGCCATTCTGGGGGGGGCAGATGGCCGGCTGGGAGTGCCTGACAAACCGGATCATCGCCAGACTGTCGTGGTTGACTATTCCGCCCCGAACCTGGCCAAGGAGATGCACGTCGGGCACCTTCGCAGCACGATCATCGGCGACGCCCTGGCCCGCGTGCTCGATTTCATCGGCCATGATGTGATCCGCCAGAACCACGTCGGCGATTGGGGAACGCAGTTCGGAATGCTGGTGGCGTATCTCACGGACCTGCTGTGGCAAAACCCGCAGGGCGATGGGGCGGACACGGCCCTTAATGATCTTGAGGAGTTCTACCGCCAGGCCAAGGCCCGGTTCGACACCGACCCTGCCTTCGCCGATGCCGCGCGGGATGAAGTGGTCTGCCTCCAGGCTGGCGACCCGGAGACGCTCGACAAGTGGCATCAGTTCCGCGAAATCTCCCTGCGGCATTGCGAACAAGTGTATGGGTGCCTGGGCGTGCTTCTGACGGACGCCGACATCCGCGGCGAGAGTTCTTATAACGACGACCTGCCGAAGGTTGTCGAAGATCTGGACAAGGCCGGGCTGCTGCAAGAAAGCCAGGGCGCCCAGTGCGTGTTTCTTGAGGAGTTCAAGGGCAAGGACGGCGAGCCGCTGCCCGTGATCGTCCAAAAGACCGGCGGGGGGTATCTCTACGCCACGACGGACCTGGCCGGGATGCGCTACCGCGCGGGCGTGCTGCATGCCGACCGCATCCTGTACGTGACGGACGCCCGCCAGGCGCTGCATTTCCAGCAGGTTTTCGCGGTGGCACGCGAGGCGGGGTTTGTCGGAAGGGGTGTCTGCCTTGAGCACGTGCCGTTCGGCACGATGATGGGCGCCGACGGCAGGCCGTTCAAGACCCGCACCGGCGACACGGTCAAGCTGATGGACCTGCTGGACGAGGCCCAGCAGCGGGCTCTGGCGTTCGTCAGCGAGAAGAATCCCGACCTGCCCGAGGACCAGCGGCGGCAGATCGCCCGCGCGGTGGGAATCGGCGCGGTCAAGTACGCCGACCTCAGCCAGAACCGCTCCAGCGATTACGTCTTCTCGTGGGACAAGATGCTTTCGCTGGACGGCAACACGGCCCCATACATGCAGTACGCCTACGCCCGCGTGCGGAGCATTTTTCGCAAGGGCCTGACCGAGTCCGGCGAGTTGGCTGGGGTGATTTGTCTGGCCGAGCGGGCGGAGAGGGCATTGGGTCTCAAACTGGCCCAGTTCCCCGAGGCGGTCGAGACCGTCGCCCGCGATTGCCTGCCGAGCGTGTTATGCGCCTACCTGTACGACCTGGCCGGGGCGTTCATGGGATTCTACGAATCCTGCCCGGTCCTCAAGGCCCCCGACGAGGCCACGCGGGCGAGCAGGCTGCTGCTCTGCGAGCTTACGGCCCGGACGATCCGGACCGGCCTGAACTTGCTCGGCATAGATACGATCGAACAGATGTAGCAGCCGGTAGCCGGGAGAAGAAAACGGCGGAACTTGGAACTCGGAACCGGGAGCCCGGAAAAGCGGAACCCGGAAGTATTCGGGTGCCGTGGTTTTTCGTCGCTTCTTCTTTTGACCTCTGTGCCTCTGTGTTTCTGCGGTGATCTGCTTTTTCTTCACCGGCTCCTGGCTACCGGCTACTGGCTACCAACTACCGCCCTGTGGAGCAAGTTCGTGGTCATCGGGCCGGGCCGGCGTTATAATAGATGGGATGTTCTGTCGGATATATGGCATGATTGGGACTGCGGCGGTGTTTACCGGCTGGGATTACTTCTTGGGTGGGGTGGTTCTGGTCGTGTTGCTTATTGGCGGGTTGGTCATCGCGCCGTGGATGCGGCGGCGGTTTCACCCGTCGAACATTGGCGGGCTGGACGGGGGGTCGGTATTTGATATCGGACATTTGGAGCGGATGCGTCGGGAAGGGTTATTAACGGAAGAGGAATTCCGAGTGTTGCGTCGCAGAGCCTTGGGGCTGGACACGGAGGCGCCAAAAGCGGACAATTCCACGTCAAGTGCCCCCGGTGGCCGTGACGATGAAGTATCGGAGTCGCTCCCCGGGTGCCCGGCCCAGCAGGCCGACGAGGGCGCGGACAAGGACGAACCTGACAAGGAGTTATGATGGATTCTACTTCCGGCAAGGGCTCTGGCGGCCCCAAAGGGCCATCACGGTCCAAGCGGGCCGCGAACAATTGCAGCTTCTGCCACCGCGGCGCCGACGACGTGGGCCCGGTGGTCGAGGGGCCCGACGGCGTTTATATCTGCGCTAACTGCGTGGAGTTATGCCACAATATCGTCAAGCAGGAACAGCGGCGGATGTCCCAGAGCAAGCCGCTGTTCACAGCCATTCCCACGCCCCGCCAGATAAAGGAGTTTCTGGACGAGTACGTCATCGGGCAGGAGCACGCCAAGAAGGTGCTCTCGGTGGCGGTGCATAACCACTACAAGCGGCTGACCAACGCGGACCTCGGCGAAACCGAGGTCGAGTTGGACAAGTCCAACGTGCTGCTGATCGGCCCGACCGGCTGCGGCAAGACTCTGCTGGCCCGCTCACTTGCGCGAGTGCTGAACGTGCCTTTCGCCATCGGCGACGCCACGACGCTGACCGAGGCTGGGTACGTCGGCGAGGATGTCGAGAACATCCTGCTCAAGCTGCTCCAGGCGGCGGATTTCGACCTCGACGCGGCCGAGAGGGGCATTATCTACATCGACGAGATCGACAAGATCGGCAAGACCAGTCAGAACGTCTCTATCACCCGCGACGTCAGCGGCGAGGGCGTCCAGCAGTCGCTGCTGAAGATGCTCGAGGGGACGATCTCGAACATCCCGCCGCAGGGCGGGCGCAAGCACCCCGAGCAGCAGTACATCCAGTTGGACACCAAACACATCCTGTTCATCGTCGGCGGGACGTTCGTGGGCCTCGAGGAAATAATCAAGCGGCGGCTGGGCAAGAAGCTCATCGGCTTCGGCAGCGAGGACGAGCCGACTGAGACCATCGTGCAGCAGCACAACATTCTCAGCAAAGTCCAGCCGGAGGACATGGTTCACTTCGGGATGATTCCGGAGCTTGTGGGCCGGCTGCCTTGCGTGACGACGCTGTCGGCGCTGGACGAGGACGCGATGGTCCGCATCCTGACCGAGCCCAAGAATGCCCTTACGCGGCAATTTCAGCGGTTCTTCGAGATGGAGCAGTCGAGCCTGGAGTTCACCGAAGGTGCGCTGAAGGCGATCGCCCGGCGGGCGATGAAGCGCGACACCGGCGCGCGGGCCCTGCGAGGCATCGTCGAGGAACTCATGCTGAACCTCATGTACGATCTGCCCGAGCAGGCGGAAAAGGGCGTATTCCAGATAACCGAGGAAATGGTCGATGGCACATCCGCGCCGACCATCTTCGCCGCCCGAAAGAGCCAAAAGGAAAGCGCTTAAAGCGGGCGAAGCCCTCTACTCCGGCCATTCGTGGACGGTCACCAGGGCCGATCCACCCTCGGCGGGGGTGATGTCTATTTCCCGGCCGGTGAGTTCGCGGATGACCTGGGCGTTGGTGTGCAGGTGGTCGGTGGGGCGCTCGGCGAGGTATCGGCTCTCGTCGGGGCACAGTGCGGCGATGGTCAGCAGTTGGTCGGCGGCGTGTGCGTCGACGGTGCCGGGTGATTCCATGAAGGCCAGCAGGCTCTCGACGGAGTCGTCGGCGACCTGTTCGGCGGACTTTGCGCGGGATCCCAGCGCGAAGAAACCGGCGACGGATTTGGCGAAGACGGCGCGGATGAAGACCACCGTTCCGGGGGAGAAGGTCTCCCATACCGCCTGCTCGATGGTGGCGCGGTGATCGGCCTTTGCAAGCCGGCCCAGTGCCTGCTGGGTCTGGCGGTCGATGATGTGAGCGGCCAGGGAGTAGCTTGCGGCCGAGATGCCCTCGATGTGCCTTAGCTCCCCACGGTCGGTCATGCGGAATGGACCCAGGGCGTCGAAGTCGCCGAGGCCCTGGACCTGCATTCGGATCTCCCCGCCGCCGCTTGGGTAGAAGCCGGCGCGGGCCATCTCCATGTAGATCTGCGCGTTGGCGGCACTGGCCAGGACGGCGTAGACGTCTCGCAGGTACTCGAAGCACGGTGCCAGTGGATTGTGCGTGCCGCCCGTGACGGTTACGTCGGAGTCGCCGTCAGCCATCAGAAGGGCCGGGATTACCGTCTGGAGCACCAGCGTGCCGGACCCGGCCGTGCCGATGTCGAAGCGGAACTGACCGGCCTGGGGCTGGCCTGGAATGAACATGAGTTCCTGCGAGCCGAGTTCGGCGCCGGTAACCTGTGCGTTGCAGACGGCCTCGGCGGCGCGGACGGCAGCCAGGTGCTGGGGGCGAAGCCCGGGGCGGTCGCGTCCGGCTCGGATGGCGGTTATGCGGACGGGGATTCCCATCGCGGCTGACAGGCCCACGCAGGTGCGAAGTATCTGCCCGCCGCCCTCGCCCTGCGATCCGTCTATGACGATGACTTGGTCGGTCACGAGTGAGAATCTACGCGCTGGCGACCGATAGATCAAGGGATAGCGAAAGGATCCGGTCAATAGATATCTGAGGCTGTCCGATAATCCACAGATCTCAGGGTGCCGTGGTTCGCGGAGCCCTTTAGGGCGACGCAACCACGGCACCCACTGGCCGTGGTTGTAGGACGTTCCCCCAATTGCTCCACTTTGTCATGCGGGCTATTGCCCGCCGGGCGGGGTTTAATACAATGTCTGAGTACCTTCAAGCCCGAAGAATATCGAGCTTGAGGCCAAGAACGAATATCAGGACGATGGCTGTCGTAGGGGTTGTGTCCCTACTGCTTACTAACTACTACCTACTTCTTACTAACTACTTCCCCCAAAGTGGCTTTACTTACCGACTACCTGGCGCAGGAATCGCTGCAACGGCTTCAGGACGAATTCGTTTCGGTCCTGCGAATGCCCATTTGCATCTGCTCTGCCGACGGCGAGCCGCTGACTCGCCCCTCGGCCGCCTGGTCGGACAAGGCGGGCGAGGCCGCGGATGCTCTCGACGAGCCTTGCGTAGCGGTTCACCACGCCGACCTGCCGATCAATCTGGAGGGTGAGACGCTTGGCCGGCTCGTCGTTGGCCCCCGCGACGACGTTCCGGCCGGGACGCCGACCTCTCGCCGCGCGACGCGGTTGCTCCAGTTGATGGCCAACGTCATTGCCAGGCGGTGGAATCGCCAGAAGATCCTGCGGACGCGGATCGCGGAGCTTGCAACGATGTACCGTCTGACGGCGGAGTTTGCCGGGCGGCGCGACCTTCAAACGGTGCTGAACCTCGTCGCCCGGACGGTGCGGGACCTGCTCAAGGCCAAGGCCTGCGCAATCCGCCTGCTGAGTGATGACCGGCGGGAGCTGGTGGTCAAGGCGGTCTCGAACCTCTCGGGCGAGTATCTCCGAAAAGGCCCCATCCTTATCACGGAAAGCAAGATAGACCGCGAGGTCGTGCTCGAAGGCAAGACGGTTTACATGGCCGACATGCGCGACGACCCGCGGGTGCTATACCCGGCCGAGGCCGAGAGGGAAGGCATCGTCAGCGGCATTTGTGCGCCGATGAACTACAGGGGCAGGTGCGTAGGGGTGCTTCGGGTGTACATGGGCGAGTTGCACGACTTCGACTGGTATGAGCGGTCGATGCTCCAGGCCGTCGCGGCCCAGGCCGCCGCGGCTATCGAGAACGCCCGCCTGGACGAGGAGGCAGAGCGGGGCGCCGAGCTTCAGCGGGCGATGAAAATGGCGGCGGAGGTCCAGCGGCGGATGTTCCCGGCCGAGGATCCCAAGGCGCCGGGCCTGGACATTCACGGGACGTACATCCCGAGCCTGGCCCTTGGCGGGGACTTCTACGACTTCCACGATTTCCAGGGTGGCAACCTGGGCGTGGCGGTTTGCGACGTCGTC
Organism: uncultured Planctomycetaceae bacterium; assembly: GCA_964605095.1. Lineage (GTDB taxonomy): Bacteria > Planctomycetota > Phycisphaerae > SM23-33 > SM23-33 > JAUWQU01. The sequence continues at coordinate 4,232 of CAZSBS010000101.1, read as the reverse complement.
GGCAAAGGCGTGCGAGCGTCGCTGCTGATGGCGTCTATCCGGGCCTCGCTGCGGGCTCACGCGACCAACATTTACGAATTGTCGGAGGTTATTTCTCGCGTCAACCGGGACCTTTGCGCGGACACGATGATGAGCGATTTTGCCACTCTGTTCTACGGCGTGATCGACACCCGCAATCGCAGGTTCACTTACGCCAACTGCGGGCACACCCCGCCGCTGCTTGTCCGCGGCGGCCAGTGCTGCCATCTCACCACGGGCGGCGGGGTTCTGGGCATCGACCCGGCTTTCACGTGGCGGCACGACAACATGACTCTGAAGTCCGGCGACGTGGTGCTGATCTTCACGGACGGGCTTAACGAGGCGATGAACTTCCATGACGAGGAGTTTGGCATGGCGAGGGTGGAGGCTGCCGCCATCGAGGCGACCCGTCCGGGCCAGACCGCCGCGGGCATCTGCCGGCACGTTTTGTGGAGGATGAGGCAGTTTACGGGTCTTCAGACTCGACTTGATGACTTGACTTTGGTTGCATTAAGGGTTTTATAGGCGTTAAGATTCGTCATGTAGTAATATGGCGGCCTGTGAACAACTATTGCTGCACGGGTGCGGCGCGTCCGTGGCATGCCAGGAGACGAAAGAAGCTTATGAGTCACTTCCGCCTGCTCAGTGACCCGGAAAACTACGTTGCCATTGATTGGGACCTGCTGAAAGACGAGCAGGCCCGCATCCACTGGCTGGATCATTTCGAGAAGCATTTCGGGCGGACGCTAGAGCACGCACAGGGCTGGTACGGCCGGCCTGCGGGCAGGCGCATCGACGCCGCCCGCGGGGAGTTCCAGGCCGCCATCGACAAGCTTCGGGCCAAGCCCGATTCGCTGCCTGGCGGCAAGCTGGACATCATTCAACTGGACCGCCTTCGCGGGCAGGCTCTTCGCAAGCACGGCATTGAGGACCCTTTCGCGGCCGTCAAGGTCCGCGAAAACGACGCCGCAATGGCGATTTATCCACAGACCGTCCACGACCTGCACCTGATGGAACGCGAGCAGAAATGGCTGCACCTCATCGAGTGCGTCTTCACGGGCAACATTTTCGACCTCGGCGCCATGGAGACCATGGACCTTGCCGATGAGAGCGCGTCGTTCATCCAACTCGCCGAGCGGATCAAGCCCAGGCCATGGCTGGTGGACGACTTCGACGCCCTGGCCGCCCAGTTGATCCTGGCCCCGCCGATGCCGTGGGCAAAGGCCGTCGTGTTCGTCGACAACGCCGGCAGCGACTTCGTCCTGGGCGTCATGCCCCTGGTCCGCGAGATGGCCCTGGGCGGCACGCAGATAGTTCTGGCCGCCAACGAGACGCCGTCACTGAACGACATCACGGTCGATGAACTGGTCGACGTCGTCGAACGCCTGACAATCGTGGACGGCGACCTGGCCGCCCTGATCGAGGGCAAGATGTTCGAGGTTGTCTCCACCGGTAGCGGCATTCCCCTGATCGACCTGTCGGAAGTTTCCGACGAACTCAACGCCGCCGCCGAAGACGCCGACTGTGTCATCCTCGAAGGAATGGGCCGGGCTGTGGAAAGCAACCACGACGCGAAGTTCAGCGTCGACTGCATCCGCCTGGCGGTCCTCAAGGACGCGGTGGTCGCCAAACGCTTCGGCGGCGGGCTTTACGACTGCGTGTGCAAGTACACGCCCGTGCCAACAGAGACCCCGGCGGAACCCGGTCAGTAGCAGGGTTCTAGAGCGGAGGTCGAAGAGGAAGAAGAAACAAAAACTTGATGGGGATTACATGGATTAAGAAACTCATATATGCTTCTATCCATGTAATCTCTTAATCCATGTAATCCCCATCTGATGTTTCTTCTTCTTCTCTCCGCGGCCTCCGCGATAGATGCCATGCCGCCGCCCGTCAAGAGCCCACGAATCGAATCGGCAGGGCGTTGGGCACGATTTGGGCGTCGTGGCCGCGGCGGAGGAACTCCTCGACCGCGAGGCGCTGCGGGGCGTCCATGTCCAGGCTGCGCTCGCTGACGTACGTGCCCAAGGCGGCAGGGTCGGCCTCCCAGCAAGCCGTGCCGTTGGCGCACTGCACCGCGAAGGCGGATGCCTCGCCGCGGTGGGCAAGTGCGTAACGGATCGAGTCGCGAAGGGCCGTTTCTATGCCGAGGCGCACCTCGTCGGGCAGGTCGCCGCGGATGGCGAAGCACGTCATGGGCAGCGGCATCTGGCCGCTCTGCCTGGCCCACCCGGCCGCAAGGTCCGCCACGCAGTAAAGCCCGGACTGGCGGCACATGGTTGTGTCGCTGGTCGGCAGCAGGGCGCAGTCGGCCAGGCCCATCTTGGCGGCCTGGGCGATCTTATCGGCCGGGATAAGCCTTGTTCGAATGCCCGGCCGGTGGATTTGAAGAGCGAGGATGGCGCTGCTGGTGGAGTCCGGCACGGCCACAGATGCGGTCTCCAGATCCCGCTCGCTGAGGGGCTCTCGGGCCGCCAGGACCGGTCCCCGCCCGGAGGCGACGAAGCTCACTCCGCAGCGTGCCAGGACGTAGCGGTGCTGCAGGTACGGGTATGCGGCCACGCTGATCATCGTGGCTTCGAGTTCGCCGCGCGTGGCGCGGTCGTTGAGGGCTGGCAGGGTGGCGGAGATCAACTCGATCTCCAGGTCTCCGCTGCCGACCTTCCCGGCCGCCAAGCCATGTATAATAAACCCGCCATCCGGGGCGGGGCAGTAACCCAGTCGAATCCGCATACGAAGTATGATAGCATCACCGGGCTTATTCGCCAATTGTCAGTTTTTTGTCAAGTTTGTTTTGGGTAGTGGATTTTGACCATGACGCGATTCAAGTTGTTGGCTTTGGACGTTGACGGCACGCTGGTTGGCACCGACGGCCTGGTTGGCGAGGACATCCGCCAAGCC
>CAZSBS010000101.1:0-1216 GCA_964605095.1 uncultured Planctomycetaceae bacterium | reverse complement strand
GTGGCGATGGCGCTGGTTGACGGCTGGCGACATGCCGTGGACTACCTGGTCACCGAGGCCGGCGACCACCACGCGGCGGGGAGGGACTGGTTTTCCAAGATGGCCGTTCGCGTAAAGAAAGTGGCCAGCCTTGCCGACGCCCCGGCGGACATGGCGATACTGCGCATATCCACGGTTGTCGAGGATGCCGAGGTCCGGGAGATGGCGGCGGAATTGTCGAGCGAGTTCGCCGGACAACTGAACGTTCACTCGATTCTGGCGCCGAACTACGGGGTGATGATCGTCGAGGCCCACGCCGTTGGGGCCGACAAGATGACGGCACTGCGGTACGTTGCCCAACCGATGCGAGTCGGGGCCGGGCTGATCGCCGCGGTCGGCGACGACGTCAACGACATGCCGATGGTCAGCGGCGCGGGCCTGGGCGCCGCGATGGGCAGTGCCCCGGAGTCCCTTCAGGCCGCCGCCGACGTGATTGTGGGCGACGGTTTGGGCGATGGCCGGGCGGGGCTTGTGGATTTCATCCGCCGGTTAGTGGCGGGGGAGTATGACCACCTGGCGTAGCGTTTCAGAATTGATGAACGCTCTGTCGCCTGACAAATTCGAAATTCGAGATTCGGATTCTCCATCCTCTGAAAGTTGGTATCATTCCAGAGTCACCGCACTACATAAGGGGTGGGAATGGCATGGGAACGGGAACGGGCATGGGCAATTCCGTATTGCAGAGGTTGTCGACGGCGGTCGGGCCGCTGTTCACCAAGGAGCTGCTGGTCACCAGCAGGCGGGCGAAGTATTACATGCTCCGCTTCGCCTACGCGGCCGTGCTGGGGCTGTTCGTTTCGCTGGTCTGGCTGGCGTTCATAGAGTCGGCCAGCGGCGCAGATCCCACGTACCGCATCGCTCACATGTCCGAGATGGGCAAGGGGATCGTCAGTTCCATCATGTGTTTCCAGTTCGGCATAGCCCAGTTCGTGGCGATCGTACTTCTGAGTTCCTCCATCAACGAGGAGATATACCAGCGGACGCTCGTGCCGATCCTGACCACGCCGATCGGCTACTGGCAGATAGTGATAGGCAAGTTTCTGGGCAAGCTGCTGCACGTCGGTCTGCTGCTGGCGATAAGCCTGCCGCTGCTGGGCATTGTCCGCGTGCTCGGCGGCGTGCCGTGGGGATACCTGCTGGCGGGGGTTTGCATCACTATTACGGCCTCGATGTTCAC